>JBJHCH010000092.1:0-15675 GCA_050485905.1 Paracoccaceae bacterium | reverse complement strand
CCTTGCCTCCTCAGACCTTTATGTTGACCATTGCGCGCATGTAGAGAACGTTGATCACGAGAAATGTTCCAACCGCCAGGGCCGCCGGGATAAAGGCCGAGGTTTCGCGGACATCGTCGTAGTAGTCTGGTTTGATCAGTGTGATTCCGACCAGCGCCGCTATCGGAAACCCCGACAGGAACATTCCGGACCATTTTGCTTCGGCGGTGATGGCGCGGACCCTTCGAAACAGCTTGAACCGTGCACGAATGACCTTTGCGAGACCTTCGAGGATCTCGGCCAGATTTCCCCCTGATGTCTGCTGGATCGTGACCGCGACCGCCAGGAAGCGCAGGTCCTGCATATCGACCCGCTCGGCCAGTGCTTTCAGCGATTCCGACACGTCCCGGCCATAGGCACTTTCGTCTGCGATCACGCCGAACTCGGTGCCCAGGGGATCGGCCACTTCCTTGGCGACAATGTTTACCGCTGATGAGAATGGGTGCCCCACGCGCAGCGAGCGCACCATCAGTTCCACCGCCTCGGGCAATTGCTCCTCGATCAGCGATATTCGCTTCTTGGCCTTCTGGTTCACCCAGAGGTAGACACCGCCGATGCCCATGACCAATGCCACGGCCGCCCGCACCGGCGCGCTGGCCCCCGTGCCAATCGTCAGGCCAAGAAATGCGAGTACGGACACGCCGGCCATGATCGCGATGAGCGCCTGGGGCGAGAATGCGATATTTGCCTTTTGTGCTTTCTGCGCGAGGATAGAGTAGAGCGGTATCCGGGTGGACCGCATGTGCTGCGACATTTCCTTGCGCAGTTGTTCAAGGACCTGCTCGCGGGTGCCGCCCTTTTCCAGAAGTTCGAGCCGCCGGTTGACCTTGGCGTTGAGGCTGATCGATTTGCCGAAGACGACAAGATACAGCCCTTCGACAAGTAACAGGACGGCGATGAAGATCACGCCGTAGATCAGGGGGGCGGGGCTGATGTCCATCTTTATCTCCCTGCGGGTTCGTAGATCGAGGCCGGAAGGTCATAGCCCCACTGCCGGAACCGGTCCGAGAAGTGCGACCGCACGCCCGTTGCGGTGAAGCGACCGATGATCTTGCCGTTGGGCTCCAGTCCCAGACGCTCGTAGCGGAATACCTCCTGCATGGTGATGACCTCACCCTCCATACCGGTGATCTCGGTGATAGAGACCATGCGACGGCTGCCGTCCTGCAGTCGGCTGGCCTGCACGATCAGATTGACGGCGCTGGCGATCTGGCTACGGACTGCCTTCAGCGGCATCTCGATGCCTGCCATGGCGATCATGTTCTCCAACCTGCTTACGGCGTCGCGGGCGTTGTTGGCGTGGATTGTGGTCATGGAGCCGTCGTGACCGGTGTTCATCGCCTGTAGCATGTCGATGACCTCCTCGCCGCGCGTCTCACCGACGATGATGCGGTCAGGCCGCATCCGGAGCGCGTTACGCAGGCAGTCGCGTTGCGTCACTGCCCCTTTGCCTTCGACATTCGGTGGGCGGCTTTCCATCCGGCCGACATGGACCTGCTGAAGCTGCAGCTCTGCCGTGTCCTCAATGGTCAGAATGCGCTCTGAGTTGTCGATGAATGAGGACAGCGCGTTCAATGTTGTCGTCTTGCCCGACCCGGTGCCGCCCGACACGATGACATTGAGACGTGTGGCGACCGCAGCCTCCAGATAGGCGGCCATGTCATCAGAGAATGCGCCGAAGGCCACCAGGTCGGTCACCTTCAGTTTCTCCTTCTTGAACTTCCGGATCGATACGAGACTGCCGTCCACGGCGATCGGTGGCACCATGGCGTTAAAGCGCGACCCGTCGGCCAGACGGGCGTCGACATAGGGATTCGATTCGTCGACGCGCCGACCCACGGCGCTGACGATCTTGTCGATGATGCGCAACAGATGGCGTTCGTCCTTGAAGGTGACGTCGCTGAGCTGAAGCTTGCCGCCCCGTTCGATGAATATACGCTGCGGGCCGTTTACCAGAATGTCGTTGACGGATTCGTCGCGCAGCAGCGGCTCGAGCGGACCGAGGCCCATGACCTCGTCATAGAGCTCCTGATGCAGAATGCCGCGTTCCTCGCGGGTGATGACGACACCGGTCTCCGACATGCCCTCGTCGCAGATCGCCGCGATCTCGGCGCGCAGGTCGGCTTCCGTCGCCCGTTCGAGAGCTGCGAGGTTCAGGTTGTCCAGCAGCCGCTGGTGCATCTGCATCCGGATCTCGATCAGTCGCTCGCGGCGCTTGCGATCCTTCTCGCTCATTGCCGGGGCAGCGGCGGGCGGCGGTGGGGCCGGGTGATTATCGGTTGTTGCAGGTGCGTGGAGAGCGGAACTGGCGGCCGCTTGCGGAGTCGCATGGCCGGCAGGTGTCTCTTTCTTGAAGCGGTTGAACATTGTCTACTCGTTCCTCCGTATGCTCAGGCCCGCCGCGCTGCGGCTTCGTCGATACATGCCGCGGCGAGTTGTTGGATCGCCTTGCGTAAGGGGTTGCGCGGCGCCCATTCGGCAAGCGGCTGGCCGTTGTCGGCGGCGTCGGCAACGGCCGTGCCCCCATCCGGCAGTTCGAGGTCCAGCCGCACATCGAGGCTTTCGGCGAGTCGCCGCGCGCGTGACCTCGCCGAAAAGGCGGTGCGCCCGGGTGCACGGTTCAGCGCAAATCGCAGCCGGTCGTGGGGTAGATCCTCTGCCTTCAGGGCGCGGATAAGCCGCAGCGCGTTCTGCGCCGATCGCAGATCAAGCTCCAGGAGCGCAAAGCAGGCTTGTGCGCCGGTCAACACCGTATCGGTCCAGCCTGAAACTGCACCCGGCAGATCGACGATGACGAAATCGAACTCTGCTCGGGCAAGGTTGAGCAGATGCTCGATGTCATCAGGATTGACGAGGTCCAGCGGCACAAGTTCGGCCGGCGCGGTGAGCACCTGAAGCCGGTCGCGGTAGCTGATCAGCGCCTGACTGAACGCGGTGGTGTCCGACAACGAAAGGTCGGTGAGGAGTTCGAGTACCGCGTCGCGCCTCGGCAGATCAAGGCAGGTTGCCACGGCGCCAAACTGAAGCGAGAGGTCGATCAGGCAGACGCGGCGCTCGTCGTCCTTGGCTACGGCCAGTTCCCAAGCCAGATTGACGGCGAATGTGGTTGCGCCGACGCCACCCGACAGCCCTTGAACCGCCAGAACGATCCCATTGCGCGACGTTGCCGGATCGATGGCTGGGGGCGGGCGTCGGGTTTCGGGCGGTGGCCCACCCATCGGTGATGGCGCCATGACTGGCGCTGGCGCGATTGCCGGCAGCACAGCGGGGGGGGGGTGAAGCAGATAGTCCACAGACTCGTGCAACGCGCCCTCGGGCAGCGGGTAGGGAAGGAAATCGTCGGCACCGGCCTGACGCAGTCGGTGCAGGTCGAGCGGTGAGAGTTCGGCCGCGATAAGCAGAACGCGGATGTCCTTTCCCTGCGCGATGTCGACCAACGATCCGATCATCGACAACTCGTCGCCGTCGGTGGTCTCAACGACGATGACAAGCAGTTTAAGGGCATCGGCCTCGGGTTGGCGAAGGAAGGTAGCGGCCTCATGGGGAACGAGATTTCCCCAACGAAGCCCCATCTCGGCGTCCATATCCTCGATCAGCAGATCGAATGATGAAAGATCCCGCGAAACCGTGCAGGCGAGTGGTGAAGCCGGGTCTGGTGAAAGCGCATTTGCGCGCAGCATGTTCCGGTCCTTCCAGCATCGGCTTTGCCAGGCGTAGCGGTCACACCGGGACAATCGCCCTCAAGACTGCCGCAGAGCAGCCAAAGCCCAGCCCCAACTGGTAGAAGAAAAGCGTTAACAGCTTACTGCCTGTCGCCCGTCGTGATCTCTGATCGGTGCCTGGTGGCTTGCAAGTCTACGGCCGGCAGCGGTCAGTTGGTGCAGGGAATCACCAGTTCGTTCAGCTCGCCGCCCCGGCGCGTACGGATGGTGCACACAGGCTCCTTCTCCACCGTGACGACTTCGCGGGCCTCGACGCCCAAAAGGCGTTGCTGGTCGATCTGGACCACTTCGCTGGTCGAATCGTCTCCTTGGCCAACGAGAGCAAGCGACAGCCGTCCCGTCGCCTGCGCCTGCGCCAGCGCAGCGACCTGCTGCGGTGTCGCTTCGACCGTCACGGTCCGCGCGATCTGTGCGCCGGAGTTCAGGGTCTCGTCCGCGACCTGGTCGATTGCGACGATACGCACGCCAGCCTCGATCAGCCGCGTTATGTCTCCCATGCCTTCGCGGTAGTTGCCGCTCCAATAGACATCTACCCGGTCGCCGGGCCGGATGAAGCCGGAAACACCGCTTGCGACATCGACGCGGATGGCAAAGGCGCGCATCCCGCGCGGCAGGCGGACGTTCAGACCGGCCTCCTCTCCCGGCTCGGTGACCTTGCTGGCGAGGATCGGTTCGAACTTGTCCATTGGTCGAAGGATGACGCGCGGTCGCTGTTCCCCCTCTGGAAAGAGGACCGCTACATCCGTGAACGCATTCGGAGGCAGCATGGACTGCGGCCACGGCATCCGCGCGACGTCATCCCGTTTCAGCGTGTCGCCGTATTTCAGATCGCGTTTGATCACGAACACTTCGGCCATTGGACCAAGGGCAAGGCGTGCCCGACGCTCGGCTTCAAGCTGCGCCTCGGTCTGACTGATGTGGCCCTGCACGAGATAAACAGCGAACCCGGCGAGCGAGATGCCAAGCACGAAGACGAGTCCGAAGATGATCCGCATGACGTTCTCCTGGTACGGGCGGATCTGTCAGTCAGCTCACCCGAACGCACAAAGTTAGGTCATGATAGTTGGATCGAGGTGTCGAAATCGTAAATGCAATGAAGAACCCCGCAAGCGATGAAGGGCTTGCGGGGTTGGCATCCGTCACGAAGACGTCATCAGTCGCCGCTGGGAGCCGGAAGTTCGGTGTTCACGCTCACCGACTGCAGTTCGCCGTCGATTGCCGAGGCGATGCCGCCGGCCTGCTGGAAGATGACCGTGCCGATTGCGATTGCCAGGCCCACGATAGCCGCAGTCAGCACGACCCAGTCCACCGTGACCGCACCGGATTCGTCATCGCGGAAGTTCTTGTAAAGTTTGAACAGTTTCATGTCTTTCTCCATCAGTTGCTTTTCCAGTTCGCCGCCGCCGCTCAAGGGAAGAAATGTCGGGGCCGACCCGCACCGCCCCTTGCGGCATGTGATCGTTATTCCGCCGCCGGGTGGCGAGAATGCGGCAACGGTCGTACCTTTTTTCGGTTCTTCACGGCACAAAGATGGCGAGAGATACAGGCCGGCGGCTCGCAGTCTCTGACGAACTAGTTCCGCAAACCGTTGCAAATATGGCAGGATTCCCGATGGCATTTCGCTTGAGGCTAGGCGAACGCCCGTTGATCTGCTGATACTGAAGAAAAATACAACCTGAGGCAGATCTAGATGCAGTTCGTTCTTCGTCAGTTGACGGCTGGCCTGCTGTTTGCGGTTGCCGCATCTCAGCCCGCCAGTTCCGAAACCACGCCGCTGGATTACCTTCAGGCGCTTGAACCGCTTGAGGATGCGGCGCCGGCTACCGCGGCACCGGCGCTATTGTCCTCTCCGGGGCCGCGCCGGGTCACGCCCCCCTCGGCAGGTACGTCGCGTAGGATCACCGTGCAGATTGACCCGGAAGAACAGGCGCGGGCGCTGGCGGTTGCCGGCTGGGTCGCACCACCGGGCGCCCGGCCCGGCGACCGACCGAGAACGCGCGAAGCAGCCACCGCCCAAGCCGCTCCCGCACCCGCAGCGACCGGCCCGCTGGACTGGTACTGGGACATGATCTCGCCCCGACTAGGCGACGCAGGCGGGCGGTTCGAGGCGGCGCTGATTGCTTTGGGTCGTGGTCCGTCGGGCAGTGCGGTTCCTGCTCCGCGACTTGCGCACCTGCATCGGATTGCCGAACAACACGGGGCAGAGATGTTGCGCGCAACGGTTGGCACCCGGGTATCACCCGCCCTCGTCCTTGCGGTCATCAGCATCGAATCGGCAGGACGCATCGATGCAGTGAGCCACAAGGGCGCCAGCGGCCTCATGCAACTGATTCCGGCCACGGCAGATCGCTTCGGTGTCTCCGACACAACCGATCCGATCCAGAACATCCGGGGTGGTGTGGCGTATCTGGACTGGCTAATGGGCGAATTCGGAGGTGACCCCCTGATGGTCCTAGCCGCCTATAACGCTGGCGAGGGCGCTGTACGGCGGAACGGCGGCGTACCGCCATTTGCCGAGACACGGGCCTATGTGCCAAAGGTGCTGGCGGCCTGGCAGGTGGCGCGCGGCCTGTGCCTTACCCCGCCAGAGCTTGTCAGCGACGGCTGCGTCTTCCGCACCGGGGTGCGCGGCTGATCAGTTGACGATGGTTGCCTCGGTCGCGGCCCGCATCTCGTCCTCGGTCACGCCGGGGGCGGTTTCGACGATCTTCAGCCCGCCCCCGACCACATCCAGCACGCCCAGGTTGGTGATGATGCGGTTCACGACGCCCGTACCCGTCAACGGCAGGGTGCAGGCTTTCAGAACCTTGGACTCGCCAGCCTTGTTGGTGTGATCCATCACGACCACGACTCGCTTTACGCCGGCGACCAGATCCATCGCGCCGCCCATACCCTTCACCAGCTTGCCCGGGATCATCCAGTTTGCCAGATCGCCGTTTTCTGCCACCTCCATCGCGCCGAGGATCGCCATGGCGATCTTGCCGCCGCGGATCATCGCAAAGCTTTGCGCGCTATCGAAAAACGCTGTGTGCGGCAGCGCCGTCACCGTTTGCTTCCCGGCATTGATAAGATCGGGGTCCACTTCATTCTCTGTCGGAAAGGGGCCGATGCCCAGCATCCCGTTCTCCGACTGCAGCGTCACCGTCATTCCCTCGGGAATGTAGTTTGCCACCAGCGTCGGGATGCCGATTCCAAGGTTGACGTACCAGCCGTCCTGCAATTCCTGCGCCGCCCGTGCGGCCATCTGGTTGCGATCCCAAGCCATGTTCTCGTCTCCCTTATGCGGCCCTCACGGTGCGCTGTTCGATCCGCTTTTCGTGTTCGCCCTGAATCAGCCGGTGCACATAAATCCCCGGCAGATGGATATGATCGGGGTCAAGGCTGCCGATCGGTACGATCTCTTCGACCTCGGCCACGCAGACCTTGCCGCAGGTTGCAGCCGGCGGGTTGAAGTTGCGCGCAGTCTTGCGGAAGACCAGATTGCCGGTCTCGTCGGCCTTCCAGGCCTTCACGATGGACAGGTCGGCGACGATGCCACGCTCCAGCACATAGGTTTCGCCGTCGAAATCCATATGCGGCTTGCCTTCTGCGACGACGGTTCCTACCCCTGTCCGCGTGTAGAAGCCTGCGATGCCAGCCCCACCGGCGCGCATCCGCTCGGCAAGTGTTCCCTGCGGGTTGAACTCCAGTTCCAGTTCACCAGAGAGATACTGGCGCATGAACTCAGCATTCTCACCGACATAAGACGACATCATCTTCTTCACCTGGCGCGTTTCCAGCAACACGCCCAGTCCGAAGCCATCGACACCGGCATTGTTCGAGGCAACGGTCAGATCCTTCGTTCCGGCATCTCGGATCGCCGCGATGAGCAGTTCCGGGATCCCGCAAAGTCCGAAGCCTCCGGCAGCAATGGTCATGCCGTCAAACAGCAGGCCGTCCAGCGCTTCGGCTGCCGATCCGTATACCTTGTTCATCATCGCCCCCGTCATGCCTCAGACGCGCAGAGTAGTGGCCCGCCGGGGCCACGGTGTCAATCGAGCCGCCCTTCGCGGTCAGCCTTTGACAGCTCGCTTGGCCGGTGCCTTTGGTTTTGCAGCTTTTGCCTTGGCGGACGTTGCCTTCGCGGCAGGTTTGCGGGCTCGGCCACCCCGTCCCTTGCTTGCCTTGGCGGCGACCAGCGCCAGTGCTTGCTCCAGCGTGACGGACTCGGGCGAGTTCTCCTTTGGCAATGTCGCGTTGACCTTGCCCCATTTGACATAGGGCCCGTAGCGCCCTTCCATCACCTGTACCGGCCCGCCGTCGGGATGTTCGCCCAACTCGCGAAGCGGCGCGGGTGCCGAGGTGTTGCGGCCGCGGCTGGATTTCTGTGCCAGAACCTCGACCGCGCGATTCATGCCGATGGTAAAGACCTCTTCGACCTCGGGTAGATTGGCATAAATCTTGCCGTGCTTAACGAAGGGGCCATAGCGCCCAATCCCGGCCTCTACCCGCTCGCCGTCTTCGGGGTGCTGTCCGATGAGGCGCGGGAGCGAGAGAAGCTGCAGCGCCCGGTCAAGATCCACCTCCTCGGCCGCCCAACCCTTGGGCAATGACGCTCGGGGTGGCTTCGGCACATCTTCGCTCGCCTCGCCACGCTGCACATAGGGGCCGAATCTTCCGATCCGCAAAGTAATCTTCTCACCGGCATCCTCGCCGAGCACCTTGCCGTCCAGCGCCGCCATCTCGTCGCCAAGGGCGGTAGCGGAAAGCGACCTGGTGAACCGGCAGTCTGGATAGTTGGAACAGCCGATGAATGCGCCGCCGGATCGCGCCGTCTTCAGGTTCAACCGACCAACACCGCAGGTCGGGCATTGCCGGGGATCGCCACCGTCTGCGCGCAGCGGATAAAGATGCGGGGCCAGAACCTCGTCGATCTTCTCCAGCACCTCGGATATCCGCAGCTCCGACGTTTCGGACAACGCGGCGGAAAAGTCGCGCCAGAAACGGCTCAGCACTTCCTTGTAATCGCGCGCGCCGGCCGAAACATCGTCGAGTTGCTCTTCCAGATCGGCGGTGAAGTCGTATTCCACGTAGCGGCGGAAATAGTTCGACAGGAAGGCCGTCACCAGCCGCCCCTTGTCCTCGGGTATCAGGCGATTCTTGTCCTTGCGGACATACTCGCGATCCTGGATCGTGGTGACGATGCTGGCATAGGTGGAGGGCCGGCCGATGCCGAGTTCCTCCATCCGCTTGACCAGCGTCGCCTCGGTATAGCGCGGCGGCGGCTGGGTGAAGTGCTGTTCCGGCTTGATCTCGCGCTTGGCGACCGGCTCGCCCTGCATGATCTGGGGCAGGCGTGCGCCGTCCTCTCCCTCGTCGTCGTCGCGGCCCTCCTCATAGATCTTCAGGAAGCCATCGAACAACACGACCTGCCCGGTGGCGCGCAGCCCCACCTGTCCGTCTGCGCTGGCAAGCTCCACAGTCGTGCGCTCCAGTCGGGCCGCCGCCATCTGGCTGGCGATGGTGCGCTTCCAGATCAGGTCGTAAAGTCGGCGCTGGTCTGCATCGGTGATCCGCAGCTTTTCCGGCGCGGCCGACATGTCTGTCGGGCGGATACATTCATGGGCTTCCTGGGCGTTCTTCGCCTTGTTCTTGTACATCCGCGGACTGTCCGGGACGTAGTTTGCGCCAAAACGGTCCTTGATCGCGTCCCGCGCAGCCATCACCGCCTCGGGTGCCATGTCGATGCCATCAGTCCGCATATAGGTGATGTGACCAGCCTCGTAGAGGCGCTGCGCCGCGCTCATCGCTTGTTTGGCTCCCATGCCGAACTTGCGACTCGCCTCCTGCTGCAGAGTCGACGTCATGAAGGGCGGGGCCGGGTTGCGGCTGCCGGGCTTCGCCTCGACGGAGGCGACCTTCAGAACGCGCGAAGTGATCGCTTGTACCGCAATCTCTGCCGATTCAGCGCTCGGAATGTCGAAGCGGTCGAGTTTCTTTCCGCCCAGCAGGGTCAGCCGGGCGGTGAAGGTCTGCCCTCGGGGCGTTTCAAGCTCGGCGCTGACGGTCCAGTACTCGCGGGCGCGGAAGGCCTCGATCTCCATCTCGCGCTCGACGATCAGGCGCAGGCAGACCGATTGCACCCGGCCCGCCGATTTCGCGCCCGGAAGCTTGCGCCACAGGACAGGCGAAAGGTTGAAGCCGACCAGATAGTCCAGCGCCCGGCGGGCCAGATAGGCCTCGACCAGGGCGGCATCGACCTGGCGCGGGGTCTTCATCGCCTCGGTCACGGCGGCCTTGGTGATCGCGTTGAAGACGACGCGGCTGACCTTGGTGTCCTTCCGGATCGCGCGGGACTTTTCCAGCGCCTCCTGCAGGTGCCACGAAATCGCCTCGCCCTCGCGGTCGGGGTCGGTGGCGAGGATCAGGGTGTTGTCGGATTTCAGCGCCTCGGCGATGGCGCGGACGTGCTTCCTGCTGTCCGCCGCCACCTCCCATTTCATCTCGAACTCATGTTCGGGATCGACCGATCCGTCCTTCGGCGGCAGGTCGCGGACATGGCCGTAGGATGCGAGCACGACATAGTCGGACCCGAGATACTTGTTTATTGTCTTGGCCTTGGCCGGAGATTCGACAACGACAACCGCCATGAAACCCTCATGCAAAACGCTTTTGCTGTTTGGCGGCACATGTGGGGGCGGGGTGGCGTTTGTCAATCCGCGCCGTTGTGGCAGCTCGCGGATCGGTTGTATCAGGCCAGCGCCAACAGCCCACCCGGCTGACGCACGACGCGGCCCTCGAGTTCGAGCATCAGAAGCTCTGGTGCGACCGTGGCCGGCGTCAGCGCAAGATCGCGTATCAACTGATCCTCGGCCAGCGGGCTGGGCCCAAGCCGATCGAGAATCGCCTGCTGAAGGTTGCCAATCTCGACGGGCACCGCAGGTGCCGGCGCCGCAGTGGCCTGGACAGGCTTCGGCGTCTGGCCGAGGACGATGCGCCGCGTGAGCGGTGAGGCTACCGGACCCAGCGCCTCCATCACGTCCGACACGCTGCGGATCAGGGTCGCGCCATCGCGGATCAACTGGTTACAGCCCTCGGCTCGCGCATCCAGCGGATGTCCGGGCACGGCCAGCACCTCGCGCCCCTGCTCGGCAGCTTCGCGCGCAGTGATCAGGCTGCCCGAACGCCCGGCCGCCTCGACGACCACGACAGCGCGGGCAAGGCCCGAAATTATTCGGTTTCGCAATGGGAAATGCCGTGCCTGCGGCGCGAGGCCGGGCGGTTGTTCCGACAGGCGGCACCCTGTTTCGCCTATTCTCCGGGCGAGGTCGGCGTTCTCTGGCGGATAAAGATTGTCGACGCCGCCGGCATGCACCGCCGCTGTCGCGCCGGTACCGTTGGCCGCTTTCAGCGCCGCATCATGGGCGACTGCGTCGATGCCGCGCGCCAGACCAGAGACGACGCAATATCCGGCCTCTGCCAGTTCGCCCGCGATCTTGCGCGCCATCCGCTGGCCAAGGCTGGACGCATTGCGCGCCCCGACAACGGCGATGCTGAGGCGCGCCAGGGTCTCAGGATCGCCAAGCGACCAGAGAACCGGCGGCGCGTCGGAGAGATCTTGAAGCGCCTGAGGATAACCGGGCGCACCGTAGCAGAGCAATGTCGCCCCCGCCTTTTGACCTGATCGCAACTCTGCCTCGGCCAAGCCCCGCGGGCAGATCTCGTACTTTGCGACTCCGGCCGCCCGTGCGATCTCTGGCAGCGCCTCAAGTGCAACGCGCGCTGATCCGTGCTCTGACATCAGGCGGAAAAAGGTTGTTGCGCCGACCCGGCGCGAGCGAATGAGACGAAGCCAATCCAGCCGGTCTTCTTCCGTGGTGGGTGGGGTGAAGGGTGTGGGAGAAGAAAACAAATCTTCGACCATCATCGCCCCGCCTCATTCAAGTCGGAGAATCGTCGGGCAAGGTTAACAGGTGATGAACAGGGTCGCGGAAATCTTCACGAGCTAGGTCGCAGAGCCGCCGACTGTAAGCCCGCCGATCATCAGCGTCGGTTGGCCCACCCCAACAGGCACCCATTGCCCCGCCTTTCCGCAGTTGCCGATACCTGGATCTAGCTTCATGTCGTCGCCGATCGCGCGAATCTGCCGCAACGCGGTGGCACCATCGCCGATCAGAGTCGCGCCCTTCACCGGCGCCTCGATGCGTCCGTTGCGTACCCTGTAAGCCTCGGTGCAGGAAAAGACGAACTTGCCGTTGGTTATGTCCACCTGACCGCCGCCGAAGCCGACCGCGTATAGACCATCCTTCAGGTCTGCCACGATCTCAGCCGCTGGTGTTGTGCCCGAGAGCATGTATGTGTTGGTCATCCGGGGCATCGGAATATGCGCGTAGCTCTCGCGCCGGCCGTTCCCGGTGGGGGCCACGCCCATCAGCCGGGCGTTCTGACGGTCCTGCATGTAGCCCACCAGTATGCCGTCCTCGATCAGCACGTTCTTGCCCGAAGGTGTGCCCTCGTCATCGAAGGAAAGCGAGCCGCGCCGATCCGGGATCGTGCCGTCGTCGAGCACCGTGACACCCGGGGCGGCAACACGGCTTCCCAACAGCCCCGAGAAGGCAGAGGTCTGCTTGCGGTTGAAGTCGGCCTCCAGCCCGTGACCGACCGCCTCGTGCAAAAGGATGCCGGGCCAGCCAGCGCCGAGCACCACATCCATCACACCCGCCGGTGCCGGTTCTGCATCGAGGTTCACGAGCGCGATTCGAAGCGCCTCTCGCACCACGCCTTCCCAATGGTCGCGCGCCAGCAGTTGCGCTAGCCCAAAGCGACCACCGCCGCCGATGCTGCCCGATTCACGCCGCCCGCCGCGTTCGACGATGATCGAGACATTGAGCCGTGCCATCGGGCGGATATCGCGCAGCCGCAGCCCCTCGGGGCGCAGGATTTCCACCTCTTGCAGCGATGCGGCGACGGTGGCCGAGACCTGAACCACCTGTGGGTTCAGCGCTCGGGCACAGGCGTCGATCTCGCGCAACGTATCGATCTTCACCGCGAAGCCGGCGTCGGCCATCGGGTCGTTGTCGCCATAGAGACGCCGATTGGTTCCGGGCGGTGGCGGGGCAAGCGCGCCGCCGCCGTCGCCCACGGCCAGCCGGGCAGTTTCCGCGGCGCGCCTGAGTGCAGCCTCGGTCACGTGGGTCGAATGGGCATATCCCGCGACCTCGCCCCGCACCGCTCGCAAACCGAACCCTTCGGACGCGTCGTAGCTGGCCGAGCGGATGCGGCCATCGTCCAGCACGATTGCCTCTGACCGACGGCGCTCCAGGAAAAGTTCGCCATCGTCGGCGCCCCGCGTCGCGTCGCGCAGGATCGCAAGCGCGCGGCTCTCATCCAGCAGGGTTTCAAAGGGGCGAAACGGCGCATCGGTCATGTCAGGCTCCGGTCTGGGGCGCGGCGGCGTCCCTTTGCCGCAACAACATCGCTTGTCGATCCGGCAGTAATATGGTTTTACCGACGTCCAGAAACAACGGGATGCCGGTGCATACCGGGATCGTGGCCAAGCGGACGAAAGACGCCGCGCGACAGATGGGAACATGACTATGGGATTGGCACACTTCAAGCCTGCCGTTGGGGCCATTGCACTGACCGCGCTGACTGCTGTGGCGGCGCGCGCCCAGGACGGGCTGGAAACCATCGGCCGGCCGGTCGACCGCGGCATGGGGTTTCAGCCGGCGGTGACCGAACTGGCGCGCGATCTGCAATGGCTCGACGGGATGCTGAACATCATCATCGGAATCATCAGCCTTTTCGTTCTGGGGCTGCTGGTCTGGGTCATCGTCCGCTACAACCGCCGTGCCAATCCGACGCCTGCGACCTTTACCCACAACTCGCCCATTGAGGTCACATGGACCGTCGTGCCGATCATCATCCTGGTATTCATCGGCGCCTTCTCGCTGCCGGTGCTTTTCAAGCAGATGGAGATACCCGAGGGCGATCTGACCATCAAGGTGACTGGCAAGCAGTGGTTCTGGACATATGAGTATGGCGACTACGATCTCGAATTCGACAGCTACATGATCGGTTCGCCGGCCACAGGTGGCGACAACCGCTTGACGCCCGAGGTCGAGCAGCAGTTGATCGAGGCGGGATACACACGCGATGATTTCCTGCTGGCCACCGATACGGCGATGGTTGTGCCGGTTGGCCGCGACATCGTCGTGCAGGTGACCGCCAGCGACGTGATCCATGCCTGGACGATCCCTGCATTTGGTGTGAAGCAGGATGCGGTCCCCGGCCGACTTGCCGAACTGTGGTTCAACGCCGAACGCGAGGGCATCTACTTCGGCCAATGTTCGGAGCTTTGCGGCATTGCCCATGCCTACATGCCGATCACCGTGAAGGTTGTCAGCGAGGAAGCCTACTTCGAATGGCTCGACGCCATGATCGAGGAATACGGCGGCACCCCGCGCGAGACCGATCTGGCCAGCAACTGACCTGATCGCAGGCGCCCCCGGCGCCTGCGGCCGTCAACGGGAGACCCGTGTGACCGAGATTCGCACCTACGAACAGCCGGTCGAGGCCAGCTTCGGCGATTACGTTGCGTTGCTGAAGCCGCGCGTGATGTCTCTGGTGGTGTTCACGGCGCTGGCGGGGCTGCTGGTGGCGCCTGTAGGCGTGCATCCGATGATCGGTTTCGCATCGATCCTGTTCATTGCCCTCGGGGCGGGGGCTTCGGGCGCACTGAACATGTGGTGGGATGCCGATATCGACCGGGTGATGCGCCGCACGCAATCGCGCCCCGTTCCGGCAGGGCGCGTGACAGCGGATGAGGCGCTGGCCGTCGGCGTCGGCCTCTCTGGCATCGCGGTCGTCATGCTTGGCCTGGCCGCGAACATCTTTTCCGCCCTGCTTCTGGCATTCACGATCTTCTTCTATGCGGTGGTCTATTCGATGTGGCTGAAGCGCGCGACGCCGCAGAACATTGTGATAGGTGGCGCCGCCGGGGCCTTCCCGCCGATGATCGGCTGGGCGGTGGCAACGGGGGGCGTCTCTATCGAATCGGTGCTGATGTTCGCGCTGATCTTCATGTGGACCCCGCCCCATTTCTGGGCGCTGGCGCTGTTCATGAAAGACGACTATTCCCGCGCCGGGGTGCCGATGCTTACGGTGACCCATGGTCGGCGCGTCACACGCAACCATATCCTCGCCTATACTCTGGCGCTGGTCCCGGTGGCCATCGGCGTCGGCTTCACCGCTATCGGCGGGCCTGTTTATCTGGCGGCTGCGGTGGTGCTGAACGCGATCTTCGTGCTTGGCGCAATCCGGATCTGGCGGCGCGACGAGGCGGTGGCCGAGGCTGACCGCTATGCAGTGGAGAAGCGCTTCTTCCGCTTCTCGCTGCTGTATCTCTTCCTGCATTTCGGCGCGCTCATGGCCGAGGCAGGTCTGAAACCCTTCGGGTTGGGGGGCTGGTGACATGACGCTTAAGGTCGAGCACGAGATTCATCACCGCCGGTTCGGGCGCAATCTGGGCGTGGGCCTGCTGCTCGTGGCGTTCGCATTCCTCGTCTTCGGTCTGACCATCGCCAAGGTGTCGGGCGGCGGGTCAATCGAGGCGTTCGACCACACCTACCGTACCTCGATCCTGCCGCCGGAGCCGGACGAATGAGGCGGCTGGATGCAAAGCTGCGCACTGCGCTGCAACTGGTCGGCGTCGTGGTCTTCATGGCCTCGATGGGATTTGCAGCCGTGCCGCTCTACGACTGGTTCTGCCGGGTGACCGGATACGGTGGCACCACTGCCGTCGCTTCAGGCGAGTCGGACGAGATACTGGAACAGACCGTCCGCGTGCGCTTCGACGCCTCGCGCGACCGGGACATGCCGTGGGAGTTTCGCCCGGTTCAACGCGAGATGACCGTGCGCATTGGTGAGACGGGCC
>JBJHCH010000091.1:0-15795 GCA_050485905.1 Paracoccaceae bacterium | reverse complement strand
TCTCGATGAGCTCGCCCGCCTCGTTGGGCTCCACCCGCATGATCGTTGCGATCTCTTCAACCCGGAAGCCTTCTACCGAATGGAGCAGCAGCGCCTCACGCGTGTTGGGCGTCAGCTTCGCCATGTGACCCTGAGCGCGCGCTGAAAGCGGCGAATCCGGCTCTCCCAAAGGGGCGCCAGCGCTTGACCATACGACATGAAAGGCATGAAACAGGGCCACCTTCGGGTCCGGCGCGGATTCGAGGATCGTGCGGTCACTCAGGATTGCCTCGAGCGTCGCTGCTGCGTAGTTATCGCCTGTTAGTTGGCTTCCGGTAAGCGCGCGCGCGTAGCGCCGCAGAAAAGGTAGCGCCTCTGCCACCGCATCCGCGACATCACGGGTTTCATTTTTTGACATTTTTGCCTCAGACTGAAGTTGGTCGGGAACCAAACGCGCCGCGATGACGTTCGGTTCCGCGAGTAGTAGCAAAAAAAGGACCGTCTCATGCGGAACACGGAACCGCCCATCAGCAAAAGCGGTGACGATCCTGACACAATGAAGGTGATCGACGAAAATCTTCGTCGAGTCTATGCCGAACTTATGGAGCAGGACGTGCCCGAGCGTTTTCACGATTTACTGGACAGGCTGCGTGCCACGCGGGAGCAGAAATGATGATGGCCAAGGATCCGCGCGAAGATCTGATGACACATCTGCCGGCGATGCGAGCATTCGCACGCAGCCTGACAGGGAATCCGGACGCCGCCGATGATCTTGTGCAGGATACGCTTGTAAAGGCGTGGTCCAAGTTTGATCAGTTCAAGGCAGGAACCAATCTGCGGGCGTGGCTCTTCACGATCCTGCGCAACACTTTTTACTCAATCCAGCGCAAGCGCCGTCGCGAAGTTGCCGATCCAGATGGCAACTTCGCCGCGACGCTCTGCGATGCGCCGGTTCACGACGCACGCTTGGCGTTCGGTGAATTTCGTGCGGCCTTCGACAAGCTTTCGGCAGAGCATCGAGAGGTTTTGATCCTTCTCGGCGCATCCGGCCTCTCGTGCGAGGAAGCGGCCGAGGTGATGGGCGTGGCGGTCGGCACGGTGAAGAGCCGGGCCAATCGTGCCCGGACGCGACTGGCTGCACTGCTTGGTCTTGCGAACGGCGAGTCGCTTGTAGAGGTGACTGATAGCCGTACCCTTGCGGCGATGACGCCTGGGAACACGCCGCGTCGGGCAGATGCTGCATGAAGCCAACAGCTGCGGTGCGCGTGCGCCACGTGACTGATCGCCTCGGGTTCAGGCTGGCGGTACTTCTGTCTGTGGCCCTGCTTCCTCTGGGCCTGATCGCGATCATGCAGACCGTAAGTGCGATGCGCGAGGCCGAGGCGAGATCTCGCGCTGCCCTTCTGGGTGAGACGTTGCTGGTTGTGGAATCGCAACTGCGCACAATTCAGCGCGCGCGCGGTCTTGCAGAGGCATTGGCCATCACGCTGCAGTCAGTCATCGACGATGAAGATCTGTGTCGCGAACTGATGCGATCCTTCGTCGAAGATGGCCTGAACTACTCCATGGTGGCGTTCGTGCCGCTCGACGGTCAGGTTACCTGTGCGTCGACCGACCGTCAACTCGATCTGTCGCAGGATCCTGTCTACACGCGGCTGCTTGGCCTCGACGAAGCCGCCTTCGCGGTGCATCCGATGGCGCCAGTCGCGCGCCGCCCGGTGGTCACGGTCAGCCAGCCCGTCCGCGGGGACGACGGCGAGATCAATGGGATCGTGTCCGTGAACGTGCCGCATTCGACGTTGCATCGTGAGGAAGACGAGGAAGCGCCGGCGCTTTCCCTTGGCCTCTCGCGCGAGACAGCCGCGCTGGTGACCTTCAATCGTCAGGGTGAGGTGCTGACGGCAAGCGGAGGGGCGTCGGCGGCCGCCGAGCTTCTGCCGCGCGATCGTTCCCTCGCGGCCTTTGTCGGCACACCACCGGTCGCCTTCGGCGCCGTTTCGCAGGCCGGGCGACAACGCGTCTATTCGATCGTGCCTCTCATCAACGGTGAGCTTTACGCTCTCGGCACTTGGCCGGCAGAGGTATACCGGCCCGGCTCGATGACCTCGGTGGCAACGGTTCTGTTCCCCGCGCTCATGTGGATTGCCAGTCTGCTTGTCGCGTGGCTCGGCGCCGCGCGACTTGTCACCAACCCAATCTCGAAGCTGCGCCGCGCGATGACGGCCTTTGCCGGGGGCGACATGCGCGTCGACATGCGCATGATGCGCGAGGCACCGCTTGAGATCCGTCAGCTTTCTCAGGCGTTCGAACGCATGACGCAGACGATCATCTATGACAAGGCCGAACTGGAGAACGCGGTGCATCAGAAGGAGGTGCTCCTGCGCGAGGTGCATCATCGGGTGAAGAACAACCTGCAGCTTATTGCTTCGATCATGAACATGCAGATGCGCCAGACACGGTCAGAAGAGGCGCGCTGGCTGATGCACGGGCTGCGCGACCGGGTGATGAGCCTGGCAACGATTCACCGAGGGCTCTACCAGACCACCGGACTGACGGACATCCTGGCCGACGAATTGCTGTCCGATATCCTTCGTCAAGTCGTGAAGATGGGAACCGGGCCTGGCCGCAGGTTCGCGGTGAAATCGAGTTTCGCGCCACTGCGGATGACGCCGGATCAGGCAGTACCATTGGCGCTTCTGTTGACCGAGGCGCTTACGAATGCCTTGAAGTATGCGGCTTCGACTGATGGCAGCGTGCCCGCACTTGAGGTCACGTTCGAAGAGATTGCGCCGATGCGAGCGCGGCTGTCGATAGCGAACAGCGCCGGCGCACCCGCAGCCCTGGCCGCAAGCGGCGAAGAGATCGGCACTGGTTTGGGTTCTCAACTGCTCGACGCGTTTGCGCAGCAAGTTGGCGGGGCGGTCGAGGTGGATACCGATGCGGGCGAGTTCCGCCTGTCGGTCGCCTTTGACCTGCGCCCATTGGACGAGGCGGAGGCGCGCCACGCCCCGGCGTCTGAGGAATCTGAAGCACAGTCAGAGGATGAGCCCGAGGACGACGCCTAAGCTGCTATGCCGGAACACCCGCCGAGAAGCCGGGCTGTTGCGGCCCCGCCGTTCCGTGGCATAGAGCTACGGAGCCGAGGGAGGGCTTGCAGACCATGGCGCCGGATCTGGTGATATTCGACTGCGACGGCGTCGTGGTCGACAGCGAATTGATCAGTGCGTCGATGCTGGTCGAGGCGCTGCGTCCCTACGGCGTCGACATGAACCTCGATTTCGTTCGCGATCACTTCCTCGGGCGCAGCTACCCAACGGTTTTGGCCGAAGTGCGCGCAACCTGGGGTGTCGAACTGCCCGAGAGCTTCGAGGCAGAGTATCGCGCGCAGCTAATGGCGGTCTTTGACCGTGAGCTTCGTGTGATGCCGGGGGTCGAAGATGTTTTGCGCCACATCGCCCGCCCCTATTGCCTTGCAACAAGCAGCAGCCCCGCCCGCGTGAATCGCACGCTTGAGGTCACTGGCCTCGCGCAGTGGTTCGACGGGCGCGTCTTCACCGCTTCGCAGGTTGCGCGGGGAAAACCGGCACCTGACCTGTTTCTGTTCGCAGCCAAAGCCATGGGGGTCACGCCTGCGCGCTGCCTGGTGATCGAAGACAGTGTGCCCGGGGTGCGAGCGGGTCATGCCGCGGGCATGCAGGTCCTGCGCTTCACAGGTGGCAGCCATCTGCGCGGCGCGGTCGAACCGGATCGTGATGGTGCGCTGCCGGCGCATGGCAGTTTCGCCGGCTTCGCGGCATTTTTCGACCTATGCCCGACGCTGGATCGGCGAAGGAGGCACCGATGATCGAGGAAGGCGACGCAACCGTTCTGGATGAGGCCGCTAGGGCTAGCTGGCTTTATTACGTCGGTCGGATGACGCAGGACCAGATCGCACGCGAGATGGGCGTGTCGCGCCAGCGCGCTCAGCGGCTGGTGTCTCGCGCGATTGCCGAGGGTCTTATCCACGTCCGGCTCGAGCACAAGCTGGCATCTTGCCTCGCGCTGGAGGCAGAGTTGATCCGGCGGTTCGACCTTGGCCATGTTAGGGTCGCCCCCGATCTTGGGGCCGGGGCGGACCCGTCACAGGCGACCGCTGCGGCGGCCGCGGCGCTGTTGGAGAGCTTCCTTGCACGCCCTGACCCGCTGGTTATCGCCTTCGGCACAGGCCGATCGCTGAACTCGATGGCGTGGGAGCTTTCCGCGGCGCCAACCGAGCGGCATCGGATCGTATCTCTGATTGGCAACATCGCTCCCGACGGGTCGGCGTCGTTCTTCGGTGTCATCATGCGCATCGCCGACAAGCTTCATGCGCCGCATTATCCGATGCCTGTGCCGGTGGTTTCCGCGACACCCGAGGAGCGCGACCTTTTCCATGCGCTTGGCCCAGTAAAGGCAGCGGTCAAGCTCGCCCGAGAGGCCGACGTGACCTTCGTGGGCATCGGCCAGATGGGGGATGATGCGCCCATCTACAAGGACGGGTTCATTTCACTGGATCAGTTGCGTGATGTTCAGGCCAAGGGCGCGACCGGAGAGATCGTCGGCTGGATCTATGACAGCGCCGGGCGCTACGTGGACTCGCCGCTGACGAACTGCAGCGGGGGTGTGCGCATAGAGCCCGGTCGCCCTGCGCCGGTGATTGGCGTCGCGGCAGGCCAGACGAAGCTGGCCGCGATCAAGGCGGCACTGATCGGTCGCATCATCAACGGATTGGTCACCGACGAAACGACGGCCCGCGGTCTGCTGTCGGCGGTTTGACGGGCCTCTGGGCGCAGATTCGGGATTTCCGTTGACAGAATCGCGCCAAATGGTGAATAAGTGCCCGTGTCGTGAGTATTTGCTCACTACCGTCAGAGGGAGGAGACCCATGAGACATTATGCACACGCGCTGCTCGGCGCGTGCGCGGTGGCCGCGCTGTCGACGGCGGCATCTGCGCAATCCATCACCATCGCGACCGTCAACAACGGCGACATGATCCGCATGCAGGGCTACACGAATGTGTTCTCCGAGCAGACGGGCATCGCCGTCGAGTGGGTCACGCTGGAGGAGAACGTGCTGCGCCAGCGCGTGACCACCGACATCACCACCAGCGGCGGCCAGTTCGACATCATGACGATCGGCATGTACGAAACGCCGATCTGGGGTGCGAACGGATGGCTTGTGCCGCTGGACGACCTTTCCGAAGCATACGACGTCGATGACCTGCTGCCGGCGATGCGGGCGGGCCTGTCCCATGACGGTACTCTCTATGCCGCGCCGTTCTATGGCGAAAGCTCCATGGTCATGTATCGCACAGACCTGATGGAGGCGGCCGGTCTCGAAATGCCGGATGGACCGACCTGGGAATTCATCCGCGAAGCCGCGGCCGCCATGCACGATCCCGCCAACGACATCTACGGCATCTGCCTGCGTGGAAAGCCGGGCTGGGGTGAGGGCGGCGCCTTTATCACCGTGACCGGCAACTCCTTTGGCGCCCGCTGGTTCGACGAGGACTGGAACGCGCAGTTTGACCAGCCCGAATGGGAAGAGGCGCTCACCTTCTTCGTCGATCTGATGAACTCCTACGGCCCGCCGGGCTATGCCACCAATGGCTTCAACGAGAACCTGTCGCTGTTCCAGCAGGGCCGCTGCGGCATGTGGATCGACGCGACGGTTGCGGCCTCGTTCGTGACCAACCCCAACGACTCCACCGTCGCCGATTCCGTCGGGTTTGCGCTGGCGCCCAACCGTGACGGCGTGGACCGGCGGGCGAACTGGCTCTGGGCCTGGGCGCTGGCAATTCCGGCGGGCACCCAGCAGGCCGACGCCGCGATGCAGTTCATCGAGTGGGCAACCTCGCGCGAGTATATCGAGCTTGTGGCTGCGAACGAAGGCTGGGCCAACGTGCCGCCGGGCGCGCGCACCTCTCTCTACGAGACCCCTGAGTATCAGGAAGTTCCGTTCGCGCAGAAGACGCTCGACTCGATCAACGCGGCCGACCCGACGAACCCGACCGTTGAGCCGGTGCCCTATGTCGGCGTCCAGTTCGTCGCGATTCCCGAATTCGCGGGCATCGCCACCGAGGTGAGCCAGGAGTTTGCCGAGGTCTATGCGGGTCGGCAGTCCATCGCCCAGGCGCTGGCGAATGCGCTGGCGCTGACCAATGAGGCCATGGAAGCGGCCGGCTACCGCTAGGCCGCCAGCCGCGAAGATCCGGGGCGGTCACGCGCCGCCCCGGTCCTCTGCACACAGTCGCAGTTCCGACACCTTCGTTCCCCGCGGGCCCGCCTGCCGACAGGAAGGATGTATCCATGGCCACTCAACACTCGCGTTCCGCAGCAAGGATGATGATGGCACCCGCCGTCATCCTGCTTCTGGGCTGGATGCTCGTGCCGCTGACGATGACGCTCTACTTCTCGTTCAAGCGTTACCTGCCGATGCGCGGCGACAGTCTGGATCGGGGGCTCGAGTGGGTTGGGTTCGAAAACTATGTGCGCTTCATCGGTGCCAGCACCTTCTGGCCAAGCGTGCAGGCTACGCTGATGATCGTGGGCGGCGTGCTGGTGATCACCGTGTTGCTGGGCATTCTCCTTGCCATCCTTCTCGATCAGCCGTTCTGGGGCCAGGGTGTGGTGCGGATCCTGGTGATCGCGCCGTTCTTCGTGATGCCGACCGTCTCGGCACTGGTCTGGAAGAACATGTTCATGGACCCGGTGAACGGCATGTTTGCGCATTTGTGGCGTTTCTTCGGGGCGCAGCCGGTGTCGTGGATGTCGGATGCGTCGGTGCAATCGATCATCCTGATCGTCTCGTGGCAGTGGCTTCCTTTCGCGACCCTCATCCTGCTGACGGCGATCCAGTCGCTCGACAGCGAGCAGCTGGAGGCTGCCGAGATGGACGGCGCGCCGGTCCTGTCGCGGTTCTTCTATATCGTCCTGCCGCATCTGGGTCGCGCAATCACCATCGTCATCCTGATCCAGACGATTTTTCTTCTGTCGATCTTTGCGGAGATCTTCGTGACCACCGGCGGATCCTTCGGGACGCGGACGCTGACCTACCTGATCTTCCAGCGGGTCGTCGACAGCCAGAACATCGGGCTCGGCTCGGCCGGAGGCGTCTACGCCATCATCCTCGCCAACATCATCGCACTGTTCCTGATGCGCATCGTTGGCAAGAACCTGGACCGATAGGGGGTAGACATGGCACGTGCAGTTTCAACACGCCGCAAGGTCGCCACCACCGCCCTGGCTTGGGCGATCGGCCTTCTGATCTTCTTTCCGATCTACTGGACCATCCTGACCAGTTTCAAGACCGAGGCGCAGGCGATCAACAACCCGCCGCTGTTCTGGAGCTTCGACTTCACACTGGAGAATTACTCCGTCGTGCAGGAGCGGTCGAACTACATGCGATTCCTCTGGAATTCGGTGATCATCGCCGGCGGATCGACGTTTCTGGGTATCCTGATCGCTGTGCCGGCAGCGTGGTCGATGGCCTTTGTGCCGTCGCGCCGGACCAAGGACATCCTGTTGTGGATGCTCTCCACCAAGATGCTGCCGGCGGTGGGCGTGCTCTACCCCATTTCGCTGCTGTTCGTGCAGTTCGGCCTGCTCGACACGCGGATCGGCCTGATCCTGGTGCTGATGCTGATCAACCTGCCGATCATCGTCTGGATGCTCTACACCTACTTCAAAGAGATCCCGGTGGAGATCCTCGAGGCCGCGCGGATGGACGGCGCCGGATTGCGAGAGGAAATCTTCTACGTCCTGACGCCGATGGCGATCCCCGGCATCGCCTCGACAGTCCTGCTGAGCGTCATCCTTGCCTGGAACGAGGCGTTCTGGACCCTGAACCTGACGGCGGCGAATGCCGCGCCGCTGACCGCGTTCATTGCCAGCTATTCCAGCCCCGAGGGGCTGTTCTACGCGAAACTCAGCGCGGCCAGTACCATGGCGATCGCGCCAATCCTGATCCTTGGCTGGTTCAGCCAGAAGCAACTCGTGCGCGGCCTGACCTTCGGCGCAGTGAAATAGGAGAGAGGCGATGGGCAAGATTTCACTGAAGGCCGTGACCAAGAAGTTCGGCGAGGTGGCGGTTATCCCCAGCCTGGATCTGGAGATCGAGGAGGGGGAGTTCGTCGTCTTCGTCGGTCCCTCGGGCTGCGGCAAGTCCACGCTCTTGCGCTTGATCGCGGGGCTGGAGGATGTTAGCGGCGGGGTCATCGAGATCGACGGCAAGAACGCCACCACCCTGCCGCCGGCGAAGCGCGGTCTGGCGATGGTGTTCCAGTCCTACGCGCTCTATCCGCATATGACGGTGCGCAAGAACATCGCCTTTCCGCTGAAGATGTCGGGTATGGACCCGGCCGAGGCGAACCGTCGGATCGAGGCGGCAGCGGCGGTTCTGAACCTGACACCCTATCTGGACCGGCGCCCCGGCCAGCTTTCGGGCGGTCAGCGCCAGCGTGTAGCCATCGGCCGCGCCATCGTGCGGGAACCGGCGGCCTTTCTGTTCGACGAGCCGTTGTCGAACCTCGATGCCAGCCTGCGCGTGAACATGCGGCTGGAGATCTCGGAACTGCACAACACGCTGAAGACGACCATGATCTACGTGACTCACGATCAGGTCGAGGCGATGACCATGGCAGACAAGATCGTGGTGCTGCAGGCTGGTGTCATCGAACAGGTAGGCAGTCCACTGGAACTCTACCGCAACCCGCAGAACCGCTTTGTTGCGGGTTTCATTGGCAGCCCCAAGATGAACTTCGTCGAAGGCGCCGAGGCGGCGAAGCACGGCGCCCATGCCATCGGTGTTCGCCCCGAACACATCCGGTTGTCGCATGATGTGGGTGACTGGACGGGCAAGGTGGGCGTGTCCGAACACCTCGGTTCCGACACCTACCTGCATGTCCATACCGATCATGGCATGCTGACGGTCCGCGCGGGTGGAGAGTTCGACGCCCATCACGGCGACACCGTGCACCTGACCCCGGATCCGGCGCGGATGCACAGGTTCGACGCTGCCGGCAAGGCGCTGCAGTGAATCGACTTCAGGGAAGGACAGCCCTGATAACCGGTGCGGCGCGCGGCATCGGCCGCGCGTTCGCAGCGGCCTATATTGGCGAGGGTGCACGGGTGGTCATCGCCGACATTGACGCGGCCGCCGCCGCCGCAACCGCCGAAGAGATCGGCGCTATCCCGGTAACGATGGATGTCACCGACCAGGCCAGCATCGACGCGGGCGTGGCCACGGCGGTCGAGCGGCTGGGCCAGATCGACATCCTGATCAACAACGCCGCCCTCTTTGATCTGGCGCCAATCGCCGAGATCTCGCGGGCGAGCTACGATCGGCTGTTCGCGGTCAACGTGGCGGGGACGCTGTTCACGATGCAGGCGGCAGCACGCCACATGATCGCGCGTGGCGGGGGCGGGAAGATCATCAATATGGCGAGCCAAGCCGGTCGGCGGGGCGAGGCGCTGGTGGGTGTCTACTGCGCCACGAAGGCCGCTGTCATCAGTCTTACGCAATCGGCGGGGCTGAACTTGATCGCCTATGGCATTAACGTGAATGCCATCGCGCCGGGAGTGGTCGATGGCGAGCACTGGGACCATGTTGACGCGCTGTTCGCCAAGCACGAGGGGCTGCGTCCGGGTGAGAAGAAGCGCGCGGTCGGCTCGGCGGTGCCGTTCGGCCGGATGGGCACCTCCGGCGACCTGACCGGCATGGCGATCTTTCTGGCGACGGCCGAGGCCGACTATATCGTGGCCCAGACCTACAACGTCGATGGCGGGCAGTGGATGAGCTGAAGTTGCTTGGCGTCGGTTCCGGCCAGAGGCGCGGCGCCTAGGTGCGATGTAGTGTCTCCACGCTCAGCACGGTCGGCAGATGGCGCGCGATCTCGGTCCAGCTATCGCCCTCGTCGGCGCTGGCAAAGATCGATCCGCTGTTGGTGCCGAAATAGATGCCGGCCGGCGTGCCCCGGTCGGTTGCCATCGCCTGCCGCAGCACCGTGAAAAAGCAATCGCGCCCCGGCAATCCGTCGCGCAGCGCCTGCCAACTGTCGCCGCCGTCGCGCGACCGCCAGACCGCGGCCGAGGCGTCGGGCGGGTAGCGCCCGGCCACGTCGCTGTTGAGCGGCAGAACCCAGATCGTCTGCGGATCGTTCGGATGCACGGCGATGGGAAAGCCGAAGGTCGAGGGCAGGCCGGCGCTGATCTCGTGCCAGCTTCGCCCGCCGTCCGGGCTGCGAAAGACCCCGTGGTGGTTCTGCTGATAGAGCAGGTCGCCGCCGTTGCCCGGCGCACGGACGAAGTTGTGCACGCAATGGCCGACCTCCTGCCCATCATGGCCGGGTTCGGGCGCATGGGTGTGACTGGCGGTATCGGCGTTGGAGCGGCGGTTGCGCCGGTCCCATGTCGCGCCCGCATCCTCGGTCGCGAAGACCCCGGCGGCGGAAATGCCGATCCACAGCTTCTCTGGCCGGCCCGGATCTGCGACGATGCTGTGCAGCACCAGCCCCGCACCGCCGGGCTGCCAGCTGTCGGACGACGGATGATCGCTCAACCCCTGCACCTTGGCCCATGTCGTGCCGCCGTCGGAGCTGGAGAACAGCATCGCGGGCTTCGATCCTGCGAAAAGCCGCCCGTCGGCGCGGCCGAGTGACCAGAGCGTGACGATCTCTCCCTTGAACGGCGCGTCGGGGGCCGGTCCGTGACCCAGATAGGCGGCGACCTCGGGGTCGCGCGCCAGCCATTCGTCCATCTGCCCGTTGGCGAGCAGCGATAACTCCCAGGTCTCGCCCCGGTCCACCGACCGCCAGACCCCGGCGCCGTGCCAGTCGCCACCGCCCGCAGCCCAGAGCGTGCCGGTATCGGGGTCGCCGATCACATGGTTGATCGGCCAGCCGTCGCAGAGCGGCCCGCGCAGGCGCCAGTCGCGGCGGTCGTCCGTGTCGATCAGGAACGCCCCCTTGGTCGTTCCCACCAGAACCGTGATACCCCCGGCCATGTGCCCCTCCCCCGTTGGACGTCGGGACGATATCACAGGTCATGCCGAGTCGCATGATACGCGCGGCGCTCAGCAAGGATCAGCCGATGACCCGGCGCAGAAGGTCCAGCCAGTTACCCCAGCAGATGCGGCCGATCAACTCGTCACCATAGCCCGCATCCCGCATCGCCTGTGTGAGCGCCGGCAATCCCGCCGCCGAGCCGATGGCCGCGGGCATTGTCGCCCCGTCGAAATCCGACCCCAGCGCCACGCCGCCTTCGCCCAGACGGTCCAGCAGGTGGTCGAAGTGGCGCAGCAGCACCTCAAGCCCGGTATCGGGGTTGCGCGCACCGTCCTCGCGCAGGAACTGCACGCCGAAGTTCAGCCCGACGACGCCGCGGCGTTCAGCGATGGCATCAAGCTGCCGGTCGGTCAGGTTGCGCGTCGCGGGGCAAAGCGCATGGACACAGCTATGGGTGGCGACCAGCGGCCGGTCGGAAAGCTGCGCAACGTCCCAGAAGCCGGCCTCGTTCAGATGGCTGAGATCGACGAGGATGCCCAGCCTGTCGCACTCCGCGATCAGCCGGCGGCCCGCATCGGTCAGCCCCGGCCCGGTGTCGGGGCTCGCAGGAAAGCGGAACGGCACGCCGTGGCCGAATATGTTGTCGCGCGACCATACCGGCCCCAGTGAGCGCAAACCGGCGGCGTGATATACTTCCAATTCGTCCAGATCCGGCCCGATCCCCTCGCAACCCTCGATATGCATCAGCGCCGCGATGGCACCGTCCCGGCGCGCGGCCTCGATCTGGTCGGCCGAGGTGCAGATCCGGATCGCATCGGGCCGCGCCCGCGCCATGCGCAGCAGAATTGCCGCAATTTCCAGCTTTCGCGCCCGCGCCCGTTCGGGGCCGAGGGGCTGGAACACGGGCGCGGGGTCGTCCACTGCCGGGTCACTTCCCTCGGCGCCTGGCAGCCAGATCGCAAAGAAGCCACCCGCGAATCCCCCGGCGCGGCACTTCGCCAGATCAAGGTCGCCGTCCCGCCCGGCGAAGAAGCCCTGCCCCTCTCGGTCACCGTCACGCCAGAGCTTCAGCAGAACATCGTTGTGACCATCGAACACCGGAAACTGCATCATTCCTGACCCCTCTCGCGCGCCGGAGTTCGTGCATCGCCGGGCTCGCCTGCGCCGTCAACGCCCGCTGTGACGGAGTCTGCTCTCGTTGCTGCACAATTCGCACAAATTTTGTGCGTGGGCGGGTTTGGCGATTAGGAATCGTGCAGAATCCTCTGTCCTGCCCGCAAAACTGGCAGCCGCCGTGTTCCCCGCCGCCATGCGGGCGTATCCAGCGATCATGTTCGACACTGGTCAGGCCACTGCAACCCCCAGCCCGCCCGCTGCCATGCAGCGCAGCCTGGGTCGCGCGGCTGTCGGCTTTTCCGCGGTGGGTGCAGCAACCCGTCTGAAGCACCTGCATCAGGCGGGATCGGCGCGTCTGATCCTTCCGCGCACGACGCGCAATGCGCCCGAAGCGGTGTTCCTGAATACATCGGGCGGGTTGACCAGCGGCGACCGCCTCTCGCTTGCCATCGAACTGGAGGCCGGTGCGCGGGTGGTTGCCACCACGCAGACGGCCGAGCGTGCCTATGCCGCCCCGTCCGGTCCGGCGCGGGTCGGGATATCGGCCCGGCTGGGCGTCGGCGCGCAGTTGCATTGGCTGCCGCAGGAAACCATCCTGTTCGACCACAGCAATCTGCATCGCAGGACAGAGATCGATCTGACGGGAGATACGAGTTGCCTGCTGTCTGAATCCGTCGTGCTGGGACGCCACGCGATGGGCGAGACGGTGACGCGTGCCGCGCTGTCGGATCGGCGCATAGTGCGGCGCGACGGCGTGCCGGTCTGGATCGATGCCGTTGGCTTCAGTGCCGATGCGCTGGCGGCGGCGGGCAGCGCGGCGATGCTCGGTATGGCCCGCGCGTTTGGCGTGGTCGCCCTGATCGCGCGCGGTGCCGAGGATGCGGTGACGGCGCTGCGCTGGGTGCTGGACGAACCCGGCACGCGGGCGGCGGCCAGCGGCTGGGACGGGAAATGCGTGATGCGTGTCATCGCGCGCGACGGCTGGCCGCTGCGCCGCCAGATGATCCGCGCGCTGGAGGTGCTGGGGGCGGCCCCCCTGCCCCGGGTCTGGCAGATGTGAGGCGGCGATGAACCTGACCCCGCGCGAGAAAGACAAGCTTCTGGTCAGCCTGGCGGCGATGGTCGCGCGCGCGCGACTGGCGCGCGGCGTGAAGCTGAACCACCCCGAGGCGGTGGCGCTGATCACCGACTTCGTGGTCGAGGGCGCACGCGAGGGCCGCAGCGTCGCTGATCTGATGTCGGCTGGCGCCCATGTCATCACCGCCGACCAGTGCATGCCGGGCATCCCCGAAATGATCCATTCCGTGCAGGTCGAGGCGACATTCCCCGATGGCACCAAGCTCGTCACCGTTCACCACCCCATCCGCTGAGAGGTCCCCATGCGCCTGACCGCCACCCTGATCGCCCTCATGCTGCCCGCTGCGGCGCTGGCCCATCCCGGCCACGACCACGGCGGCGGGTTCGCGGCGGGCCTGTCCCATCCGCTGCTCGGCCCCGACCACCTGCTGGCGATGTTGGCGGTCGGGCTTTGGGCCGGGTTGTCGGGCGGGCGGGCGCTGATCGTCCATCCGGCGACCTTCGTGGCGGCGATGCTGGCGGGCGGGATGATCGGTGTCGGTGGGGCTGAACTGCCGGTGGTGGAGCCTGCGATCCTGGCCTCGGTCATCGTGCTGGGGGCGCTGGTGGCGCTGGCGTTCCGCGCGCCGATGGCGGTGTCGGTGGCCGGTCTGGCGCTGTTCGGGCTGGCCCATGGCTATGCCCACGGGATCGAGGGGCCGGGCGGCGCCGAATATGCGCTTGGCTTCGTGATTGCCACCGCGGCGCTGCACGGTCTGGGCATCGCGCTGGCGCGGCTGGGCATCCCGGCGACGCGTGCGCTAGGCGGTGCGGTGGCCGTGGCCGGCGTCGCCCTGGTCTTCATATAGGGCGCGGGCGATGATCCCCGGTGAAATCCTGACGGCCGAGGGCGAGATCACCCTGAACGCGGACCGCCCGGCGATCACGCTGATGGTCGCCAACACCGGCGACCGTCCGGTGCAGGTGGGCAGCCACTACCATTTCGCCGAAACCAACCCGGGGCTGGCGTTCGACCGCGCCGCGGCGCGCGGGATGCGGCTCGACATCCCCGCCGGCACCGCGGTCCGGTTCGAACCGGGGCAGAGCCGCGAGGTGCGGCTGGTGCCCTATGCCGGCGACCGGGTGGTGATCGGTTTCAACCAGCAGGTCATGGGACCCCTCTAGGAGCTTTCGGTGATGCTTCCGCTGTTCAGGTTCTGGATCACCACAGGCATGATCGCTGCCGAGGCTCAGGCGGTTATCGCGATGCGCCTGATGGGCATGGCGGGGCTGTGGCACGTCGCCCCGACCGAACAGACCCGGATGTTCGCCGAAAAGATCGCTGCCGCACAGAAGGGCGCAACGCAGGCCGCTCTGGCGGCGATGCGCGGCGCCTCGCCGGTCGATGTCGCCGCCAGGGCCGTTGCCCCGGTGCGCCGCGCGACGCGGGCCAATGTGAAGCGGCTCAGGTCGGGACATCCCCTTTCACCCCATCGCGGAGGCAAGTGACATGGCCTACAGGATAGCGCGTGCCGACTATGCCGCCATGTATGGCCCCACCACCGGCGACCGGGTGCGGCTGGGCGATACCGACCTGATCATCGAGGTAGAGCGCGACCTGACCACCTATGGCGAGGAGGTGAAGTTTGGCGGCGGCAAGGTGATCCGCGACGGAATGGGCCAGTCGCAGCGCACGCGGGCCGAGGGTGCGGTGGACACAGTCATCACCAACGCGCTGATCCTGGACTGGACGGGCATCTACAAGGCCGACATTGGCCTGAAGGACGGGCGCATCGACAGAATCAGCAAGGCCGGCAACCCGGACACCCAGCCCGGCGTAGATATCGTGATCGGCCCGGGGACCGAGGTGATCGCGGGCGAGGGGCGCATCGTCACCGCCGGCGGGATGGACGCGCATATCCACTTCATCTGCCCGCAGCAGGTCGAGGATGCGATCCATTCCGGCATCACCACCATGCTGGGCGGCGGCACCGGCCCGGCGCATGGCACGCTGGCCACCACCTGCACGCCGGGTCCGTGGCACATCGGGCGGATGCTGATGGCCTTTGACTCCCTGCCGGTCAATCTGGCGCTGTCCTGCAAGGGCAATGCCAGCCAGCCGGCGGCGCTGGAGGAAATGGTCCGCGCCGGCGCCGCCGCGATGAAACTGCACGAGGATTGGGGCACCACCCCCGCCGCCATCGACTGCTGCCTGTCGGTCGCCGACGAGATGGATGTGCAGGTGATGATCCACACCGACACGCTGAACGAAAGCGGCTTTGTCGAGAACACGCTCGCCGCGATCCGGGGCCGCACCATCCATGCCTTTCACACCGAGGGCGCGGGCGGCGGCCATGCGCCGGACATCCTGAAGGTCGTGGCCCATCCGAACATCATCCCAAGCTCCACCAACCCGACGATGCCCTACACCGTGAACACGATCGAGGAGCACCTCGACATGCTCATGGTCTGTCACCACCTCGACCAGTCGATCCCCGAGGATGTGGCCTTTGCCGAATCCCGCATCCGGCGCGAGACCATCGCGGCCGAGGATATCCTGCACGACATGGGCGCGCTGTCGATCCTGTCGTCCGACAGTCAGGCGATGGGCCGGGTGGGAGAG
>JBJHCH010000090.1:0-16028 GCA_050485905.1 Paracoccaceae bacterium | reverse complement strand
GTCACAAGAGCGCAGATCGACCCGTTCCGCTCTGGCCAGTTCACCGACGACGCGCACAATATCATCCTCGTCGGTGGAACCGGCACCGGCAAAACGCACATTTCCATCGCCCTGGGGACCAATCTGGTCAATCAGGGCAAGCGGGTTCGGTTCCACAACGCTGTCGATCTGATCAATGCCCTGATCGCAGAGCAGGCCGAGGGAAATACCGGAAAAATCATCAGGCAACTGACTGCCCTGGATTGCGTGATCATCGATGAGCTCGGCTATATCCCGTTTCCAAAGTCCGGCGGGTCACTGCTGTTCCATCTGATCAGCAAACTCTATGAAACGACCAGCATCATCATCACGACCAACCTCGAATTTGGCGAATGGATCTCGGTCTTCGGGGATGCCAAGATGACAACCGCGCTGCTCGATCGCGTCACCCACCATTGCAGCATCATCGAGACAGGCAACACATCCTACCGCTTCGCCCAAAGCAAATCCCGCCAGAAAACCTGACGCCCCGCAAGCAAAGCCCACAGACGAGCTTGCTACTTGGGGGCCGCTCGCCTGTGGGCTTTGCTACCCCCGGAGTGGATCAGTTTTGGATGATCATCCCGGGCCAATTTCGAATGCACATTGACACGGCAAGGCCCCGGCGCAGCGTGCTCAGGATGGTTGTGCGGTTCACATGGCCGCGGCGCTGCATGTACTTGTCGTACCGGTCCAGAAGGTCGGTCATGCGTGCTGTGGACTTGGCGCGCTTCTCGGCCCGCTCTGCCACGGGATCCGCCCCGCCCGCGACCTTGCCCAGCGTCTCCTTTGCGAGACGGCGGGCCTCTTTCACATTGGGGATTGTCTCGGGCGTGCCAAGCTTCAGGCGCTTGGGGCTGGCATCCCGGCCCATGCCCGGCGGCCGGTAGACGACGACAAAGGACTTGGACGCGCCGCGCAGCCGAAGGCCGAACCCGGTTACCTCTGTGTCCCAGATCACCTCTTCGGCCTTGCCCTGTGTGAGCTTGGCGTCGCGCACCTTCGGGTCTGTGAGACGGGTTTTCGGCATGCTCCACCCTCATGATCCCGGGCTACACAGCCGGGTAACGCACTTTGGCATACCGAGGTATCGCAGCGCAACGGATCATATCACAGGAAAGATGGGGAAAATTGGTATTTCTATACAAGGCAATCGCTCAGTAGCGCGGTCGTGTTTCCCTTGGTAAGGGAGAGGTCGAGAGTTCAATCCTCTCCGGCAGCACCACCCTAACCTCTTGTAATCAAAAAGTTCCCTTGCAAATATGGTCGGGAACCCGTTTTCATGTTCCAGAATCGGTTCCAAATACGGGTGCGAGATGGCAGGCAGGGTTCGGAATCTCAGGGTGCGGAATGGCCGCTACTCGGCGCGGCAGGTCGTGCCGACGGAGCTTGTTGCAGTCATCGGCAAGACTGAGTTGCTGCTCGATCTTGGGCAGGACCGGCGACGGGCTCTGGAGCGGCACCCAGCCGCGCTGGCGCGCCTCAAGCATGAGATCGCGATCGCACGCCGGACGCTCGACTTGCAATCGGGCGGGCCTTGTCCTGAGCGTGTCGATCCGCGATCGCCAGAAGAGATTTCTGCCCTGAACTACTTCGAGCGGCTGTCGCAGGACGAGGAGGCACGGAACACCTCCCCTACCTACGCCCAGATTTCTATCAACGATCAATATGTGCATGAGTTGCGGCGGGCGATCAGCGGTGCAGCAACGGACAGGGAACTTGCGGAGCTGGTCGGTGATCGCATCGACCATTATCGGTCGCTTGGCTACACCGCCGTGAAGCCCGGTGCTCAGGGCTGGCGCGAGCTCGCTCGGCTGCTGTGTCATTCGGAATATGAGGCACTAGAGCGCGTTGTGGAGCGAGACGAAGGTAACTTTGATGGACGTAGCAGCAACCCAAGATACGCGCCTCCCGAATTGCGGGAGGAAGTCCCGGCAGTTTCGATCCTCGGCCTCTTCGACGGCTACCTCCGCCACCGCGCGTTGCACCGCGATATCAGCGAGGTGCAGAAGCGCTGGACGCCGGTATTCAAGGATCTGGTATCCTACTTGCGACACGACAACGCCCACAAGCTAACACAACGCGACGTGAAGACTTGGCGGGAAGCCAAACTCGAGAGCCTCGCGCAGAAAACCGTTGCTGACGTCTACCTAACCGCGCTCCGGACAGTGCTCAACTGGGCTGTTGAGCATGAGCACATTCCCGAGAATGTCGCCGCCAAGGTCAAGCTAAAGGTGCCGAAGAAGACTTACTTGCGCGAAAGAGGATTCACAGAAAGCGAGGCGCTACAGATTCTCAAGACAACAATTGCCTACAGTCCAAGCGCCTACGCGAAGGCCGGCAAGCAACGCGCCAGCGCGAAGACTGTTGCGACAATACGTTGGGTGCCGCTGCTCTGCGCGTTCACAGGGGCGCGGGTGTCGGAGGTTACTCAGCTGCGGCGGGACGACATTCGCAAGATCGACGGTCGTCTAATTGCTCGTATCACGCCGGAAGCTGGAACAGTGAAGACTGGTGGCTTCCGGGACGTGCCGCTGCACCAGCAGTTGGTTGATCTCGGGTTCGATGTTTTCATCGAAGACGCTCCATCCGGGCCGCTGGTCTATGAGACTGTGGCAGGACAAGTGAGCGTGAATCGCGCCCGAGACGCAGGAGCGAAGCTTGCGAAGTGGCTACGTGCGAACAAGCTGGTTCCTACAGGGGTCCAGCCCAATTACGGCTGGCGCCATCGCTTCAAGACTATCGGTCGAGAAGTCGGTGCGTCCGAGCGTGTCTTAGGGGCGATCGCCGGCAACGAGGGAAAGACCGTCGGCGAGAACTATGGCGACGTGACCCTGACGGCGAAGATCGCCGCGATCGACAGGCTCCCGCCCTTCGATCTCCCGCCTATCTCTCTTGCATCTTAGGCGCGCTGATCGTTGCGCTATTGGGCGCGCCAATCTTGTTCTGAACGGACCATGCTAAGAAGTCAGGCCGTGACCCTTTAGGAAAAAAAGGCCACAGGATCAATCCCGCCGGGGTGAACCGGCGGGCATCTTTACAAGTGCTTGGGCTGGGGTCAGGCGCCTTCGTTCTGCGGTTTCATGTGGGCTTTCAGTCTCTCCTCGGTCATTTCGAGACAATACTGTGCTTTCAGAAGGTGGAACTCAAGCTGCACCACCTTCAACTTCTCCCTGATGAGTTCCACAGATGCCTGACGAACTACGTGCCTGTGGTGCTCAAGTTCGCGAACGTCGGAATTATTGACGCCCGATTCTTGAGACATCTTAGCAGTCCGCTCGAAGAGCTCCCAAAAGTCTTTGCTCATTACCATTACACCGCCTCACTTTTCTGATCGTCGCCTCCGGTGGACTTGACCACATCAGACGGGGAAGCCTTTCTGGTGAGAGTCGGAAGGAAGGCTTTTACGATATCGGCTACGCGCCCATACCGACCCGCGACTACCGGGGCCACGACCTCAATAGCATCAGCCCGGACCCGCGTGCCGCCGTGACCTTCGTTCCGGAACTGCGGCTGAAGGACAATGTGAAGATGAGATCGGTCATCGATCGCCTCATCCTCACCTTCGTGACCAGTCATGTGACGGCCTACAACGGGATCAAGCCGTTGTTCGACGATGCGGGCCTGACCTGCTATGTTAAGGACTTCAGGCGCGGGAGTGCAACTCGGCTCTATGCCGGCGGCATCGACCTGCCGCCGGGTGCCCCTTCAGAGCCCGGCAGAACCTTCGCTGTGGTGATCCAGGATCCGGAGCCGGAGCGCCTCGCCAAGGCGCTCTGTGCACTGGATGCCAAGATCGGCCTCGTGGCACCACCGAGGCTGTTCCTGCTCGAACTCGCGCTCGACTTCTATCCTAGCGCCAGGCTGGACCTCCCCGCGCGCACCGAGGTCCGGGAGCAGCTGGTGGGCCTGTTGCAGCGACACCACCTGCTCGACGATCCAGCGTTCATCGATGACGCCTCCGACGCCCGGCAGGCCTATCCGTCGCGAGACGTAAGCCGCAGGGAGGACATCAGCTTCGTCTTCGCCAGTCCCGGAAAACTACCGCGTAACTATCCGGATAGCCAGGTTGCTGAACTCGCGGTTCAGGAGCGGCTCGACCATGGTCGGCATGCGCACAGTCTCTTTCTCGATTCTACGCTCTACCGGGGTAGCCGGATGAACCGGCTCCTCGTCCGGACCCAGCACAAGATTTCGAACCGGCGCGACAACAGCGCCGGAACCTTAGAGCTTCTCGCCGAGAACCAGAAGCGCGCAAGGATCGAGGTGGAGGTGGCCGGATACGATCGGTTGCAGAAGCTGGGGCTGGACTATGTCGGCGACCTCAGCAGTTGCAATTTTCGAACAATCCGCAAGCCGCTCCTGCGGTTCTGGTTGCCGACCGCGCCGGAGGAACTTGATGAGCAGGTTCTAGTCCGCAACCAGCTGAAACTCCGTGGCATCTACGGGATCGAACGGCTGCAGCAACTGGCCGAGCAGAGAGAGAAAGAGGCGCGGCAGCAGATCAAGCGCCGGGTGGGCGTTCATCGTCCCAGAGAGCGACGAGGGACAGGGACGACGAGGCGGCGCGTGGCATGGGCCGAGTGTCAAGATAGAGTGGGGCACGCGCTGGATGGGTTAGATGATGCGTGGCGCGGGTTCGGTGCGATGCTGCCATGGCGCTAGGGAGTCAGAACGGCGGCGCGGCGCGGCGATTCCTGCACCCTCGTCTCTCCTCTTCTTGGAGGTCCTTCAGTCTCAGCCGTGTCTAGGTAGAGAGGTTCCACACTAGAGGTCTCGAGTAATTGAAGGGATAGATGAGGTAGAGCAGTGGTGAAGCATAGCTGTTGAGTCATTAGCCCGCGGGCGCCAGAAACGCCTGCAACCCTCGATAAATCACTGTTTACTGAGCATCGAAGCCGCGCCTCGAAATCCATCTCGAGCTGGGCGCCCCGAAGTTTCCGAGAAATTCCTGTCATTTGGGCGCAGTTCTGGTTCGATTACACGACTCCGACTCTACCTCTGCCTCCGCGGCAGCTGACGGGTCCGCAGGTTGATTCGCCACCTGCTGGATCGCAGGAGGCTGCTCGGGCGGCCGCGGACACAGATCAGGGACCATGGGCGGCCCGTAGAGCCCGACAGCGGGCACTGGGATGGGAGAAAGGTGCGGCAAGGCTGAGAGTGGCCTCAGCGACTCGCTCCGTGAGTCTGGCGCGATGCTCCTTCGCGTCCGGGTTCTATACGGTCATGAGAACCTCAGTGCCTAGACCGTCGGATCCAGTTTGCCTGAGCGGGATCAGCGCAGGTGGCTGACGCGCGACACGGGCCGCACACGCGCTTCGGCGCGTCTCGGAACCGAAGCTGCCGCCTCGCGTTGGTTGAGGGGAGGGTGCAATTTTGTCATTTCGAAGGGACCGGATCAGCAGGCCGATCTTTCGCTGGGCACGGATGGCCATGCCGGGCCTGTCGCAGACCGAGCGCGAGGCACTGAATGCGGGTGAGGTCTGGTGGGAGGCGGAGTTGTTCTCGGGCAATCCCGATTTCACGAAGCTGCTGTCGGTTTGCGCACCGCAGCTGTCAGACGACGAACGGGCCTTCCTCGACGGCCCGTGCCGCGAGCTCTGCGAGATGCTGGACGATTGGGCGATCAACCAGAGGGACGGCGATCTGCCGCCCGAGGTTTGGGACTTCCTTCGCAAGCGGCGTTTCTTCGGCATGATAATCCCAAAGGCGCACGGCGGGCTCGGTTTCTCGGCCTTTGCACATTCCGAGGTGGTGCGGAGACTCGCCATGGTTTCGCTCCCCGCAGCGGTCACGGTGATGGTGCCGAACTCGCTGGGCCCGGGCGAGTTGCTGCACTTGTTCGGCACCGACGCGCAGAAGGAATACTGGCTGCCGCGCCTGGCCGACGGTCGCGAACTGCCGGCCTTCGGGCTTACCAGCCACGAGGCGGGCTCGGATGCCGCGTCAATGACCGACCGGGGCGTGGTCTGCACGGGCGAATGGCAGGGCGAGGAGGTGCTGGGCATCCGGCTCGACTGGTCGAAGCGCTACATCACCCTGGCGCCGGTCTGCACGATCCTGGGCCTCGCCTTCAAGCTCGAGGACCCCGAGGGGCTTCTTCGCGACGACCCCGAGCCCGGCATCACCTGCGCGCTCGTCCCGACCGACCTGCCCGGCGTCGAGGTGGGGCGCCGCCACATCCCCGCCGGCACGATGTTCGAGAACGGACCGACGCGCGGCGACGGCGTCTTCATCCCGGTCGAGAACATCATCGGCGGGCCGGATTACGCCGGGCGCGGCTGGATGATGCTTATGAGCGCACTCGCCGCCGGGCGCGGCGTGTCGCTGCCCTCGCTCGCCTGTGCCGCGACGACGCTGGCGGCACATTCCAGTGGCGCCTACGCCCGCGTGCGGGAACAGTTCGGCCTGCCGATCGCGAAGTTCGAGGGCATCCAGGAACCGCTCGCCCGCCTTGCCGCCGATGCCTACGCGGTCGAATCCGCACGCCATCTGACCTGCGCCGGGCTCGACGAGGGTCGCGCGCTCGCCGTGATATCGGCCTTGATGAAATACACCGCCACCGAATTCATGCGCACGTCGCTGGACGACGCGATGGACATTCACGCCGGCAAGGCGGTGATCGATGGGCCGATGAACTACCTGTCGCCGCTTTACCGCGCCGTGCCCATCGGCATCACGGTGGAGGGAGCCAACATCGTCACCCGCTCGCTGATGGTCTTCGGCCAGGGCGCGATCCGGGCGCATCCGCATCTTCTGGACGAGATCCTGGCGCTGGAGGAAGCGCAGGAAGAGGATGGCATCACGGCCTTCGACAAACACTTCTGGCGCCATGTCGGCCACTCGTTGCGCACGGTCGGGCGCAGCTTCGCCCGCTCGCTGACTGGTGGCAGGGTAGGCCCCGTGGCGCCGCGCGTCGGGCAGGCGGGACCGATCTATCGCCAGCTTGCGCGCTGGTCTGCAGCCTATGCGCTGACCTCCGATATCGCTTTCCTAACCATCGGCGGCGGGCTGAAACGGATGGAGATGCTCTCGGGCCGGATGGCGGATATCCTGAGCGAGCTTTACATCACTTCGGCGGTGCTCAAGCGCTGGCAGGATCAGGGTAAACCGCAAGAGGAATTCGCGCTGGTCGAGTATATCGCGCAGCGCTCCTTTGCGCGGATCGGACAGCATCTGGATGCGGTGCTGGCCAATTTCCCCTCCCGCCCGGCGGCGCTGCTGCTGCGCATGCTGATTGCGCCGCGCCGCGTCGGCCGTGGCCCATCCGACGCGCTTGTCGCGAAATGCGCAGCGCTGATCAGCGAGCCGGGACCCGTGCGTGACCGGCTGGGCGCTGATCTGACCGCGGCGGGGCAGCATCCGGGCATCGCGTCGCTGAATGACGCCTTTGACAAGGTCATCGCCGCCGAGCCGCTGCGTCGTCGCCTGCGAGAACTGAAGATGACGCCCGAGACGGCGCTGGCGGCGGGACTGATTACGTCCGACGAAAAAGCGCAACTCGACGATCAGGCCGCAGCCGTGCACCGGGTGGTTGCGGTGGACGATTTCAACGCTGACGAAATCAGCACCATGTTTCCCGGCGCGCGCTCTGGCCAGCGCGGGAAAACGACGAAGAAGGGCGAAGCAGCATGAGCGGACGCGAGGTTTTTCTTGTCGACGGCGCGCGCACGCCGTTTCTGAAGGTCCGTGGCAAGCGCGGCCCCTTCACCCCGGTCGATCTGGCCGTGCAATGCGGCCGCCCACTGCTCGCGCGCCAGCCCATCGCGCCCGAGGCTTATGACATGGTCATCCTCGGCTGCGTTAATGTCATCGCTGACGAGATGAACCCCGCCCGTGTTGCTGCCCTTCGCTTGGGCATGGGGGATACGATGGTGGCCTTCACCGTGCAGATCAACTGCGGCTCGGGGATGCAGTCGCTCGATTCGGCGTTTCGCTTCATCCGCGAAGGGCAGGGCGATCTGATCCTTGCGGGCGGGGCCGAGGCACTGAGCCACGCGCCGATGATCCTGCGCGACGAGGCGGTGGACTGGCTGGCCGGGATGCAGGGTGCTTCCGGACCGCTGGCGACGGCGAAGAATGCGGTTCAGATCCGCCCCGGCGATCTGCGCCCGGTCATCGGGCTGGAGCGTGGCCTGACCGATCCGATCACCGATCTGAGCATGGGCCAGACCGCCGAGGTTCTGGCGCATCACTTCGGTATCACGCGCGAAATGGCCGATACCTATGCGGTCGAAAGCCACAAGCGCCTCGCCGCAGCGCAGGAGGATGGCACGCTGGCGGAGGAAGTGCTGCCCGCCTTCGACCGCACGGGCAAGGTCTATCGCCGCGATGACGGGGTGCGGGCTGACAGTTCCGTCGAGAAACTGGGCAGTCTGAAGCCGGTCTTTGAGAAACCCTACGGCCAGGTGACCGCCGGCAACGCCTCGCAGGTGACCGATGGCGCGTCCTGGTGCATTCTTGCCTCGGCGGAAGCGGTCGAGAAACATAAATTGCGCCCGCTGGCACGGATCGTGGACAGCGCCTGGGCCGCGCTCGATCCTGCGGTGATGGGGCTGGGGCCAGTGATGTCGGCCACGCCGCTGATGCAGCGCCACAATCTGGGCGCGAATGATATCGACCTTTGGGAGATCAACGAGGCTTTTGCAGCACAGGTTCTGGCCTGTCTGGCCGCTTGGCAGGACGAAGGTTTCTGCCGCGACGTCCTCGGCCTTGAGGCGCCCATCGGCACCATCCTACGCGACAGGCTGAACGTGCACGGGGGCGCCATCTCGCTTGGCCATCCGGTCGGCACCAGCGGCAACCGGATCGTGCTGCATCTGGCGAACGCAATGCAGAAGGCGCGCGCCAAGTGCGGCATCGCCACCGAATGCATTGGCGGTGGCCAGGGCGGCGCAATGCTCTTGGAGGCGGCGTGATGGACGGCACAATTGATCGGCGACTGGCAAACCATCTGAGCGGCTCGGCGCTGGAACTCGGCGCCGCGCGGGGTGCGCTCGGCGACGGGCATTGGCGCTATGGTGTGGACCAGGACGGGATCGGCTGGCTGGTCCTTGACCGGGTGGAGGCCAGGGTCAACACCGTCTCAGACGACGTCCTGCGCGAACTCGACGACCATCTGGAACGGATCGAGTCCGACCTGCCACACGCCCTTGTGATCCGCTCCTCCAAGGCGCGCGGCTTCGCGATGGGCGCCGATATCGACGCGCTTGCCGACATGGAGGCCGAGGCGGCGGAAGCGCTTCTGACCGAGGCGCATCGCGTCCTCGACCGGCTGGAAGGGCTCTCCTGCCCCACCGTCGCCGTCGTCCACGGGCCTGCGCTGGGGGCGGGCTTCGAACTTGCGCTCGCCTGCGACTACCGCATCGCCATCGACGGCGCGTCCTTCGGCCTTCCCGAGGTGCGGCTGGGCCTGCATCCGGGCCTGGGCGGAACCTTTCGCCTGCCTGAATTGACCGAGCCCACCGCGGCGATGGAGATGATGCTCACCGGCAGCGCCGCCCATACCGAAAAGGCACGCGATCTGGGCATCGCCGAACTGGTGGTCGAGGAACGCCATGTCCGCGCCGCCATCGCCGCCATCCTGAAAGGCGAGGTCGAGCAGCGCAGCCGCGGCCTGATGGCCCGCGCCTTTTCGCTCGCGTCCGCCCGCACGCTCGCCGCCGCGCGGATGCGGCGCGAGTCGCAGAAGGTGGCACCGAAGGACCACTACCCCGCCCCTTTCGCGCTCATCGACATCTGGACGAAGCACGGCGACGACGCCCGCGCGATGCAGAAGGCCGAGATCGCCTCCTTCGCCAAGCTTTTGCAGTCTGAAACCAGCCGCAACCTGATCCGCGCCTTCTTCCTGCGCCGCACCCTCAAGGACGGCGCCGGCGACACCGACGACATCGCCCGCGTCCATGTCGTCGGTGCCGGCACGATGGGCGCCGAGATCGCCGCCTGGATCGCCATGAAGGGCAAGCGTGTCACCGTCTCCGACCTTGACCACGAAGCACTCGGCGCCATGCTCCGCCGCGCGACCGAGATTTGCGAGGACGCGCACAAGGACGCGCTGGAAACCCGCGACACGCTCGACCGGCTTATGCCCGACCCCGCGGGCTATGGTGCGGCCGGCGCCGATCTGGTGATCGAGGCGGGGCCGGAAAATCCCGACCTCAAGGCCGAGATCTTCGCCGACTTGGGTCGCCGCATGAAACCCGGCGCGATCCTCGCCACCAACACCTCAAGCCTGCAACTCGCGGGTTTCCTCGACCAGGTGCCGGCGAAGACGCGCTTCGCCGGTCTTCACTTCTTCAACCCCGTCCCCAAGGTCCCGCTGGTCGAGGTGGTGAGCCACTCGAAGACCAGCGCCGCGACCCGCAATCGCCTCCTGACCCTTTGCACGTCCATCGGCCGCCTGCCCGTCGCAGTCGCCGACCGCCCCGGCTTCCTCGTCAACCGCGCGCTCATGCCCTACCTGCTGGAGGCGCTTCTGCTGATGGACGAGGGCGTTGCCAAGGAACGCATCGACAAGGCGGCGCTGAAATTCGGCATGCCGATGGGGCCGGTGACGCTGGCCGATCAGGTCGGACTCGACATCTGCCTCGACGTCGCCGAAAGTCTGGCGAAATCGCTGAAGACCCAGATCGCCGAAATCCCGGCCCTCCTGCGCGAGAAGGTCGAGGCCGGGCATCTGGGCCGCAAGACCGGGCGCGGTTTCTACGACTGGTCCGACGGCACGCCTCAGCCCGAAACCTCGGCCAGCATCGGCGACGACCTGACCGACCGGCTGATCCTGCCGCTCCTGAACGCCTGCGCCACCTGCGTCCGCGAGGGTGTGGTCGGCAGCGCGGACGAGGCCGACGCGGCGATGATCTTCGCTACCGGCTTTGCCCCCTTCCACGGCGGCCCGCTGCACTACGCCCGCAGCCGCGGCCATGACGAGATCCGCGCGCGGCTGGACGAATTCGCTGCCGCCTATGGCAAGCGCTTCGAGCCCGACGCGTATTGGCGCGACGCCAAGCCGATATGACCGAACGCTTCGACAGCGACGCCCCTGCCGTCGACTGGATCCTCGACCATGTGGGCCGCGACCTGCGCGTGGCCCTGCCGCTGGGCCTCGGCAAGCCCGTGACGCTGATCAACGACCTGGTGCGCAGGGCCTGCGGCGACAGCTCGATCAGGTTGCAGATCTTTACCGCGCTGACGCTGGAGCGCCCCAGCCCGGCCTCGGACATGGAGCGGCGCTTCCTCGAGCCCGCGCTCGACCGGCTGTTCGGCGCCTATCCGCAGGTCGAATACGCCCGCCTCCTGCGCGACGGAAAACTCCCCGACAACATCCAGGTCACCGAGTTCTTTCTGCAGGCCGCGAACTGGCTGAAGGTCGCGCCGGTGCAGCAGAACTACGTCTCGGCCAACTACACCCATGCGCTCGACGTGCTCCTGGATCAGCGCCCCAACCTCGTCCTGCAGCTTCTGGCAGCCGAGGGCGACCGGCTGAGCCTGTCGTGCAACACCGACATCACCAGCGACCTGCTGGCCCTGCGCCAGAAGCGCGAAGCCGATTTCGCCTTCGTCGGTCAGGTCCATCCCGACCTGCCCTTCATGCCCGGCCCGGCCGAAATCGGAGCCGCCGAGTGCACCGCGCTGGTCCGGCCTGCGGAAAAACCCCATGACCTCTTCTCCGTCGTCAAGCGCCCTGTGGGGTTGCAGGATCACGCGATGGGTCAGCATGTCTCACGCCTGATCCCAGATGGCGGCACACTACAGATCGGCATCGGCGAAATCGGCGATGCGGTCGCCCACGCTCTGCTGCTGCGCCAGCGCGGGCAGGTCGCACCGATCTGGGAGACCTGCCCCTTTCCGCAAAGTGACGCCTTCACGGAGACCGGCCCCTTCGGGACCGGCCTATACGGCGTGACCGAGATGCTGGTGGACGGGCTCCTGGCGCTGTTCGAGGAGGGGGTGGTCAAGCGTGAGGTCGATGGCGCGGCGATCCATGCGGGCTTCTTCCTCGACAGCCGCGATTTTTACGAGCGCCTGAAGGCGTTGCCCAAAGAGAAACGCAACCGCATCGCCATGATGCCGGTTTCCTTCACCAACGCGCTCTATGGCGACGAGGACACCAAGCGCGCCGGCCGCCGCGACGCCCGTTTCGTCAATGCCGCGATGATCGTGACGCTTCTGGGCTCGGCAGTGTCGGACGCGACCGAGGACGGACAGGTCGTCAGCGGGGTCGGCGGGCAGTTCAACTTCGTCGAGCAGGCCTTTGCGCTGAAGGGCGCGCGCGCGATCCTCACCTTGCCGGCGACGAGGGTTGGCAAGGGCGGACTTCAGTCCAACATCCGCTGGAGCTACGGCCACACCACCATCCCGCGCCATATGCGCGATATCGTCGTGACGGAATACGGCATCGCCGATCTGCGCGGCAAGAGCGATGCCGAGACCATCGCGGCGCTGCTGAAAATCGCCGACAGCCGATTTCAGCCCGAACTCGCGGAGAAGGCGAAAGCCGCCGGCAAGCTGCCGAAATCTTGGCGCCTGCCGAAGGAGGCGCGCGCCAACACCCCCGAGTCGCTGCGCGCCTGGCTCGCGCCGCATCGCGAGACCGCCCTGCCGACGTTTCCCTTCGGCACCGATTTCACCGACATCGAGCAATGCCTCCTCCCCGCCCTCGCCGACCTGCAGGCGGCCAGCAGCCGCCTGCCCGCGCTGGCATCGCTCGCCCTGCAAGGACTGCGCGGCGACCCTGCCGCGCGGGAGGCCGAGGCGCTGGCGCGCATGGGTTTGACCGACCCTGCGGGATGGAAGACCCGCCTTACCGCGCACGCCTTGCGTGGAGCCTTGCGCCGGAACGCCTGAAGATCGATGGAAAACCTGCGTATCTGGGGCGGGAGTCACTCGCGCCCCAGCTGACCCGGTTTGCGGTGGCCGGGTTGTGCGTATCAGCCAAGCAGGGTGAAGGCTTCGACGTCGGCGAGCAGCCAGTCAGGTTGCCGCGCGGGTCGCATCCGTTGAGGAGGTGCCCGGCTTGCTCGGCCTTCCGCAACGGTGGTGGAGCCAAGCGCTCGATCCCCATGCTGAGAAAGCCTTTCCGACTGCATGAACTTGCCGAGCAGGTGCGCCGCGTCCTCCAGGGTTAGCGGAAGCTTGAAAACCGGGATCTGGTGACGCCAAAAGGCATCCCCTTCACGCGCACTCGCTTTTCCTAGGACTTCGATCCCATGCTAACGTGTCCATCCATGTCCAGTGGGGAGCGGGGCCTTCCTTTCCCCGGGCGTCAGCACGCGTCGAACAATGGGACCGACCGGACGGACGGCACGCTGACCGCCCGGGAGCATTTGCGGTGTTGTGACACCTGCTGCACGAGACTACCGCACATCATGACCGGAGCGGGCTGCCACTGATTGCACAGAGGAACAGCCGATGGCTCACGACCATCGGGTCGCTCGCCAGGATCCGCTCAGCGTTCCAAATGCTGCCGGGTCTTCACCTGTGGGACGATGCGTGATGTCCGCGTCGGACCGAGCAGTCCGAACGCTACTTGTGCTTCCCATAGAGCTCAGATGAACCTCCGAGAGAAACACGGTGAAACGCAAGATGTAGATCCGGCTGGTGCGGCGTCGGAGGCGTCGTCAGGTCTACCTGCCGGCTCGGCCGATCATTTGATCATGGCTCAGAGGCTTTCGAACAGGCGGCAGTAGGCTTCCTGCCCTCGCCGGAACGTGTCGAGACGGAAGAACTCGTCAGGGGCGTGCATATTTTCGTCGTCGTGGCCGAAGGCAAACATGGTGGCGTGGACGCCCAGATGCTCGAGCAGGGTCGTCATGACCGGGATCGAGCCTCCCGCCCGCGTCCGATAGGGTTTGCGCCCGTAGATCTCTTCGAGCACCTGCGCGGCGATACTGTTCGAGTTGTGGCCCCCAGGAACACGGAACGGGGTGGCGCGGGCGTTTCCGGGCTGGAACTCGACGACGACGCCCTCGGGGATGTGCCGTTCGACATGCGCGCGCAGGCAGGCAACGATCCGTTCGGGTGCCTGGTCGGCGACGAGGCGGCAGGTGATCTTGGCACGAGCCTCGGCCGGCAGGACCGTCTTGGTGCCCGCACCCTGCCAGCCGCTTGTCAGCCCGTTGATCTCCAGTGTCGGGCGTGCCCAGAGCCGTTCGCGTGTCGTGTAGCCTGGTTCGCCGAATTCCGCGGGGGCTCCCGTCTCGTCGAGGTAGGAAGCGGCGTCGAATGGCACCTCGGCAATTGCCCTGCGTTCCTCTTCGGTCAGCGGGCGCACGTCGTCAAAAAAGCCCTCGACCGTGATCGTTCCGTCTGGAGCCTTCATCGAGGCAAGGATCTGCGCGAGCGCCATGGCCGGGTTCGCGATGCCGCCGCCATGCAGACCCGAGTGCTGGTCCGAACGCGCACCGCGCACGACGATCTCGCACGATGCGAGACCCCGGAGCCCCTCGACGATCTGCGGCTGGTCCGGCGCCCATTGAGAGCCGTCGGCGGAAAAGATCATGTCGGCGGCCAGCCTGTGCGTGTTGGCGGCCACGAAGTCTGGCATGTCGGGGGAGCCGATCTCCTCCTGCCCCTCGAAGAAGAACCGCAGGTTGACGGGTAGGTGGCCGCTGGACTTCAGCATCGCCTCGACGGCCACGATCGGTATGAACATGCCGCCCTTGTCGTCGGTGGCGCCACGCCCCCATAGCCTGCCATCCCGCACCTCGGGTTCGAATGGCGGCGAGGTCCACAGATCGAAGGGCTCGGCTGGCTGCACGTCGAAATGCCCGTAGATCAGCACAGTGGGGCGGTCGGGACCCGCGTTGAGCCAGTCGCCCAGAACGACGGGATGACCTGCAGTAGGCAGAACTTCGACGTTCTCGACGCCCGCGGCACTCAGGCGGCTTGCGACCCATTCGGCTGCATGCTGCACGTCGGGCGCGTTCTCGGGCTTGGCCGAGACCGACGGGATTCTGACAAACTCGATTAGCTCGGAGATGAAGCGATCCTGCTCGCGGTCGAGGTAATCCTTCCAGGTCATGCTTTGCTTCTCCCTTTCTTCCATTTATCCGGCCGCGCCGGAGTCGACAGCGACACCGCTGTCGCGTCTTGCACTCAGTCGTCCTGAAGCACGAAGTGGCTTGGTGAGACCTTTTCATAAACTGGCGCAGGACGCTCGTGGCCCACCGGGAAGACCGGTGAGGGAAGCGTCGTGAAACCGGCGCTTTCCGTGATTGTCCGCCGCGTCGGGTCCGCAATGGGAACGCCGCTCAGCAGCGTGCGCGTGTAGCTGTGGCGCGGGTCTTCGAAAATGTCAGCGCGAGAGCCGATCTCGACGATGCGGCCAAGATACATCACGCCAACCCTGTGAGAGACGCGCTCGACCACCGCCATGTCATGGCTGATGAAGAGGTAGGACAGCCCGAAGTCTGCTTGCAGCTCCATCAGCAGGTTCAACACCTGCGCCTGCACCGATACGTCAAGGGCTGACACCGCCTCGTCTGCGATGATCAGCTTGGGATTGACCGAGAGTGCGCGAGCGATGGCGACACGCTGGCGCTGTCCGCCCGAAAGCTCGTGAGGGAAGCGGCGCATGAAGTCGCGGGGCAGGCCAACCCGGTCGAACAGGAAGGTGATGCGATCCTCGAGCTCCGAACCGCGCGCCAGATCAAAGTTCATGATCGGCTCGGCCACTTGCTTCCTGAGGCGCATGAACGGATTGAGCGAGGCAAACGGATCCTGGAAGACCATCTGCATGTTGCGGCGCGCCCGCCTCAGATCGCTGGGATCGAGACCGAGGACGTCCTGGCCATCTACCACCACGTGGCCTGAGGTTGGCTCGACCAGCCTCAGGATGGACCGCGCCGTCGTGGACTTGCCGCAGCCCGACTCGCCGACTAGCGCCAGTGTCTCGCCGTGGGCAACTTCAAAGCTGACATTCTCTACCGCATGGACGTTTGCCACGATCCGGCGCAGCACGCCGCCCTTTACCGGGAAGCGCGTGGTCAGGTCCTTTACTGACAGCACAGGTT
>JBJHCH010000089.1:0-16687 GCA_050485905.1 Paracoccaceae bacterium | reverse complement strand
GATTTTCTCGGCCTCTTTGGCGTGACATGGCGCAATGAATCGGCTAATCCCCGGCGCAAGGGAACCATGGCAGGGAGTGCCGCAATGGCCAAGCACGAGCACGGCAAGATGGACATCACCGAGCAGGAAAAGACCTTTGAAGGCTTCATCAAGTGGAGCGTCTGGACCGCCGTTGTCTCGATTGGGATCTTGATCTTCCTCGCGCTGGTCAATTCCTGACCTTACGCCACCCCTGACATCGCCCGTCAGGGCCGCAGACGGATCATCACATGCGTTTTCTTCTGGCGATTTTCGCTTTGCTGCCGATGCTGGCCGGCTGCGGAGAACTCTATAATCGTGAGCCGATGGACGCGCCGCAGGAAGAGATTCAGCGCGCGCTCTACCGCGGCGGCAATCCTCATTACGTCAGCCTCTACACCGTGATGCGCGTAGACGGCGATTCCAGCGCCCATTCGGCGCTGGTAATCAACGCCTCGCACCGGGCGCTGTTCGACCCGGCGGGTAGCTGGTACAACCGCGCCGCGCCGCGCCGGGGGGACATGCATTACGGAATGACCCCGGCGCTGCTGGACCTTTACGAAAACTATCACGCCCGCGAGACGCATTACCTGATCGTCCAGACGATCCAGGTCTCGCCCGAGGTGGCTGAGGCTGCGATGCGTGCGGCGGAGGCGCAGGGGCTGGTCTCGGGCTCCTACTGCGCGCGGGCGACGAGTGCGGTTCTGAGTTCACTGCCCGGGTTCGGCAGTATCCAGCAAAGCTGGTTTCCGAACAGCGTGATGGAGCAATTTGCACAGCTTCCCGGTGTGACCACGCGGCGCCTTTACCGCGACAACCCGGCCAACAACCGCGTGATCCTGGCGGCGCAGTAGTCGCCGCTCAGGCCCGACCGGCCGCCGCCGAAAGAAGCAGCGGGTCGATCCCGAGCCCCTTTAGCGCGCGTTCCCATTTCGTCGCATTCTCGGCCGAGAACACGAGGTCGGGTGAGGCGTCCCCGGTCAGCCAGCCGTTCTCCTTGATCTCATCCTCTAGCTGTCCCGGCCCCCAGCCGGAATAGCCGAGTGCCAGCATGGATGCAGCCGGACCGGTGCCACGCGCAATGTCTTCCAGGATGTCCAGCGTCGCGGTCATGCCGAAGCGGTCATCGACCTTCAGCGTCGACCCGTCGGTGGCATAGTCGCCCGAATGGAGCACGAAGCCGCGCCCATGCTCCACAGGGCCGCCGAAATGCACGCGGATGTCGGCCGAAGTCTCGGAGGGGGCGATCTTCAACTGTTGCAGAAGACTGGAAAAACGGACCTCGGGGGCGGGTTTGTTCACGATCAGGCCCATTGCCCCGTCGTCGGAATGGGCGCAAAGGAAGATCACGCTCTTGTCGAAGCGCGGGTCGCCCATACCCGGCATGGCAATCAGAATCTTGCCGCTCAGATCCATCGAATCGACTTTCGCATTGCCCTCAAATGATGCGCGCGCGCTGGGGTCGCTGGCAAGGCCCCCGATCCGGATCGGCGCGGCACCGTCGCCGGAAAGTGATTTTCCTCTGCCAGCGAGACCCCTAAAGTGCGCGCAATGATGCCGATCCGCTTTCTCCTCGCTGCCGCCTGTGTCGCGGCTCTTCCCCTGCCAGCCGCGGCCATGGATCCGTCGCGGGTGATGACGGGCAAGGTGCTGCCCGGATGGCAGACCGCAGAGGGCACGCGAATGGTGGCGCTGCAGGTCGATCTGGCGCCGGGCTGGAAAACCTATTGGCGCGCGCCGGGAGAAGCGGGGATCCCTCCGCAGTTCGACTGGGCAGGGTCGCGCAACCTCGGTTCGGTGCGGCTGCACTGGCCCCGGCCCGTGGTGTTCGACCAGAACGGCATGCGTAGCATCGGCTATGTGGGCAGGATGGTGCTGCCGATGGAACTGACGGCGCGACAAGCGGGCCAGCCCATCGAGTTGCGGGCGCAGGTGGATCTGGGGGTCTGCGAGGATATCTGTGTGCCGGTCACGCTGGACCTGAGTGCCAAGCTGGATGGCGCGGGATCACCCGACCCGGTGATCAACGCCGCGCTTGCCGACCGGCCGGCGCCTGCGCGCAGCGCCGGGCTGAGCGGCGCACGCTGCGCGGTCGAGCCGATCCGCGACGGGCTGCGGGTGACGGCGGAACTGGATATTCCGGCGCTTGGCGGGGACGAACTGGCGGTTCTGGAATTGCCGGGCCGCGATGTCTGGGTGTCCGAGGCGGCGACCCGGCGCAGCGGCGGGCGGGTCACAGCGACCGCCGATATGGTCCCGCCGGAGGCGGCACCCTTCTCGCTTGATCGGTCAAAGATCCGCATCACGCTGATCGGGGCGGGTAAGGCGGTGGACCTGACCGGCTGCCCCGGCTGACTGCCCTTAGCTCCGCGGGCGCAGCAGCAGTGCCGCTACGGCATAGACGACCAGCGTCACCACAGCCGCCCCCGCGATGAAGAGCGTCACCGCCATCTCAAGTGCATCACCACCTACGGCGAGCGGGCCGGGCAAATCGCCGGTCACGATGACGGCGCCCAGCGTGGCTGCGAATAGCACTGCCAGAACAGCCAGAACTGCCTGCGTGATCCGAACAACGCCGCGCGCGCCGTCGCCCGCTGCCAACGCCCGGCGCAGGCCGTGGACCTGCCTGCCAATGTCATGTTGCACAGCCATCAGCGCCGGAACCACCAGCAGGACCAACACCATGCCAAAGCCCAGTCCGTAGACCAGCGTGATCACGGTGGGTTTCAGGAAAGCCGCTTGGCTGGAGCCTTCGTAGAGTAGCGGTGTCAGGCCAAGCACGGTGGTCAGCGTGGTCAGCAATACCGGGCGCAGCCGGTCGCAGGCGCCGTCAATGATCGCCGGGAATAGCCCGCGCGATTTTGCCTTCTGGTCGACGGTCGTTACCAGGACGATGGAATCATTGACGATGATGCCCACCATCCCGATCAGCCCAACGACCGAGAACATGCTCATTGCCATGCCCCAGATATGGTGCCCCCAGATTGCGCCAACGAGGCCGAAGGGGATGACCGACATCACCACCAGCGGCCTCGTCCAGCTGGAGAAGACCCATGCGAGAACCAGGAAGATGCCCGTCAGACAGGCGATCAAGCCAAAGGTGGCGTCGGAAATGAAGGCACGTTCCTGCTCTGCCAAGCCTGACATACTCCATTCCACACCGTGATCCTCGGCGATGCGCGGCAGGATCGTGTCGCGCAGCATCCGATCGATCTCGGCCGCGCGGGCGGGGTCGTCCTCGGCAAGCTCTCCGGTCACAGTCACAACGCGCTGGCCATTCTCTCGCCGCACGGTGCCGAAACCCGACTGCACTTGCACGGTCACGATGTCGGCCAGCGGCACATATGCACCGGTGGGCGCGCGCATCAGGGTGCGATCCAGAAAATCGGCTGTGAGTTCGCCATCGGGGAGTTCTACACGGATCGTGGCGGTACGCAGCCCGTCTGGATAACTTGCTGCCTCGATGCCGTTCAGGCGCTGTCGCAATACGCGGGCCAACTCACCGGTGGTGAAGCCCAGCGCCTGACCCTGCGGCGTCAGTTCCAGGATCAGCTCATCCTTGTCGTATGCAAGGCTGTCCTCGATGCCAGACACTTCGGGGAAGGGCAGAACGGCGGACTTCAGCGCCTCTGCCGCCGCCTTCAACGTCACGCTGTCGGTGCCTGCGAATCGGACAGACAGCGAGTCGCCTCCGGGCCCGCCGCGCCAACTGCGGAAGCTCAACTCTTCCAGCATCGGGTGACCGCGCGCTTCCTCTTGCAGCCAGGCCACGAATTCGTCACCGGAATAGGGGCGGAAGTCGATGTCGATCAGTTCGATGGAAACCGCGCCAAGCAGATGCGGTTCCTTGTTCTCGGCACTCGGCAGCGCGCGCCCGGCATTGCCACCGATCTCGCCTATCGCAAAGCTGATCGGATTGGTGCCGTGCTCCGCCTCCAGCCTGTTGGCCAGCGCGTCGGTGGCGCGTTGCAACTCGACCATCATCTCGAAGGTATCGCTACGCGTCGCGCCGGGCAGCATCGAGAAGTTGCCGGTGATCGCGCCCTGCTCAGGGGAAGAGAAGAAGCGCCACGGCACGTCGCCCTTCACGAACAGCGCTGTCTGCATCGCCAGCAACAGCACCGCGCCTGCCAGCACGGGATAGCGCGCCCAGATCACCCCCGCCATCAGTGGCCGGAACAGTCGTTCGCGCACCCAGCGGAAGCCGCGATTCACCTGCCGCGAGGGCCAATCGTACCAGCGTTCGCGGGCCGAGGCGGCGAGGGCATGGTGCATATGGTTGGGCAGAATAAGGAAGCACTCGATCAGGCTGGCGATTAGCACCGCGATCACGGTCAGCGGAATATCTGCGATCATCGCGCCCATTCGCCCGCCGATGGCGACGAGGCCAAAGAAGGCGATCACGGTTGTGATTGTCGCCGCGAATACCGGCGCGGCCATGCGCGTCGCTGCGTTTTCGGCCGCCACTGCGGGGGCCTCGCCCAGTTCGCGCCTTCGATAGTCGGCATGTTCGCCCACTACGATAGCATCGTCGACCACGATCCCCAGCGTGATGATCAGTGCGAACAGCGAGATCATGTTCAGCGACAGGCCCAGGGCATACATCGCCGCGATGGCCGCCAGCATCGCTACGGGGATGCCGGCGGCGACCCAGAAGGCGACACGCGCGTTCAGGAACAGGAATAGCAAAACCACAACCAGCCCCAGGCCCATGGCGGCATTGTCCAGCAGCAGCGCCAGCCGGCCAGAGATCATTTCGGCCCGTGTCCTGACCAGATCGACGCTGACGCCCTGCGGCAGGGTCAGTGCCATCTCGTCAGCCACGCGCTGCACGGTCGCCTGGATGCCGATGGCATCGCCCTGTTCGGCCCGATCGACGCGGATCGTGATTGCCGGATCGGGGCCGACGAAATAGGCGCGCGACCTGTCTACGCCCTCGACCCTCACCTCGGCCACGTCGCCCACGCGCAGGACCGACCCATCGGCACCGCTGCGCAACACCACCTCTGCGATTTCGTCGGCGCCGCGACGGGGCACGCCCGTGCGCACCCTAGCCGCGCCGTCGCTGACATCGCCTGCCGGGTCTGACCGCGCCTCGGACCCGCTGGCGGCAGCGATGTCGGCCAGCGAGATGTCGTGGCGGATGAGAGAGACCGAGGGCACCTCGACTATTGTTTCCGGTGCGGCCACCCCCTGGATCGTGGTGCGTGTGATGCCCTCGGCAAACAATCGGCCAGAGAACTCATCAGCGAAGCGCGCCAGCTGATCGACTGAAACCGGACCTGTGATGACCACATCCGTCACTTGGTCGCGCCAGTTGCCACGACGCACGCTGGGCGCATCCACGTCGTCTGGCAGCCGATTGGCGATGGAGTCGACCGCCGCCTGAACGTCGTCAGTGGCCTGGGCCACATCCCAGCCCGGTTCGAACTCCAGCGTCAGGACGGCGCGGCCCTCGGTCGCGCGACTGCGGGCCTGCGCCACGCCTTCGACCGCGAATAGCGCAGGCTCCAGCACCTGGACTATCGCTGCATCGACATCCTCGGCCCCGGCGCCATCCCAACTGGCGGTGACGGTGACATCCTGGACCACCACGTCCGGGAAGAACTGTGAGCGCAGGTTGGGTATCGCGGCGAGCCCGGCGGCAATCATCAGCACCAGCAGCAGGTTGGCGGCAGTGCGGTGGCGCGTGAAGTAGGAGAGCACGCGTGCGGCGCGGATCCGGTTCGCTTCGGATACTCCCAGCGGTGCCATTCCCTTAGCCCCCTCGGCGCGCTTCAAGCTGCGCGATCACTTGGGCGGGCACCATTTCTTGCGACAGTTGCGCGAGGATTCTGGCCTTGGCCTCGGCCGGCATCCGGGCGTTGCCCTCGACCTCGGCAATAAGCGCCGCCCGGCGCTCATCGCTCAGGACGATCATCTCGGGCGTGGCCGTTGGCGATGCCATAGCGGTGTCATCCTCGGATGCGGGCCGGATCGGGCGCACACGGATGCCGGTGCCGAGTGTGGGCGCGCGTTCGGCCACCACCTCGCGCCCTTGCAGCGGCGCGGCGGCAACGATCACCGAGTCGCCCTGACGGCGCAGAATCTCGGTCGCGGCCGCCTCCAGCCGGTCACTGTCGCCGACCACCAGTACGCGCCCAGCGGCATCGACGGCGCTCGCCGGTAGAATTGCCACGCCCTCCAGTGCCGGTTCCTGCACGGCGACAGTCACGAAATCGCCCGGCCGGAAGCCGCGAGGCGCGTCGAGCGTGGCATAGAGCAGGCGCCCGGTCTGACCCTCGCCCACCGCTGCGCCGACGCGACTGACCTGCCCAGCCGTCACGATCTCTGCCCCCATGACGTCGAGCGACACGGTGACAGGCGCCGGGCCCAACCGGCCGTCGTCACCCAGAAGCCGCGAGTATTGCGCGGTGGAGAGGCGAAATGCCACTTCCATCTCGTCGGGGTCGATAAGCACCGCCAGCCGTTCGTTCGCGGTGACCAGCCCGCCGGCAACAACGGCAACCTCGGCCAGTGACCCGTCGAAATCTGCGATGATCTCGGTGTCCGCAAGCCGCCGCTCGGCCTCCGCCAGCGTGATGCGTTGACGGGCGAGCGCGTTCTCGGCCTGATCGCGGCGGGCGTCGGCCTGAGCCTGTGCCTGCCGGCGCGAAACGACCGCCTGCTCCGCCGAGGACACCGCCAGTTCTGCAGTCTCGACCGCCGCCGCGCTGCCCACACCGCGCTCGGCCAGGTCAATCTGCCGGGTAAGAGCCGTCGCTCGCAGCACTGCCTGCGCCTGCGCGGCCGCCAGATCGTCGGCGGCCAGATCCAGGGCGCGCGTCGCATCGCGCAACTCGGCCTCGGCGCGGGCCAGATCGGTTTCCGCCAGATCGCGCGCCGACTGCGCGTCCGATGGGTCGATGCGCGCCAGCAAATCGCCCGCGCGAACCTCGGCCCCATCCTCGAATCCGGGTGCGAGGTAGACAAGCCGCCCTCCTGCGGGCGCACGAAGGTCCAGAGTGCGGCGACTGCGTACCTCGCCAAAGGTGCGCAGTTCAGGCGATAGCGTCTGCGGCGCGATCTCGATGACATTGACGGAGAAAATGCGTTCTCGCGCGACGCCGGGCCGACCGGCAGCTTCTGCCCGTTCTTGCACCGCGCTGCGCATTGTCTGTCCGGCCATCGCCAGCAGCGCCACCGTCAGCGACAGCAGGAAAAGCCCGATCAGGCTGCGGCGTAGAAATCGCATCTGTCCATATCCCCTGCGTCAGTCCGTGGCGTCATGCAGGCCGGGCGGATAAGTCGAGTATGGGACAAAACCCTCCCCGGTCCATGCGTCTGCAATGACATCAACGTGCGAAGAAGCTATTTCCGTCGTTTGTGTTCTTCGAGACGAGGAAAGATTTCGACGAAGTTGCAGGGCAGGTGCCGGTAATCCAACTGCCAGCGCAGGATCTCGTCCCATGCATCGCGGCATGCGCCGGGGCTTCCGGGTAGCGCGAACAGATAGGTGCCCTGCGCCACACCCCCGCAGGCTCGGCTTTGCACTGCGGAAGTGCCGATCTTCTGCATCGAGACAATCGTGAAGACAGTCCCGAACGCCTCGATCTCCTTTTCGTAGACGTCGCGATGCGCCTCGACAGTGACGTCGCGACCGGTCAGGCCCGTGCCTCCCGTGGTCAGGATCACGTCGATGTCAGGGTTGGCGCACCAGTCCCGCAGCTTCGCAGAAATCTTGGCGCGTTCATCCTTCACGATTTCCCGCTCGGCTAGAATGTGGCCGGCTTCGGTCAGGCGACTGACCAGCGTGTCGCCCGAGCGGTCCTGATCGGTGGTGCGGGTATCCGACACGGTCAGCACAGCGATACGGACGGGGATAAAGTCGCGGCTTTCGTCGATGCGGGACATGGCGGCTCCGGTCAGGCGCGTTGCAGTAGGGCAAGACGCAGGGCGAGCAGGGTGAATATCCCCGCGACGACGCGCCCCAGAACCCGCGTAGTACGGGCCGAGGTCGCCATCCGGCCTAAGCGCCCCGCCGAAAGACCGACCGCGGAGTTGACGATCATTCCACCAGCGCACAGGACTGCCCCGAAGATTAGGAACTGTGGAAGGACTGGCCCACGCGCAGGATCGACGAATTGCGGAATGAAGGCGAGGACGAACAGGATCACCTTGGGATTGGCAAGGTTGACCAAAAATCCGTCGCGGAATGCGCTCAGCGGGGTCAGCGCGCGCCCTTGATCCGGTGCCGTGCGACCCATGTGCAGTGCGCCCCAAGCCAACCAGAGCAGATAGCCGACGCCAAGCCAGCGGATCACGTCGAAAAGCGCGGGATGAGCGGCCATCACGGCGCCCAGCCCAAGCGCCGCAAGCGTGACGTGCACAAGACAGCCCGCCGATATCCCCGCCGCTGCCCCGATGGCTGCCTTCGGCCCGCCGCGCAGGCCCTGACCCATGGCGAACATCATGTCGGCGCCCGGTGTGAGGTTCAGTGCAAGGGCTGCTGGGATGAAGGCGAGAAGGATCAGGGGATCGACGACGAGCATGGGGGTGGCTTTCAGAGCGGGATCAGGGCGTCTCGCGCAGGCGGGCCTGAAGCGTCAGCAGATCGGCCCAAGTCTCTCGCTTGGCGGCGGGGTTGCGCAGCAGATAGGCGGGGTGGAGCATCGGCAGCACCGGGCGATCCAGCGCATCGGTCCATGTGCCGCGCATTCGGGTGATGCCGCGCCGGTTCAGGATCGCGCCGCAAGGCGTGTTGCCCATAAGGATAAGGATCTCAGGGTCGGCCAGTTCCACATGGCGGGTGACGAAGGGCAGCATCATTGCCATCTCCTGCGCGGTCGGCTCACGATTCTGCGGCGGCCGCCATGGCAGGATGTTCGAGATGTACAGCGCGCGGCTGGCGTCCGCATGATCGCGCGCCATGCCGATGGCAGCGAACATCCGGTCCAGAAGCTGCCCAGCACGGCCGACGAACGGGCGCCCCTGGATGTCCTCTTCTCGCCCAGGCGCCTCGCCCAGGATCATGACGCGCGCGCCTGCGCGGCCGTCAGCGAACACGAAGTTGCGCGCACCGCGCTTCAACTCGCAACGCTCGAATGTGGCCTGAACCTCGGCTAGGGCCTCAAGGCTTCCGGCGGATGCCGCCAGAGTGCGCGCCTCTGCCACCGGGTCGATCGTGTCTGCCGTAAGCGAGATGACGGAAGTAGGCGGCGCGGGGGCCACGGGCGCAGCTTGGTGAGAGGGCTCCTCGTATCGGTTGACCGGCATGTCGCCAATGCACTCGTCTGCACCTAGCTCGACCTGCCAGTCGAGCAGCGCAAGCGCCTGCGCGGGGTCCATCGTCGCTGTATCCATGGCGGCAAGTTAGGGCTGCGGAGGCGCAAGGTAAAGCGCCCCGCTTGCCGCGCCCGCCCGCCCTTCCTATAAGCGGGGCGCGACGCAAGCCAGGGGGCAGCATGACGTTCCGGGAACGGCATCTTCTGGGGATCGAACCCCTGCAACCGGCAGATATCACGACGCTTCTGGATCTGGCCGACCGCTACGTCGACTTGAACCGCCGCACGATCAAGCATGCCGACGCTCTTGCCGGCATGACTCAGATCAACATGTTCTTCGAATCCTCGACCCGCACACAGGCCAGTTTCGAACTGGCAGGCAAGCGGTTGGGGGCCGATGTGATGAACATGTCGGTTGCCCATTCCTCGGTGAAGAAGGGCGAAACGCTGATCGACACGGCGATGACGCTGAACGCGATGCATCCCGATCTGCTGGTGGTGCGCCATCCGAGTTCCGGCGCGGTCAACCTGCTGGCGGAAAAGGTGAACTGCGCGGTGCTGAACGCGGGCGATGGGCGGCACGAGCATCCGACGCAGGCGCTGCTTGACGCGCTGACGATCCGCCGAGCAAAGGGCCGGCTGCATCGGCTATGTGTGGCGATCTGCGGTGACATCGCCCATTCCCGCGTGGCCCGGTCGAACATCCTGCTGCTTGGCAAGATGGAAAGCCGCGTGCGATTGATCGGGCCCCCGACGCTGATGCCCGCCGGCGCCGCCGACTGGGGCTGCGAGGTCTATGACAATATGGCGGCGGGTCTGGATGGCGCCGACGTGGTGATGATGCTGCGGCTTCAGAAGGAGCGGATGGACGGCGCCTTCATCCCGTCGGAGCGCGAGTATTTCCACCGCTACGGGCTGGATGCCGAGAAGCTGGCCCATGCGAAATCCGACGCTATCGTCATGCATCCCGGCCCGATGAACCGTGGGGTGGAAATCGACGGCACGCTGGCTGACGACATTAACCGCAGCGTGATTCAGGAGCAGGTTGAGATGGGCGTTGCCGTGCGGATGGCGGCGATGGACCTGCTCGCCCGCAACCTGAAGGCCTGGCGCGGGGCGCAGGCCGCGGGGGATGTCTATGTCTGAGCTGCTGCAACTGGATCAGGGCGAGAAGGTGCAGGCGCGCTTCCGGGCTGACCGGGGCACTTATTGGCGCGACACGGCGATGATGGGCGCCGTGGGTATATTGGGTGCCACCGTGATCCTTGCCATCGTGGGTCGGCTCGATCAGGTTGGCGTCGCAGCGATCGGCGTGGTGCTGGGGATCGGGCTGCGGGCGGCCTATCTGGCCTCGGAAACGCTGGGCGGTGAATGGGTGCTGACCGACCGGCGCCTGCTGGGGCCGCAGGGGCGCAAGGTAATGTTGCTGGAACTGGACTCCGTGCGCGGGTTGATGTCCGACGTGCAGATCATCACGCGGGCGGGCGACAAGCACCTGATCAAGCATCAGTTGGACAAGACCGCGACCATCGCGGCCATCGAAAAGGCGCGCGACCGGCGGCGAAAGGTGGCGAAATGATCACCTTTCTGGAAAATGCCCGGCTGATCGACCCCGAAGCGGGCGAGGAACGTAGCGGCAATCTGGTGCTCGACGGCGGCGTGATCGCCGCCATCGGCACGGCGCAGCCGCCGAAAGGGGCGCGGGTGATCGACTGCGGCGGCCGCTGTCTTGCGCCCGGGATCGTGGATTGGGGCGTGAAGATCGGGGAGCCCGGCGAGCGGCATCGCGAGAGCTTCCGCTCGGCGGGCCTCGCCGCGGCCGCGGGAGGTGTCACGACCATCGTTGCCCGGCCCGATACGACGCCCGCAATTGACAGCCCCGAGGTGCTGGAGTTCGTCACCCGCCGCGCGGCCGAGGCAAGCCCGGTGCGCATCAGCCACATGGCCAGCCTGACCCGCGCGCGAGATGGGCGCGAGATGGTCGAGATCGGGTTCCTGAAGGACGCTGGCGCCGTCGCCTTCACCGACTGCGACAGGGTCGTCACCGACAATCGCGTGTTGTCGCGCTGCCTGACCTATGCCCGCGGACTGGGCGCATTGGTCGTCGGCCATCCGCAGGATCCCGGCCTGTCGCGTGGTGCCGCGGCGACTTCGGGCAAGTTCGCCAGTCTGCGCGGCCTGCCTACCGTTTCGCCGATGGCGGAACGTATGGGTTTTGACCGCGACATGGCGCTGATCGAGATGACTGGCGCGCGCTACCACGCCGACCAGATCACCTGCGCCCGCACCCTGCCTGCGCTTGAACGCGCCAAGAAGAATGGGCTGGACTTCACAGCGGGTGTCTCGATCCATCACCTGACACTCAACGAGTTCGACGTGGGTGACTATCGCACCTTCTTCAAGCTGACGCCGCCGCTCAGGTCCGAGGATGACCGGCTGGCGATGGTGCAGGCGGTGGCCGATGGCCTGATCGACGTGATCGGCTCGCAGCACACACCCGCCGACGAGGAATCGAAGCGGTTGCCATTCGAAGAAGCTGCCGCTGGTGCTGTGGGGCTCGAAACCCTGCTGCCGGCGGCGATGCGGCTCCATCACGCGGGTGCCTTGACGCTGCCACAACTGTTCCGCGCACTGTCGCTGAACCCGGCGCGGCGACTGGGCCTGCTCGGCGGGCGAATGACCGAGGGCGCGGCCGCCGATCTGGTGCTGTTCGACCCCGATGCGCCCTTCGTGCTGGACCGCTTCACGCTGCGCTCAAAATCGAAGAACACGCCCTTTGACGGCGCGAGGATGCAGGGGCGTGTGCTGGCCACCTTTGTGGCCGGGCGGCAGGTTTATGGTGCAAAGGGCTACCCATGCCCGTGATCGATACGCCGCTGTGGCTGATCGGGGTGGTGGGGTTGCTGGCCTATGGCCTCGGCTCGGTTCCGTTCGGGATCGTCATGGCGCGATTGTTCGGGCTGGGCGACCTGCGCGCCATCGGGTCGGGGAATATCGGGGCGACGAATGTGCTGCGCACCGGAAATCGGCTGGCGGCCTTTCTGACGCTGGTTCTGGATGCGGGCAAGGGTGCCATCGCCGTCCTGCTCGCGCGCTGGCTGGTTGGACCGGACGCGGCGCAGGCGGCCGGGTTGGCGGCATTCCTGGGCCATCTGTTCCCGGTCTTCATCGGGTTCAAGGGCGGCAAGGGGGTGGCGACGTTCCTGGGCACGCTGCTGGCGCTGGCCTTTCCCATCGGGCTGGCGGTCTGCGCCACCTGGGCCGTGGTCGCCGCGGTGACGCGTTATTCTTCGCTTTCGGCGCTGATTGCGGCCGTGGCGGCGCCGGTTTGGGCGCTGATCATGGGACAGGGGCAGGTCGCGGTGCTTTGTGCGGTGCTGGCCGTGCTGATTATCGAGCGTCACCGGGCGAACATCACCCGTCTGATGGCCGGTACCGAACCTAGGATCGGAAAGAAGGGCTGAGCGGGTAGCGAAGACGGGCCGGGGCGCAACGGTGGCCCCCGCCGCGCCCCTCACGCGCCCGCCCGAGAAAAGGCGGCTACTCGTTACGCGCCGGACGCCCGGCCTGTGGACATTGCCCGAATCATGCTGACACTTGGTTAAAGCTGCCGCCGGATTTTCCGCTGGACTTGCCGCCGCCCGAGCGCGCGGGCCGCCGGGTGCTGCGGCGGCGGGGTTTGGCCTTGGCCGCCGCGGGTTTGCTGCCGCGCGGCTGGGCGGGGGCGGCGGGTGCTGTGCCCGAGGGCACGGTGCCGCCGATGACCGGGATCGGGGCGCGCATGGCCTTTTCGATGGCCCGCAGTTCGGGCAGCTCGGCCGGGGCACAGAGGGCCACGGCGCGGCCGTCGCGCCCCGCACGCGCGGTGCGGCCGATGCGGTGGACGTAGTTTTCCGGCACGTTCGGCAGGTCGTAGTTGTAGACATGGGCCACGCCCGGAATGTCCAAGCCCCGGGCGGCGACGTCGGTGGCGACCAGCACCTGCACCTCGCCCGCGCGGAAGGCGGCTAGGGTGCGTTCGCGCTGGCCCTGGCTCTTGTTGCCGTGGATCGAGCCGGCGGCGAAGCCCCAGTTCGTCAGAAGCTTCATCAGCTTTTCCGAGCCATGCTTGGTGCGGCCGAAGACCAGCGCCATCTCGCCGGGGTGTTTCGACAGGTATTCGCGCAGGAGCGTCGCCTTGTCACCCTGGTTCACGAAGTGCACGCCCTGGGTGATCTTCTCGATCGGTTTGCCCGGCGGGGCGACCTGCACGCGGATTGGGTCGGTCAGGTAGGTCGCGGCCAGTTCCTCCATCTGCTTCGGCATAGTGGCCGAGAAGAGCAGAGTCTGGCGGTCGCGGGGCAGGGCCTTGGCGATGCGGCGGAGCGCGTGGATGAAGCCGAGGTCGAGCATCTGGTCGGCCTCGTCCAGCACCAGGAAGCCGGTGTCGGACAGGTTCACCGCGCGGCGTTCCATCAGGTCGAGCAGGCGGCCGGGGGTGGCGACCAGCACGTCGATGCCGCGCGACAGCTTGTCGGACTGCACGTTGATCGAGGCGCCGCCGACGACGGTCAGCACGCGGACGGGGGTGCCTTCGGACAGGCCGCGCAGCGTGTCGGCGATCTGGGCGGCCAGTTCGCGGGTGGGGGCGAGGATCAGGGCGCGGGCGGTTTTCGGCGTGGCCCTGCCGTGCATCGCCAGCAGGCGGTTCAGCAGTGGCAGGCCAAAGGCCGCCGTCTTGCCGGTGCCGGTCTGGGCGAGGCCCATCAGGTCGCGGCCGGCCAGAACATGCGGGATCGCCTGCGTCTGGATCGGGGTGGGGGTGGTCAGACCCAGGCGCGCGAGGTTGCGCATCAGGGCGGGCTTCAGGCCCAGGGTATCGAAACTCATTCTGTTGCCTTTCGGGCAGGGGCGGCCTTGGGGCCGCATAAAATTCGTGCCGCCCGGATGGATCCGGGGCGGCGGGTGGCATGGGTGCGGCGCGGTTTTCGCGTCGCGGAACCCCTGCGTGATGTGGGAACCGATGGTCGGCCGAAAGGGCCGGTCCTGCGCCTTGGCCCCGGTGGGGGCGGCTGCTCACGCGGCAGCGGGGCAGGGTTGAGGGGGAGGTGGCGGTTCGGGGGGTGGAAGTCAAGCGGTTTCGGGGATGGGCACGGTTTGGGCACGCGTGCCCAAAATCTTATGTCATTGAAAACGAACGAAATCGCATTTTTTGTTTACCGGATTTTAACCACCGGCACGCCCCTAAGCCTGCCCGCGCGGGTTCAGGAGGCGGGTCAGAACCCCCTCTCTCGTCAGGCGGCCAATGGGCTGGCCGCCCTCGGTCACGGTCAGCGCCTCGGTCTGGCGGAGCGCGGCCATGGCGTCGCGGATCGGGGTTTCGGCCTCCACCGCCGCGCCGTTTGCCGCGCCGGGTTCCATCGCGTCGCGGGCGGTCAGCACGCCCAGCGGGTTCATGTGGTTCACGAAATCGGCCACGTAATCCGACACCGGGTTCGAGAAGATCTCGCGCGCCGTGCCGCATTGCACGATGCGCCCACCCTCCATCAGCGCGATGCGGTTGCCGAGCTTGAATGCCTCGTCCAGATCGTGGCTGACAAAGATGATGGTGCGCTTCAGCCGTTGCTGAAGCTCCAGCAACTCATCCTGCAACCGGCTGCGGATCAGCGGGTCGAGGGCCGAGAAGGGCTCGTCCATCAGAAGAATCGGCGCCTCGGTCGCAAAGGCGCGGGCGAGGCCGACGCGCTGCTGCATGCCGCCGGAGAGGTCGCCCACCTTGCGGTCGGCCCATTGCGACAGGCCCACGAGGTCAAGCTGCGCATCGGCCCGGCGCAGCCGTTCGGCGCGGGGCAGGCCCGCCAGTTCCAGCCCCAGCCCCACATTCTCGCGCACCGTGCGCCAGGGCAGCAGGCCGAATTGCTGGAAAACCATGGCGATGCATTCGCGCCGCACCTTCAGCAGATCACCGCGCGAGCAGCCGGCGGTGTCGCAGGTCCAGTCGCCGTCGCGGACGATGACGCGGCCGCGCACCACCTTGTTCAGCCCGTTGACCGCACGCAGCAGCGTGGACTTGCCGGAACCCGACAGGCCCATCAGCACGAGGATCTCGCCCTCGGCCACGGTCAGCGAACAGTCGTGGACGCCCAGCACCTGCCCGGTGGCGGCCTGAATCTCGGCCCGGCTTTGGCCCTGATCCATCAGCGGCAGGGCGACCTGCGGCTTGTCGCCGAAGACGATGGAGACGCGGTCGAATTCGACGGCCGAAGTCATGTCGCGGCCCTTTCATAGTGCAGGATGCCGTCGATCCGCGGCGGTGCGCCGTCGGACGGGTGGTTCTGCCCGTCGTTGACCAGGATGCGCGGCAGATCCCAGGGGGTGACGCCTTCGAGGCAGGCGAGGTTCACGCCATATTCTTCGGGGTTCGACCGGCGCTGATGATAGGTGTAGATGCCGCAGGTCCGGCAGAAGTAGTGCCGGGCGGTTCGCGTGCCCCATTGATAGAGCGTCAGGTTGTCGGCGCCTGCCAGAAACTCGATCCCGTCCAGCGATGTGGAGACCGCGACCGCGCCGCGCTGGGTGCAATAGGAACAGGTGCAACGGCGGGCCGAGGCGAAGCCGTCCGCAAGCGTCACGCGAAAGCGGACGGTGCCGCAATGACAGGCCGCCGAGCGGATCTCGGTCATTGCTTGCGCTCCACCCGCAGCATGCGGTCGAGCATGATGGCGACGACGACGATGATGAAGCCGGATTCGAACCCCAGCGCGGTGTTGACCTGATTGAGGGCGCGGACCACCGGCACGCCGAGGCCGTTCGCGCCGACCAGGGCTGCGATGACCACCATCGAGAGCGACAGCATGATCGTCTGATTGAGGCCGGTCATGATCTGCGGCAGGGCATAGGGCAGTTCCACCTTCCACAGCCGCTGGCGCGGGGTGGCGCCGAAGGCGGTCGCGGCCTCCAGCAGTGCGGTGGGGGTGGAGGAGATGCCGAGATGCGTCAGGCGGATCGGCGCGGGCAGGACGAAGATCACCGTGGCGATCAGCCCCGGCACCATGCCGATGCCGAAAAAGACGATGGCCGGGATCAGGTAGACGAAGGTGGGCAGCGTCTGCATCAGGTCCAGCACCGGGCGCATCCAGGCGTAAAGGCGGGGCCGGTGGGCGGCGGCGATGCCGATGGGCACGCCCATCGCCATGCAGACGACGCAGGCCGACAGCACCAGCGTCAGGCTTTCCATCGTCGGCCGCCAGTAGCCCTGATTGAGGATGAAGAGGAACCCCAGCAGCACCAGCAGGCAGGGCTGCCAGCGGCGCTGGATCGCCCATGTCAGCGCCACGAAGGTGGCGACGATGACCAGTTCCGGCGGGGTCAGCAGCGCCCAGAGGATGCCGTTGATCAGCGCCTGCATCCCGTCGGCCATGCCGTCG
>JBJHCH010000088.1:0-16914 GCA_050485905.1 Paracoccaceae bacterium | reverse complement strand
TTGCCGTCGGCCTCTCCGTCCAGGAGCGCCTCAAGCTCCTTCTGCGCCGCCTTGTCGGCCAGCGCGCGCAGCGCTGCCTCGGCCTCGGTCACGATCTCGGTGTCACCTTCGGCCTCTCCCAGTTCGATCAGCTCGACATTATCCTGCAGATCCTTCGTGATCGCCTTCCAGGTGCCGTAGGCGTCCATCAGCATCTGGCGCTCACGCATCAGCTTCTGCGCCTTGGCGGGATCGTCCCACAGGCCCGGATCCTCGATCAGTGCGTCGAATTCCTCCATCCGGTGCGGGGCGGTGTCCACATCCATCCGCTGCGCCAGAAGGCGCAGGGACTTGCGGATCTTTTCGACGAGTGACTGAACCTCGGCGCGCATGGGGCGGAAACTCCGGCAGATATCAGGAGCGGGTGATAGACTGAAGCGGGCGGGTGGTGCAAGCCGGGGTCAGTAAAGCCCGCCCGACGACAGGGTGCCGAAATCGGACCGCTGGGGGATCACCGCGCGCCGCCCGGTCGAGGTGGTTACCTCTGTCGCCTGCTCGGTCTCGCCCCGGCCGTAGAGCGGCAGGTTTGACCCCATCGCAAAGCCACCGTCTAGCATCAGTCCGAACAGCGGATCCTGACCGTCGCGGAAATATTCCGACACCACATAGTCGCCGGTGGCATCGTCGGGCAGCCGCGCGCCGGAAAAGCGGTCGATCTTCACGAAGTAGCCGCCGGGCGGCACGGCAAAGCGGGTGCCGCCGTATTTCTCCACCGCCTCGCGCATGAAGCTGGTGAAGACCGGGCCGCAGGTGCCGCCGCCCGACACGCCGCCAAGGCTACGCGGCCGGTCGTAGCCGATGTAGCAGCCAGCCACGATGTTCGAGGTGTAGCCGATGAACCAGACGTCCTTGCTGTCGTTGGTGGTGCCGGTCTTGCCCGCCACGGGCACCGGCAGGCTGATCGACCGGCCCGTGCCGCGCTGGATCACCCCCTGCATCATCGACGTCAGCTGATAGGCCGTCACCGGGTCCATGATCCGTTCCCGGCTGGAGGTGATCCGCGGGATCACGCCGGGGTCGAGGCTGGCGAGTTCGCAATCGACGCATTCCCGCTCGTCATGGCGATAGATCGTGCGGCCCCAGCGGTCCTGCACCCGGTCGACCAGCGTGGGCTCGACCTTTTCGCCGCCGTTGGCGAACATCGCGTAGGCGGCGACCATCTTGAACAGCGTGGTTTCCTGAGCACCCAGCGAATTCGCAAGGAACTGCCGCATCGGCGAATAGACCCCGAAGCGTTCGGCATATTCTCCGACCACGTCCATGCCGACTTCCTGCGCCAGCCGCACGGTCATCAGGTTTCGCGACTGCTCGATCCCGGTGCGCAGCGGCGTCGGGCCGTAGAACTGGTTGGAGGCGTTCCTGGGCCGCCACAGGCCCTGCGGCGTGTTCACCTCGATCGGGGCATCGACGACGATGGTGGCGGGGCTGTAGCCGCTGTCGAGCGCGGCGGCATAGACGAAGGGCTTGAACGACGATCCCGGCTGGCGTTGCGCCTGGGTGGTGCGGTTGAACACCGACTGCTGGTACGAGAACCCGCCCTGCATCGCGATCACTCGGCCGGTGTTCACGTCCATCGCCATGAAAGCGCCCTGAACCTCGGGGATCTGGCGCAGCGACCAGCGTTGGAACTCTCCGGCACTGTTGGTGATCGCGGTGACAAGCACCACGTCACCCACGCTGACCAGATCACCCGCGCGTTGCGCCCGCGGCCCGAGCCGTCCGTCTGCCTGCCGCTTGCGTGCCCAGGTCACGTCGTCGGCCGGGATGAAATGGCCGTCGTCGTCCTCGTCCACGCCCTCGATGCCGATTCGCGCCGCGCGCTCGCCCACAGACAGCACAACCGCCGGGTGCCAGCCCTCGATATCGCGAGAGATGTTGACCGAGGCCAGCGCCGCGCGCCAGCTTTCCTCGGTGCCCAGTTCGGCCTCGGGGATGATCTGCCGCGTGCCGCGCCAGATGCCGAGGTTGCGGTCATACCGCTCCAACCCCTCGCGCAGGGCGCGGGCGGCGGCGAGTTGCATTTCGGGGTCCATTGTGGCGCGGATCGTCAGGCCGCCGCCAAAGAATTCCTGCTCGCCGAAGGTGCCCGACAGCTGGCGCCGGATCTCGTCGGTGAAATAGTCGCGCGGGGGCAGGCTGTCGCGGAAGGCCGGGATGTCGCCGCCCTGCACGGTGCGGAGCGGCTCGGCAATCGCCGCCTCCATCGTCGCGGTGTCGATATAGCCGTTGTCGCGCATCTCGCGCAGCACGTAGTTGCGCCGGGCGGTGACCCGCGCCTCGGCCCGGACGGGGTGATAGTTCGACGGGGCCTGCGGCAGGGCGGCAAGGAAGGCGGCCTCGTGCACCTCCAACTGGCCCAACGTCTTGTTGAAATAGGTCTGCGCGGCGGCGACAACGCCATAGCTGTTCTGGCCGAGGAAGATCTCGTTCAGATAAAGTTCGAGGATCTTGTCCTTGGACAGGGTCTCCTCGATCCGCGTGGCAAGGATGATCTCCTTGATCTTCCGCTCGCCGGTTCGGTCGCCCGACAGCAGGAAGTTCTTCATCACCTGCTGGGTGATGGTCGAGGCGCCGCGCACGTTCTGCCCGCGCGACTCGATCGCCTCGTAGACCGCGGCCGCGATGCCGCGCACGTCGTAACCCTGATGCAGGTAGAAGTTCTTGTCCTCGGCGGAGATGAAGGCGTGCTTCAACAGGTCCGGGATTTCCTCGATCGGGGCGAAGATCCGGCGTTCCTGCGCGAACTCGTCGATCATCTGCCCTTCGACGGAATAGATCCGGCTGATGGTCGGCGGGCTGTATTGCGCCAGTTGCTCGTGGCTGGGCAGTTCGCGGGAATACATCCAGAACACCCCGCCGACGGTCAGCGCGGCGAAGAAGACGGCCATCGTCAGCCAACTGAAGATGCCCCCGAGGGTCGAGGTCAGGAACCGGATCACTGGATTTTCCCCACTTTCACATCCGACATATACGCCGCCTGCCGGTCCCGGTCAAAACGCTTGCCACCGTCGCGGCGGGATTCCCGCCGTCCCGCAGTCACGATTGGCGGAGCATGCGGCCTGACCCGCGCGCCGATGGCGGGTCAAGCGCGCGTGAACGCGGCTCCCGCCCCTTGTCTCGGGCGCGATATCTGCGATTGTCCGCGCCACGCTGACAGGAGATTGCCATGACCCGCCTGCCCCTCGCCCTCGGCCTGATTGCCGGCCTTGCTGCCGCGCCGGCTGTGGCGCTTGATCTGTCGGCGATGACCGATGCCGAACGTGACGCGTTCGGCGAGGCGGTGCGCGAGTATCTGATGGAGAACCCCGAGGTTCTGATTGAGGCCATCGGCGTGCTGGAGCAGCGGCAGGCGGCGATGGAGACCGAGAACGACGCGGCGCTGATCCGCACCCATGCGGATGCGATCTATGATGACGGGCATTCCTGGGTCGGCGGCAACCCGGATGGCGACGTGACCATCGTGGAGTTCGTGGATTATCGCTGTGGTTTCTGCCGGCGGGCGCATCCGGAGGTGGAGCAGCTTCTGTCAATCGACGGCGACGTGCGGCTGATCATGAAAGAGTTTCCGATCCTGGGCGAGCAGTCGGAACTGGCCAGCCGCTTTGCCGTCGCGGTTCAGCAGTTGCATGGCGAGGACGCCTACAAGGAAGCCCATGACGCGCTGATCACCTTTCGGGGCGACGTGACCCTGCCGGCGCTGGAGCGGCTGGCGGAGGAGCTGGGGCATGAGGCGGGGGCGCTGATCACCCGGATGAATGAGCCGGCGGTGACGGACATTCTGCGCGAGAACCGGCAGCTGGCGGAGCGGCTGAGGATCAGCGGGACGCCCACGTTCATCATGGGCGACATGATGGTGCGGGGCTATCTGCCGATTGACGGGATGATGGAACTGGTGGACGTGGTGCGCGGCTCGGAGGGCTGAGTGTCCACGCGTGGACAGAATCTCAACCCGTTGATCTGAAACGATTTCGCATTTTTCGTTAACTGAAAATCAACCTGTCCACGCCCTATTCGGCCGCTTCGACGGCCGCCGCGGCCTCGATCTCGGCCGCCTTTCGCTCCACCTGTTCGACGATATGGTCGATCATCTGGTCGTTCGACAGCTTGTGGCTTTGCTTGCCCGCCAGATAGACCATGCCCGAGCCTGCGCCGCCGCCGGTGAAGCCGATGTCGGTCATCAGCGCTTCGCCCGGGCCGTTCACCACGCAGCCGATGATGGATAGTGACATCGGCGTCTTGATATGCTCCAGCCGTTTTTCCAGCGCCTCGACCGTGCGGATCACGTCGAAGCCCTGCCGCGCGCAGGAGGGGCAGGAGATGACGTTGACGCCCCGGTGCCGCAGGCCGAGGGATTTGAGGATCTCGTAGCCGACCTTCACCTCTTCGACCGGATCGGCGCTGAGGCTGACGCGGATCGTGTCGCCGATGCCCATCCAGAGCAGGTTGCCGAGGCCGATGGCGGATTTGACCGTGCCGCTGACCAGGCCCCCGGCCTCGGTGATGCCAAGGTGGATCGGGGCATCCGTCGCCTCGGCCAGTTGCTGGTAGGCGGCGGCGGCGAGGAAGACGTCGGACGCCTTGCAGGAGATCTTGAATTCGTGAAAGTCGTTGTCCTGCAAGAGCTTGATGTGATCGAGGCCGCTTTCGACCATCGCATCCGGGCAGGGCTCGGCGTATTTTTCCAGCAGGTGCTTTTCAAGGCTGCCGGCGTTCACGCCGATGCGGATGGAACAGCCGTGATCGCGTGCCGCCTTCACCACCTCGCGCACCCGTTCGGCGCTGCCGATGTTGCCGGGGTTGATCCGCAGGCAGGCCGCACCCGCCTCTGCCGCCTCGATCGCGCGCTTGTAGTGGAAATGGATGTCGGCCACGATCGGCACCGGGCTTTCGGCGACGATTTCCCTCAGCGCGCGGGTCGAGGATTCGTCTGGGGTGGAGATGCGGACGATATCCGCCCCGGCCTCGGCGCAGCGCAGCACCTGATCTATCGTGGCGCGCACGTCCGACGTGTCGGTGTTGGTCATGGTCTGGACGGTGATCGGCGCGTCACCCCCGACCGGGACCGACCCGACCATGATCTGGCGCGATTTCCGGCGATAGATGTTGCGCCAGGGGCGGATGTGGTTCAGCGACATGGGGAAACCCGGTTCCTGCGTTCGGCCGCAGGATAGGCCCCGGCGGGGCGGTCGGCAACAGCAGAGAGGGAAGAGGATGACGCCGGCGGCGGGGAGCGGCGGGCGTCAATCCTCGGCCAGGGCCACCACGAAGCGGGCGAGATCGGAGTCGCGGCTGGTATCCGCGACCTCATAGACCTCGGTCAGCGATTCGGCCGACAGCACCACGTTGCGCGCGATCTGTGCGCCGGGGGCCGAGGGGCCAAACGTCTCTCCGTTCACGAGGAAATAGACCGAGCCGGAGTTGCCTGCGCGCAGGACCGGCGGTTCCTCCATCGCGGGGACGACGTAGCGTTCGTTCGAATCGAGGATCTTCTCGAACAAGGTGGTGCCGTCGGCGGCCTGCACCCGCACCCATGCCGGGCGCACGGCGAAGATTTCCACCACCGGGGGGCCAGCCTCGACCACCTGGATCGCGGCCGGATCGGGCACAGGCTCATCCAGATCAGACGCGCCGATGCGGTCGCCGGGCATCATCCCGGTACGGCGCGGGTCGATGGCGGCAATCGGGCCGTCACGCGACACCATCACCGGAACGTCCAGCGCCTGCGGGCGATAGAGCCGGTCCAGTGCCTCTGGCGACGGCAGGGTCAGGCCCGAATCGATGGCCGCAACCTCTGGCAGCGGCGAGGCGCCAGCCAGCGGGTCAAGCGTGGCGACGACGCCCGAGGGTGGCGTGTCCACCGGGGCAAGCTGCACGCGCTGCACTTCCTGCAGCACGGTCCAGCCGCCGAAGGCAATCGCCCCGGTCAGCGCAGCCAGCACCAGCATGGAACCCAGCGCGCCGGGTTCGATCCGCGAGAACGTGCTTTCACCCCGCGGCACGAAGCTGGCGCGGGGATTGGCGAGCGGGTCGGAGGGATCGCCCCTGCGGCGGGAGGTCTTGGCGAGGCCCGGACGCGGCGCCGAGGCGGCGGGCGACATGCCGTGGGCAGTGCGAAAGCCGGCCTCTTCGCAGAACGTCGCATAGGCCCATTCCGGGTCCATCCCCAGGTAACGGGCATAGGAGCGGACATATCCGGCGATGAATCCCTGGGTTTCAAAGGCGGAGACATCGCAATTCTCGATCGCCGCGATCTGAGTCGCCTTGATCTTCAATTCGCGCTGAACGTCGAGCAGGGATTTTCCGAGGGTGGCACGCTCTCCGCGCATCAGGTCGCCCAGACGCACGTCGAAATCGTCAAAACCCTTTGGTTTTACCGCTCCCTGCGTCGAAGGTTGATCCCTTCGCCCGGTCATGCCCTGCCTCTTCTCTGTCCCGCCAAACCGGGGGGCGTTGCCTGCGACTCGCCCCATTCCCTATTCATCCAAAGGTAGCACAGCGCAACCCGCAATGCACCCGTCTTGGACGTCACGCGGACAGTTCGGCGCGATTCAGCGCACAATGCGACCAAAGACAATCCATTGCGCGTATCAATTCATCCATCATCGGACCGTCATGCACCGGCGAGGGGGTGAATCGCAGCCGCTCGGTGCCCCGCGGAACCGTGGGAAAATTGATCGGCTGCACATAGATTCCGAAATCTTCAAGCAGCATGTCGGACAATTGCTTGCAGTGGACCGGGTCGCCCACATGCACAGGAACGATGTGGCTGCCGTGGTCGATGATCGGCAGGCCAAGGCCGCGCAGGCGCAGTTTCAGCGCCGCTGCACGGGCCTGATGCAGGTCGCGCAGGGCCTGATCGGTCTTCAGGTGGCGGATTGACGCAGCGGCAGCGGATGCAACCGCAGGTGGTAGCGAGGTGGTGAAGATGAACCCCGGCGCGTAGGACCGGATCGCATCCACCATCCGCGCGCTGGCGGCGATATAGCCCCCCGCGACGCCATAGGCCTTGGCCAGAGTGCCGTTGATGATATCCAGCCGACCCATCAGCCCGTCACGCTCCGCCACCCCTGCCCCGCGCGGGCCATACATGCCCACGGCATGCACCTCGTCGATATAGGTCAGCGCGCCAAACTCCTGCGCGAGATCGCAGATCTCGGCGATGGGGCCGAAGTCGCCGTCCATGGAATAGACGCTCTCGAACGCGATGAGCTTTGGCGCGGCCGGATCGTCGGCTTCCAGCAGGGCGCGCAGGTGGGCGACGTCATTGTGGCGGAAGATCCGCTTGGCGCCACCGTTGCGGCGCACCCCCTCGATCATCGACGCGTGGTTGAGTGCGTCGGAATAGATGATCAGGCCGGGAAAGAGCCGTGGCAGGGTGGAAAGCGTGGCGTCGTTGGCGATGTAGGCCGAGGTGAACAGCAGCGCCGCCTCCTTCCCGTGCAGGTCGGCAATCTCTGCCTCCAGCCGCTTGTGGTGGACCGTGGTGCCAGAGATGTTGCGCGTTCCGCCCGAGCCCGCGCCGGAGGTGTCGATCGCTTCGTGCATCGCGGCAAGGACGGCCGGGTGTTGGCCCATGCCCAGATAGTCGTTGCCGCACCAGACGGTGATCTCGCGCGTCGTGCCGTCGGGGCGGCGCCAGGTGGCGCGGGGGAAGGCGCCGCAATGCCGCTCGATATCGATGAAGGTGCGGTAGCGGCCTTCTTCGTGCAGGCGGTCGAGGGCGGATTGCAGCGCGGCGTCGTAAGTCAAATCGTCTCTCCCTGGCGTTCCGCTGGGTGCGGTCAGGCTCGGCTGCCATGACGGCCGGGCCGACGCCTTGATATGGATCAGGGGCCGGCACCGATAGGGTCCAAATTGTCGCCCCCAAAGGGTACCCTGCGTCGGCATCGCGGTCAATTCGATCCGGCCCGGCGCGCGTCTGGACAGCGCCGGCAGGGCTGCTAGGGTCGCGCCCGAAAAGGAGTGTGTCATGCCCGCCAATCCCCGCCTGCATCCCGTGCTGGACCGTATCGACGCCGATCTGGAGGCCGCGACCGCACGGCTGATGGAATTGCTGCGCATCCCGTCGATCTCTACCGATCCGGCCTACAAGGATCAGTGCCGCGCGGCGGCGGAGTGGCTGGTGGCGGATCTGGCATCGCTGGGCATCGACGCCTCGGCGCGGGCGACGCCGGGGCATCCGATGGTGGTGGGCAAGTCGGCGGGGGGCGACGGGCCGCATCTGCTGCTTTACGGGCATTATGACGTGCAGCCGGTCGATCCGCTGAACCTGTGGGACCGCGACCCGTTCGATCCGGCCATCGAGGATACGGCGAAGGGCAAGGTCATCCGCGGCCGGGGGTCGTCGGACGACAAGGGGCAGTTGATGACATTTGTCGAAGCCTGCCGGGCGTGGATCGCGGTGCACGGCAGCCTGCCGGTGCCGATCACCTTCTTCTTCGAGGGCGAGGAGGAATCCGGCTCTCCCAGCCTGGTCCCGTTCCTGAAGGAACATGGCGACGAGTTGAAATCCGACGTGGCGTTGATCTGCGACACCGGGCTGTTCGGCCATGACACGCCGGGGATCGTGACCATGCTGCGCGGGCTGCTGGGCGAGGAACTGACGATCACCGGGCCGGACAAGGATCTGCATTCGGGCGGCTTCGGCGGGGCGGCGATCAACCCGATCCGGGTGCTGGCAAAGATCATCGCCGGGCTGCATGACGATCAGGGGCGGGTGACGGTGCCCGGTTTCTATGACGACGTGCCGGAACTGGCCGAGGATATCCGGGCGCAGTGGGAGGGGCTGGGCTTTGACCACACGGCGTTTCTGGGCGAGGTGGGGCTGTCGCATCCGGCGGGAGAGCAGGATCGCAGCGCGCTGGAGATGATCTGGTCGCGGCCGACCTGCGAGGTGAACGGCATCGGCGGCGGGTATCAGGGCGACGGGTTCAAGACGGTGCTGCCGTCCAAGGCCAGCGCCAAGATCAGTTTCCGGCTGGTCGGGCAGCAGGATCCGCTGAAGATCCGCGAGGCGTTCCGGGCCTATGTGAAATCCATGCTGCCGCCGGATTGCTCGGTCGAGTTCAAGGATCACGGGGCGTCGCCCGCCAGCGTGATGGCGACGGATCATCCGGCGTTCGAGGCCGCAAGGGCGGCGCTGTCGGATGAATGGCCGCAGCCGGCGGCGTTCATCGGGTCGGGCGGGTCGATCCCGGTGGCGGGGTATTTCAAGTCGATCCTGGGGATGGATTCGATGCTGGTGGGCTTTGCCCGAGACGACGACCAGATCCACAGCCCGAACGAGAAATACGACCTGGAATCCTTTCACAAGGGCATCCGAAGCTGGGCGCGGGTGCTGGACGCGCTGGCCAGATAGGGGCTGCGGGCAGGCGAAAATCCGGGTTGGGCACGTTGCCCAAAAAATCAAGTGATTGAAATCGCTTGATTTCGTCTTTTTTGTTTACCTGCCCTTAACCGTTGGCACGGTGCCGGCAGGCCCGGTCAGCCGGCGCCGCGCTCGGCCTTCTTCTGCCAGCGGCCCGATTCCTCGGACCAGTATTGCGCCGCCACCCCGGCCCCGGTCAGGGCCGCCCACTGGCTGCGGGCATGGGCGACGGCGGCATCGTCGTTGCCGTCGAAGAGGATGCAGACGCGGGTCAGCGCCGCGGCCTCTTCCGCCGTCACATCGGCCCCGTCCACCGCCATCAGGCAGGCGGCGGCGTTGGGCATGTCGGGCGCGGTGGTCAGCAGGATCGGCTGGTCGGCATCATGCGGCCCGCCCGACAGGCCATGGGGCAGAAAGCCCTCCTCTGCCCCCAGCCACAGCTTTTCGTCGAGCCAGCGCATCCGGTCTTCGCTGGTGCCGCGCACCACCACGCGCCAGCCGGCGGCGAGGGATTTCTCCAAGAGCGCGGGCAGCGTCGCCTCAAGCGGGTTGCGGGTCAGGTGGTAGAAGAAGGCCGCCATCACCCCTCGAACTTGTCGCGGATCAGCCGGTCCAGCGTCATCACGCCCCAGCCGGTCGCGCCCTTTGGCGCCAGCGTCAGGTCGGTCTTCACCAGCGCCACGCCCGCGATGTCGATATGCACCCAGGGCGTTTCCGGCTTCACGAAGCGATGCAGGAACTGCGCGGCGGTGATCGACCCCGCCGGGCGGCCGCCGGAGTTCTTCATGTCGGCGATGCGCGACTTTATCAGCTTGTCGTAAGCGTCACCCAGCGGCAGGCGCCATGCGCCTTCGCCCTCGGACCGCGCGGCGGCCAGCACGCTGTCGGCCAGCGTGTCGTCATTGGCGAAGATGCCCGCATTTTCATGCCCCAGCGCGACGATCACCGCGCCGGTCAGGGTGGCGAGGTCGATCATGCCCGCCGGTTTGAAACGGTCCTGCGCATACCAGAGCAGATCGGCCAGAACGAGCCGCCCCTCGGCATCGGTGTTGATGACCTCTATCGTGTCGCCCTTCATCGAGACGATCACATCGCCGGGGCGCTGTGCGCGGCCGTCGGGCATGTTCTCGACCAGCCCCACCATGCCGATCACGTTGGCCTTTGCCTTGCGCAGCGCCAGCGCCTTCATCACCCCGGCGACGACGCCCGCGCCGCCCATGTCCATCGTCATCTCTTCCATGCCGCCCGGCGTCTTCAGCGAGATGCCGCCGGTGTCGAACATCACGCCCTTGCCCAGCAGCGCGAGCGGGGCCGCGCCCTTCTTGCCGCCGTTCCAGTGCATCACGACAACCTTGGTCGGGCTTTCCGACCCCTGCCCCACGGCCAGGAGAGCGCGCATGCCGAGTTTTTCGAGATCGGCCTCCTCCAGCACCTCGACCTTCAGGCCGAGTTTGGACATTGCGGCAAGCTGGTCGGCGAAGGTGGTGGTCGTCAGCACGTTGGCGGGGGCGTTGATCAGGTCTCGGGTGTAGAACGTGCCCGTCGCCACCGCGCGCAGGGGGGCAAAGGCGGCCTCGGCGGCCTTTGGATCCTTGACCATCATCCGCACCGCGCCCGGCGCCTCGCCCTTGTCGGACTTGTGGTCGGTGAAACTGTAGGCGCGCAGCGCGAGGCCCATGGCCAGTTCCTCGGGCCGGCGGCGGCTGGCAAAGAGCACCGTCTCTCCGCCCGCGCGGAGGGACCGGCCGATGCCCGCCCCGGCGCGGCGCAGATCGTCGACCGTGGCGCGGTCCGGCAGACGGATGGCGCGCACGGATTCGGCCTGCAGCCCGGCGGGCCAGGACAGGTCCACGCCGTCGCCCGGCTTCAGCTTCTGCCAGGCGGGGCTTTCGCCCAGACGCGCCAGCGCGCCGCGCATCAGGCGGTTCAGCCGACGCGCCAGCAGGTCGCGCGGGCCGTCCGCATCCATCAGGACGGTGATGCGGCCGGGGGCCGTGGCCAGCGCGGCGGCATCGGGTTCGACGAAGGAAATCTGCGGCAGGTCGGTCATGGACGCTCCTTTTCCGGGCAGTCTGGAACAGCGGCGGGACGGTGCCAAGGGGCAAGTTAGCGGTTCCAGCGGGCGGGCTTTTCGTCTAGCGTGCAGGTCGCGCCGGGGGGCAGTGCGGGAAAGAACAGGCGTGTCGCGATTCGACCGATACTTGGTGACGCAGTTGCTGACGATGTTCGGCTTCTTCGCCCTCGTCCTTGTGTCGGTCTATTGGGTCAACCGGATCGTATCGCTGTTCGACCAGTTGATCGGCGACGGCCAGTCGGCACTGGTTTTCGTGGAACTGAGCATGCTGACCCTGCCCACGGTGATCCGCGCGGTGCTGCCGGTGGCGGCCTTTGCCGCGGCGGTCTTCGTGACCAACCGGCTGGCGTCGGAAAGCGAACTGGTGGTGATGCAGGCGACGGGGTTTTCGGCCTTTCGGCTGGCGCGGCCGGTGCTGGTTTACGGGCTGATGGTGGCGGTGCTGCTGATGGTGCTGAGCCATTACCTCGTCCCCGCGGCGCGGGCGCAACTGGCCGACCGGCAGGGCCAGATCGCCGAGAACATCACCGCCCGCTTCCTGACCGAGGGCGCGTTCCTGCACCCGGCGGACGGCATCACGCTTTACATCCGCGACGTGACCGAGACGGGAGAGCTGCGCGAGGTGTTCCTGTCGGACGGGCGCAGCCCCGGCGCGCGCACCACCTATACCGCCCAGCGCGCGCTGATCGTGCGCGGGGACGGCGGGCCGAAGCTGGTGATGCTGGACGGGCTGGCGCAGTCCACGCGCGACGCGACGGGGCAGTTGTTCGTCACGCGCTTTGACGATTTCACCTATGACCTTGGCGCGCTGATCGGCCAGCGGGCGTCGGACCGGCGCGACCTGCGCGAGGTGGCGACGGCAGAACTGATCGCGCCGACGGACGAGTTCATGGAGCGGACCCGGTCCACCCCCGCCGCGGTGCTGACCGAATTGCACAGCCGGATGGTGCAGCCGCTGCTGGCGCCGGTGGCGGCGCTGCTGGGCTTTGCGGCGCTGCTGCAGGGCGGGTTCAGCCGGTTCGGCCTGTGGCGGCAGATACTCGGCGCGGTGGTGGCGATCATCCTGGTGCAACTGGTGAACAACGCGGCCACCGGCATATCGCTGCGCGATCCGCGGTTCTGGCCGGTGAACTATGCGCCGGTGCTGCTGGGTGGGCTGGCGGCCTTCGGCCTGCTGTGGTGGGCGGGGCGGCCGCGACGGGTGCGGCGGGCGGCGCCGGTGATCGACGGGGCGGCCGCATGACGCTGAGCCGCTATTTCGCCCGCAAGTTCCTGATCGCCTTTGGCATGGTTTCTGGCGTGTTTCTGGGCATCCTGATGCTGCTGGACATGGTGGAGCAGATCCGGCGCTTCGGCGGGTCGGACGTGAGCTTTGCCCAGGCGGCGGAGCTTGCGGCGCTGAACGTGCCGGAAAGCCTCTATCGCATCCTGCCGCTGATCGTGCTGCTGGCGACGCTGGCGCTGTTTCTGGGGCTGGCGCGGACATCGGAACTGGTGGTGACGCGGGCGGCGGGGCGGTCGGCGCTGCGCGCGGTTGCGGCACCGGTGGCGACGGCCTTTGTGATCGGGGCGGTGGCGGTGGCGGTGCTGAACCCGATCGTCGCGGCGACGACGAAGCAATACGACCTGCTGGTGGGGCAATATGCCCGCGGCGCCGAAAGCGTGCTGTCGATCAGCCGCGAGGGGCTGTGGCTGCGCCAGGGCGGGGCCGAGGGGCAGACGGTGATCCGCGCGGCGCGGGCCAATTTCGACGGCACGGTGCTTTATGCCACCAGCTTCATCACCTTCGGCCCCGACGGCACCCCGCTGCGGCGGATCGAGGCGGCCGAGGCGGAACTGGTGCCCGGCGCCTGGATGTTGACCGCCCCCAAGGTCTGGTCGCTGCAAAGCGACAACCCCGAACGCGACGCCACCCGGCCCGAGGAATTGCGCCTGCCCACCGACCTGACCCGCGACCAGATCCGCGACAGTTTCGGCACGCCCTCGGCCATCCCGATCTGGGATCTGCCGGATTTCATCGCCCGGCTGGACGCCGCCGGCTTCTCGGCCCGGCAGCACCGGGTCTGGCTGCAGATGGAACTGGCGCTGCCGCTGTTGCTGGCGGCGATGGTGCTGGTGGCGGCGGGCTTCACCATGCGCCACACCCGGCTGGGCCGCACCGGGCCGTTCGTGCTGATGGCGCTGCTGGCGGGCTTTGCGATCTTCTTTCTGCGCAACTTTGCCCAGGTGCTGGGCGAGAACGGCCAGATCCCCGTGGCGCTGGCCGCATGGTCGCCCCCGGTCGCGGCGATCCTGCTGTCACTGGGCCTGCTGCTGCATATGGAGGATGGATGATGCGGCGGCTGGCGGCCCTGATCCTGGCGCTGCTGATCGCCCTGCCCCTTCAGGCGCAGGACGGCCCGGCCACGCTGATCGCCGACCGGGTGGAGGTGACGCCCGACGGCCGCCTGATCGCGCAGGGCGCGGTGGAGGTCTTCTATCGCGGCGCCCGGCTGCGGGCGAGTCGCGTGGCCTATGACCGGCGCGGAGAGCAGGTGACGATCGAGGGGCCGCTGGTTCTGACCGAGGGCGCCGACACGATCCTGCTGGCCGACAGCGCCGAACTGGCCGCCGACCTGCGCGAGGGCATCCTGCTTGGCGCGCGGCTGGTGCTGGACCAGCAGTTGCAGATCGCCGCCGCCTCGATCCGCCGCGATTCAGGCCGCTACACGCGGATGAGCCGCTCCGTCGCCTCGTCCTGCGAGGTCTGTGCCGACAATCCGACGCCGATCTGGGAGATCCGGGCGCGCGAGGTCATGCACGACCAGTTGGAGCGGCAAATCTATTTCAGCGACGCGCAATTCCGCATCCTTGGCGTGCCGGTCTTCTACACGCCCTACCTGCGGATGCCCGACCCGACGCTGGACCGCGCGACCGGCTTCCTGTTCCCGACCTTCCGCACCACATCGACGCTGGGACCGGGAATACGGGTGCCCTATTTCATCCGGCTGGGCGACAGCGCCGACCTGACGGTGGCGCCCTATCTGTCCACCGGCCGCACCACCACGCTGGACCTGCGCTATCGCCAAGCGTTCCGCCGCGGCACGGTGGAGTTCGAGGGCGCGATCAGTCGTGACGACCTGCGCCCCGGCGAGACGCGGGGCTATCTGTTCGGCGGCGGGCGCTTTGCCCTGGGCGGCGGCTATCGGCTGGATTTCGGGATCGAGGCGGTGAGCGACCCGGCCTATGTGCAGGATTACGGGCTGGAGTCCCGCGACCGGCTGGTGAGCTTCGTCGAAATCTCGCGCACCCGCCGCAACGAGTTCGTCAGCGTGCGGACGCGGGCCTTCCATTCGATCCGCGACGGAGAGATCAATTCGCAACTGCCGAACCTCGTCACCGATGCGACCCTGCACCGGCGGTTCGGCGCCACGCCGCTGGGCGGCGCGGGCGGGTTGAAGCTGCAGGTTCATACCCATCGCCGGTCATCGTCGCTCGACATCCTTGGCCGCGACATGGCCCGCGCGACGGCCGAGGCCGACTGGCGGCGCAACTGGAGCTTTGACAACGGGGTTCTGGCCGGGGTGATGACCCAGGTCGCGGCGGATTACTATGTGATCCGGCAGGACAGCACCTATCCCGGCGGCACCGGGCGGCTGACGCCCACGCTGGCCGCCGAATTGCGCTGGCCGCTGCTGCGCACCGATCCCGGCGGCGTGGCCCATGTGATCGAACCGATGGTGCAGATCGCGCGCGGGCCACGCTCGCTGCGGCGGGTGCCGAACGAGGACAGCGTTCTGGTCGAATTCGACGAGAGCAACCTGTTTGCGCTGAACCGCTTTCCCGGCACCGACCGGCGCGAGATCGGCCTGCGCGCCAATGTGGGCGTCAGCTATACCCGCCACGACCCGGCCGGCTGGTCGATGGGGGCCACCGTGGGGCGGGTCTACCGGCGGACCGACGTGAACGCCTTTACCGACAGCACCGGGCTGGACGGCAGCCGGTCGGACTGGCTGGCGGCGGTGCATCTGAACATGGCGGCGGGGCTGCGGCTGTCCAACCGCACGCTGATCGACGACACCGGCAGCGCCACGCGCAGCGAGACGCAGATCGCCTGGGCCACCAACCGGCTGGACCTCGCCACCGGCTACATCTGGCTGGAGCCCGACAGCGACCCGGACGTGAACCGCAACTTCTCCACCTCGGAATGGGCGGTCGATGCCAGCTACCGGCTGACCGACAACTGGACCGGGCGGGCCGCGGGCCGGTTCGATTTCAATGCCGACCGGGCAACATCGGCCGCGCTGGGGCTGAGCTATGTCAACGAGTGCATCACCGTGGATCTTTCCCTCTCGCGTCGGTTCACATCCTCGACTAGTGTACGCCCAGTGACCGATTTCGGCCTGTCGGTCGATCTGGCCGGCTTTGGCCGCGGCGACGGCTCGCGCCCGCCGCGCAGAAGCTGCGCCCGATGACCGTGGGGCCGCAAGACAGGGCGCGGGCCATGTCCCCGCCCCCCGAAGGACAGAGCAGAACGGACCGATCGATGCGCCTGACGATACTCCTTGCCCCCCTGCTGGCTTTCGCCACGCTGATCGCCGCCCCCGTGGCCGCGCAGCAGAACCTGTTCGCCCCGCGGGTGATCGTGAACGACCGGGTGATCACGAATTTCGAGATCCAGCAGCGGCGCAGTTTCCTGGCCCTGCTGGGCGCGACCGGCGATCTGGATGCCGAGGCAGAGGCGCGGCTGATCGAGGAGCGGCTGCAACTGGACGTCGCGGCCCGCATGGGGATCGACCCGACGGCCGAGCAGATCCGCGCCGGGATGGAGGAATTCGCCGGCCGCGCCGATCTGTCGGCTGACGAGCTGGTGGAGATCCTGAACGACGTGGGTATCGCCACCGAGACGTTCGTCGATTTCGTCCGCGCCGGCGTGGTCTGGCGCGAGGTCGTGCGGGCACGCTTTGGCCCGCCGCGGACCAGCATCACCGAGGCCGAGATTGACCGCGCGCTGGCGCTGATGAACCAGACCGGGCCGGTGCGCGCACGGGTGGGCGAAATCGTGCTGCAGGCGACCCCGGACACCGAAGAGGAAGTCCTGGCCCTCGCCCAGCGGATTCAGGGCATGCGCAGCGAAGGCGCCTTTGCCGCCGCCGCGCGCGAACATTCGATCGCCGAATCCGCCGCCGAGGGCGGCAACATCGGCTGGATTCCGGTGGTGAACCTGCCGGGCGGCGTGCTGCCGATCCTGATGCAGCTTCCCACCGGCGGCGTCACCCCGCCGATCCCGCTGGGTGAGGGCCGTGTCGCGCTTTACCAGATGCGCGGTGTGCAGGAGGCGGCGCAGATCACCCCCGCCTCCACCTCCATCGACTACATGCAGGTGCTGATCCCCGGCGGGCGCAGCGAGCGCGCGCTGTCCGAGGCCGCCGGGCTGGCCGCGCGGGCCGACACC
>JBJHCH010000087.1:0-17022 GCA_050485905.1 Paracoccaceae bacterium | reverse complement strand
ACAGGGCCTATTCGTGCCGGGCGCGTTCCTGCACGCGGTCGAGCCGGGGCAGGATGTCGTCCAGGTTGTCAGGCAGCACCATGAACTCCTGAAAGCCCTCCATCGCCGCCGCTGCCATCTCGGCCGGCGCGTCGCGGTCGAAGAACTGGGCAAGGCCGGCAGCGTTCGACAGCATCTCGAACCCAGCCTCGATGAACTTGTCATCCGATACCTCGGCATCCCGGTGGACCGGAAGCTGGCCCAGAACCTCGTTCACGATGGTCTGGTTCTCGGGGCTGATGACATAGCGCAGGAAGGCGCGCGCGGCCTCCTTGTTCTGTGCCTGTGCCGGGATGTGCAGCGTGTCGGTCGGCGCATCCTCGGCCATCGCCACATCGGGGTTGATCGCCGGGAACTGGTAGAAGCCAAGCTGATCGTCGGTCAGTCCCGCCTCGCGCAGCGGTGCCACGGCGAAGTTGCCCATCAGGTAGGCCGCCGCCTCGCCGTTGACCATGAAGGGCAGCGCCTCTTGCCAGGTATAGGCGGTGTGGTTGTCGATGAAGGCGCCCATGTCGATCAGCTCGCGCCAGTTCGCGAAGACCTCGCGCACGCGGTCGTCGGTCCACGGAATCTCGCCGTTGGTCAGCGCCATGTGGAAGTCGTAGCCATGGGTGCGCAGGCTGATGTAGTCGAACCAGCCGCCAGCGGTCCACAGGAAGCGCGTGCCGATGGTGTAGCACTTGATCCCGTTGTCGAGCAGCGTCTGGCAGTTGGCCTTTTCCTCTTCCCAGGTCGTCGCAGGGGTCAGGCCGAGTTCCTCGTAGATGTCCTGACGGTAGTACATGCCCCAGTGGTAGTAGGAATAGGGCACGCCCCACTGCGCGCCGTCCAGCGTCAGCGAGGGCTTGGTCGAGGACAGGGCCTCGGACACCTCGTCATCCCAGATGTCCGACACATCCTCGAACAGGCCGGCCGAGACATAGGGGCGCATCCGGTTGCCGGCATACCAGCCGTTCACGTCGGGTGCGTTCGCGGTCAGGTAGTTGCGGATCTGGGTCTTGTTCGCCTCGCGGTCGATCAGGGTCAGGTCGATGTTCAGATCCGGGTGCATCGCGCCGAACCGTTCCACCATGCCTTCGATCGCGGCGCGGGGGGCGGGGTTCTGATCGTTGAAGAAGATACGCAGATCGCCGGTCAGCGATTCGGCATGCGCAGCACCGGCCAGCGCGGTCGACATGGCGAGTGCGCCAAGGGTGAGGGTGAGTCTGGAACGCATGAAGTCCTCCCTGAGTGTTCCAATATGTGAGACTTAGTTTTGATTATTGAAACTATGCGCGACTCGGTCTATCCTGTCAACAGAGATGGCGCGTGCCGCCACCGGGGGGAGAATGGGCGAGAGCGACGGAACCGTTGGCAAGGCGTTGGATGTGCTGGACATGGTCGCGGCCGAGGGGCGGCCGGTGCGGTTCACGGATCTGCTGTCTGCGGGGCGCTATCCCAAGGCGACTCTCTACAGGCTGCTGCAGACGCTGACCCATCAGGGGATGCTGGCCTACGATCCAGACCGGCAGGTCTATACGATGGGGGTGCGGCTCGTGCGGCTCGCCCATGTCGCCTGGCGCCAGTCCTCGCTCGCGCCCATCGCGCGGCCGCATCTGGACCGGCTGTCGGCGGATCTGGGCGAGACGATTCATCTGGCGCAGCTCGACCACGGGCAGGTGCTTTACGTGGACAAGCGCAATGCCGCCCAGCCGGTTGAGATGTTCAGCCAAGCCGGCAAGGTCGGCCCCGCATATTGCACCGGCGTCGGCAAGGCGATGCTGGCCCATCTGCCCGAGGGGGAACTGGAGCGCGTCATCGCCCAGCAGTCGTTCCACCTTTTCACCGAACATACGCTGGCGACGCCGGGGGCGCTTTGCGCCGAGTTAGCGGCGATTCGCGCGCGCGGCCATGCCTTTGACCGGCAGGAGCATGAGCCGGGGATCATCTGCGTGGCGGTGCCGATCCTGTCGGATGCGGGCCGCGTGCTTGGTGGGCTGTCGGTCACCAGCACCACCGCCCACAGCAGTCTGGAGGGGTTGGGCGCACTGGCCCCGCGGATCGCAGAGACAGCGCGGACGATCGCGGAGGAGGCGGAAAGCTGGCGCTTTCCGGAACAACGGATCAGAGAACGGGGGAGAACATGACAGGCGTGACGCTGCAGAAGGTCGTGAAGCAATACGGCGACGTTCAGGTGATCCACGGGGTGGATTTGAGCATCGAGGACGGGGAGTTCTGCGTCTTCGTCGGCCCCTCGGGCTGCGGGAAATCGACCCTGCTGCGCATGGTCGCGGGGCTGGAGGAAACCAGCGCCGGTGCCATCAACATCGGTGCGCGTGATGTCACGCGGCTTGACCCGTCTGAACGCGGCGTGGCGATGGTGTTCCAGACCTATGCGCTTTATCCGCACATGACCGTGGCCCAGAACATGGGCTTCGGGCTGAAGATGAACGGCGTCAGCAAGGCCGAGATTGCGCGCAAGGTCGGCGAGGCGGCGCAGATCCTGAGGCTCAACGAGTTGCTAGACCGCAAGCCCAAGGCTTTGTCGGGCGGACAGCGGCAGCGGGTCGCAATCGGCCGGGCGATCGTGCGGGGGCCAGAGGTGTTCCTGTTCGATGAGCCGCTGTCGAATCTCGACGCAGAGTTGCGGGTGGAGATGCGGGTGGAGATCGCGCGCCTGCACCGCGAGATCGGTGCGACCATGATCTATGTCACCCACGATCAGGTCGAGGCGATGACGCTGGCCGACAAGATTGTGGTGCTGCGCGCAGGCAAGGTGGAGCAGGTGGGCGCGCCGCTTGACCTCTACCGCGACCCCGACAACCGCTTTGTGGCGGGCTTCATCGGATCGCCCGCGATGAATTTCCTGGCCGGACAGGCTGGGCAGGGTACGGTGACGGTCAAGGGGCTGGGCGGGGAGCCGATCCCCGTTTCGGTCTCACTGCCGGCGGCGGGCATGGCGGTGACGGTGGGCGTTCGTCCGCAGCATCTGCAGGTCGTCGAGGGCGACAGCCATCTGGTCGAGATGACCGAGGCGCTGGGCGGCGTGTCCTATGTCCACGCCACTGCCGTTGCGACCGGCGAGAAGCTGATCGTCGAGGCCGGCGAGGCGGTGGTTCTGGCGCCGGGTGCCCGGATCGGGTTGACGCCCGCCCCGGACACGATGTTCCTGTTCGACGCAAAGACCGAAGCGCGGCTGCGCTAGCCGGTCAGTCCGCAACGCAATCCGCAATGTTTTGCGCCAGATTGCGCAGCACATCGGCATAGAGGTCGGGGCCGTAGTCCAGCGTGGTTCCGGACGGGTCGAGTGCCGCGCCCACGCGGACGCTGGTGCCTTCGGTGACCAGATCGACGTAGCGCATGTCATGCTGGGCCTCGGGGAAGACGCAGACCGCGCCTTCGTCAGCCAGGGTTGCGCGGATTTCGGCCAGACGGCCCGCGCCGGGATCGGCGGCATCGCCAAGCGCGATGGAGCCGGCGACGTTCAGCCCGAAGTGTCCGGCAAAGTAGCCGTAGGCGTCGTGAAAGACGAATATCGCGGCGTCGCCCACGGGGGTGAGTAGCTCGCGCACTTCCGCCTCAAGGGTTTCGACGCCCTCGCGCGCCGAGGCGGCGTTGGCGGCATATGCTTCCGCATTCTCCGGGTCGTGCTCGGCCAGTTCGGCTGCGATCAGGTCGATCCAGACGCGGGCGTTGTGCGGGTCAAGCCAGGCATGGGGATCCGTGCCGTCGTGGCTGTGACCATGATCGCCGTGATCGTGCGCGTGTCCATGATCGTGCCCGTGCTCGTGGGCCTCATCGGCGTGATCATGGTCGTGATCGTGCCCATGCACATGCCCGCCATGGTCGTGATCATCGTGATCTGCTTCGTGTGCATGATCGTGATTGTGCTCATGGGCCGAGTCATGACCATGCTCGTCGTGGTCGTGGTCGTGGTCGTGGTCGTGGTCGTGGTCGTGGTCGTGGTCGTGAGCATCCGCGTGGCCATGCTCGTGGCCGTGATCATGGCTGTGCCCGTCAGCATAGTCCTGAAGGTGCACTCCCTCGGCATGCAACAGCGCGATCGCCTCGCCCCGGATGCCGACGCCGTCCAGCGCGCGGACCAGCCACGGTGTCATTTCGGGGCCGATCCAGAACAGCAGGTCGGCATCGGCCAGCATCTGGGCCTGGCTGGGACGCAGTTGCACGTTATGCGGATCGGCGCCGCGGTCCAGCAGAATCGCCGGCTCCCCCACGCCAGCCATCACCTGCGTCACCAGCGAATGCACCGCCGGCAGGTCGGTCACGACACGCGGCGGTTCTGCGAGGGCAGGGGTGGCCAGGGTGGCGACGGCGAACGGCAGCAGATGGCGCATGGACTTCTCCTGTAGTTATCTTGTAACTTCGGAAGCCCGTATCTTATGTAATACTATCACATGTCAAGCGCGACCGGCCCCTGCCGGTCAGGAGATGGCAATGAACGAGACCCCCGCGCCGGCCGCGCTGGCCTTTTCGACGCACGATCACGACGATTGCGCCGAGGGGGTTCTGACGCGGGTCGAGCGGCTGCTGGACGGCCGCGGCGTGCGGCTGACCCCGGTGCGCCGGCGCACGCTTGAGATACTTCTGGAGGCGCACCGCGCGATGGGCGCCTATGAGGTTCTGGAGCGGCTGGCGGCCGACGGGTTCGGCAAGCAGCCGCCTGTGGTCTACCGTGCGCTGGATTTTCTGGTCGAGCAGGGGCTGGTCCATCGTATCCGCCGGCTCAACGCTTTTGCCGCCTGCATGCACCCAGGCGAGGCGCATCAGCCCGTGTTCCTGATCTGCCGCACCTGCGATGCCGTGGCGGAGGCGCCGGGCGTGCGGGTGCGCACGGCGGTCGAGGCTGCGGCGGCGGAGGTCGGTTTCGCCGTCGAGCGCGCGACCGTCGAGGCGCAGGGTCTGTGCCCCGCCTGCAAGCAGGCGGCGGCATGAGCCTGATCTCGGCAGAACATCTGTCGGTGAGCTACGGCAGCGGCCTGGTGCTGCGCGACGTGCATTTCCGCATCGACCGTGGAGAGATCGTCACTGTGGTCGGCCCGAACGGATCGGGCAAGTCATCGCTGTTGCGGGCGCTGTTGGGCATTCTGCCGGCCGCGACCGGGCGGGTGACACAGACGCCGGGCTTGCAGATTGGCTATGTGCCGCAGCGGCTGCATATCGACCCGGCGCTGCCCATCACGGTGGCGCGCTTCCTGTCGCTGCCCGCTCGGCGCAGCGCCACGGAAACCGCGCAGGCGCTGTGCCGCACCGGTGTGGCGGGGGTGGAGCGGCAGCAGATGACCGAGTTGTCAGGTGGCCAGTTTCAGCGCGTTCTGCTGGCCCGCGCGCTGCTGTCGCGGCCCGATATCCTGATGCTGGACGAACCGACTCAGGGCTTGGACCAGCCCGGCGTCGCGGCCTTCTACCGGCTGCTGGAAGAGGTGCGGCAGGAGACGGGTTGCGCCGTTCTGATGGTCAGCCATGACCTGCATGTGGTGATGAGCGCATCCGACCGCGTGCTGTGCCTGAACGGCCATGTCTGCTGCGAGGGCACGCCCCGGGTGGTGTCGAACGCGCCGGAATACCGCGCGCTGTTCGGGCTGGGCACGCAGGGGGCGCTGGCGCTCTACCAGCATGTCCACGACCACGATCACGATCATCCGCATCACCTGTCCCACGATCACGGCGAGGCGGAACGCGCGGATGCTTGACGATTTTCTGGTTCGCGCGGCGCTGGCCGGGCTGGCGGTGGCCTGTGCTACCGGGCCGCTGGGCTGCTTTGTGGTCTGGCGGCGGATGGCCTATTTCGGCGATGCGACGGCCCATGCCGCGATCCTCGGCGTGGCGCTGGCGCTGGGCTTTTCGCTGTCGATCTATGCCGGCACGCTGGTCGTGGCGCTGATCATGGCGATGACGGTGGCGACACTGGCCGGGCGAGGCTGGGCGATGGACACGACGCTGGGGGTACTGGCCCATTCCGCGCTGGCCTTTGGCCTTGTTGCGGTATCGTTCCTTCCGAATGTGCGGGTGGACCTGACGGCCTATCTGTTCGGGGATATTCTGGCGGTCAGTCGGGGCGATCTGCTGGTGATCGCGGCGGGGTCGGCGGCGGTGCTGGGGCTGCTGGTCTGGCGCTGGTCAGGTCTGCTGACCGCGACGGTGTCCGAGGATCTGGCCCACGCCTCTGGCGTGCAGCCGGCGCGGGAGCGGCTGGTGCTGACACTTGCGCTGGCCGTGGTGGTGGCGGTGGCGCTGAAGGTGGTCGGCGCACTGCTGATTGCCGCCATGCTGATCGTGCCGGCCGCCGCGGCCCGCAGCCTCGCCCGCACGCCCGAGGCGATGGCGGTGATGGCTGTGGGGCTGGGCGGGCTGGCGGTGCTGGGGGGGCTGCGCGCCTCGCTGGCATGGGACACGCCCGCCGGCCCCAGCATCGTGGCCATCGCGGCACTGTTCTTTGCCGCCTCGCTGATGCTGGCGCCGCTGGCGCGGCGCCTGTCAGGTCACAGGCAATCCTCGTAAAGCTGCCGGGTGTTTTCCGCCGTCATCTCCACCGGGTTGCCGCCGCAACTGGGGTCTTCCATCGCCATGGCGGTCATCTCGTCCAGCCGCGCGGCTTCAACCCCCATGACGCTCAGGCTTTCGGGAATCGACAAGTCCGACCGAAGCGCGAGGATTCGGTCCATGAAGCCGTCGAACCCGCCAGCAATGCCCAGATAGGCCGCGGCGCGTTCGATCCGATCCTCGATCGCCGGGCGGTTGAAGCGCAGGACCATCGGCATGACCACGGCGTTCGTGGTGCCGTGGTGGGTGTTGTAGATCGCGCCGACCGGGTGGCTGAGGCTATGGATCGCGCCCAACCCCTTCTGGAACGCCACCGCACCCATGGCGGCCGCGCTCATCATGTGGGCGCGGGCCTCCAGATCCTGCGGCTCGGCATAGGCGCGGGGCAGGTTCTCGAACACCAGCCGCATCCCCTCCAGCGCGATGCCCTGGCTCATCGGGTGGTAATGCGGGCTGCAATAGGCCTCCAGGCAATGGGCGAGCGCGTCCATCCCGGTACCTGCGGTGATGAACTTCGGCATGCCGACGGTCAGTTCGGGGTCGCAGATCGTCACGGTGGGCAGGATCTTCGGGTGGAAGATGATCTTCTTCACATGGGTTTCGCTGTTGGTCAGCACACCTGCGCGGCCCACCTCCGACCCCGTTCCGGCGGTCGTCGGCACAGCGATGATCGGCGCGATGCCGTCGGGGTCGGCCCGCGTCCACCAGTCGCCCACATCCTCGAAATCCCAGACCGGGCGTGACTGGCCGGACATGAAGGCCACCAGCTTGCCCAGATCCAGCGCCGAGCCGCCGCCAAAGGCCACGACGCCGTCATGCCCGCCCTCGCGAAAGGCTTTCAGCCCGGCCTCCAGGTTGCCCTCGTGCGGGTTGGGATCGACCTCGGAAAACAAGGCGCGTCCTAGGCCGGCCGCGTCCAGAACCTCCAGCGCCTGTGCGGTGATCGGCAGGGCGGCCAGCGCCTTGTCGGTCACCAGAAGCGGCGCGCGGATGCCGGCGGCGATGCAGTGCTCGGCCAGTTCGGCGATGCGGCCCGCCCCGAACTTCACCGCGGTGGGATAAGACCAGTTGGCCTTTGGGATCATTTCAACACCTTTTTCAGATGGAAGGATTTCGGCCGGGTTACGGCGTGGTAGCCGATCACCGACAGCGCGCCGCCGCGGCCGGTGTCCTTGCAGCCGGTCCAGCAGAGCGCGGGGTCGAGATAGTCGCAGCGGTTCATGAAGACGGTGCCGGTTTCCACCTGCCCACCCACCCGCGCGGCGCGTTCGGGGTCTTTCGTCCAGAGCGAACAGGTCAGGCCGTAGGGCGAGTCGTTCATCAGTGCGATCGCCTCGGTATCGTCCTTCACTTTCATGATGCCGACGACGGGCCCGAAGCTTTCCTCGCGCATCACACGCATGGAATGGTCGACGTTCACCAGGATCTGCGGCGCCAGATAGGTGCCACCGTCATCGGCAAATCGGCTGGCGTCGATCAGCGGCTTGGCACCTGCCGCCACGGCCTCGGCCGTCTGGGCGCGCACCGTGTCGGCAAAGCGGCGGTTCGCCATCGGGCCGAGTGTGGTCTCAGAGTCGAGCGGATTGCCCAGCTTCAGGGTGTTCACCCAGGCCATGGCCTTTTCGACAAAGGCGTCATACAGGCTTTCGTGGACATAGATCCGCTCGATCCCGCAGCAGCACTGGCCAGCGTTGAACATCGCGCCGTCCATCAGCCCGTCGACCGCCGCATCAAGGTCGGCATCGTCCATCACATAGCCCGGATCCTTGCCGCCCAGTTCCAGCCCCAGGGGGGTGAAGGTGCCGGCGGCGGCGCGTTCCATCGCCTGCCCGCCCCCGACCGACCCCGTGAAGTTCACGAAGCCGAAGGCGCGCTGGCCGATCAGCGCCTCGGTCGTGGCGTGGTCGAGGCAGACATTCTGGAAGATCTCGGCCGGGACACCGCCGGCGTGGAACGCCTCGGTCAGCCGCTCGCCCGCCAGCAGGGTCTGGCTGGCGTGTTTCAGCACCACGGCGTTGCCGGCGATCAGCGCAGGCACGATGGTGTTGATCGCGGTCAGGAAGGGGTAGTTCCACGGCGCGACGATGAAGACCACACCAAAGGGCACCCGCTCGATCCGCCGCTCGAACCGATCCGAGCTTTCGGCGACCAGGGGCGCCAGCGCTTCGGCCGCGATGGTGGCCATGTAGTCGGTGCGTTCGTTCACGCCGCCCAACTCGCCGCCATAGCGGGTCGGGCGGCCCATCTGCCAGGCCAGTTCCTCGACAATGCGGTCCCTCATCCCGTTCAGCGCCGCGACGCCGGCCTGTACCTTCGCGATCCGCACCTCCAGCGGCAGGGCGGCCCAGACGGTCTGGGCGGCGCGGGCACGGGCGACGGCGGCCTCGGCCTCGGCCAAGGGAAGGGCGGGGCGTTCGGCATAGACCCGCCCGTCGATGGGCGAGATGCACTGGATCATCTTGGTCATGGTGTCCTCGGTCGGATGTCAGGCCCGTTCCAGGCCGCGCTGCACTTCCCAGTCGGTGACGACTCGGTTCTGTTCCTCGATCTCCCATAGCGCGGCGCGGTGGTAGTGGTCGATCACCTCGTCGCCGAAGGCCGCGCGCAGCATGGACGATCCGCGCATCAGCTCCGCCGCAGCGCCCAGCGTCTTCGGCACCTCGCGCGCCTCTCCCTTGCCGTAGACATCGCCGCTTATGGGTGGCTCCAGCACCAACTGCCGCTCGATCCCGTCCAGGCCCGCCGCCAGCAGGGCAGCGCAGGCCAGATAGGGGTTCAGGTCAGACCCGCCGATCCGGCATTCGACGCGCACCGCCTTGGTGTTCTCGCCGCAGACGCGGAAGCCTGCGGTGCGGTTATCCAGGCTCCAGACCGCCTTTGTCGGGGCAAACATGCCGACCACGAAACGCTTGTAACTGTTGACATAGGGGGCGAGGAAATATGTCAGCGCGGCCGCGTGCTCCAGCAGCCCGGCCATGTAGTGGCGCATGGTGTCCGACATCATGTGCTCGCTGCCGGGATCGTGGAACAGCGGCTCGCCGGTCAGCGATTGCAGCGACTGGTGGACGTGGCTGGACGATCCTGCGCGGCGATGGTCGTATTTCGCCATGAAGGTGGCGGCGCGGCCGTGCTGGTTGGCGATCTCCTTCACGCCGTTCTTGACGATGGAATGCATGTCGGCCGTCAGCAGCGCGTCGGCGTAGCGGATATTCAACTCCTCCTGCCCGGCCTCGGCCTCTCCCTTGGAGTTCTCGACCGGGATGCCGGCGTCGAACAGGCCGTTGCGGATCGCGCGCATCACGTCCTCTTCCTTGGTCGTGCCAAAGATCGAGTAGTCGATGTTGTAGCGGCCGAGCGTCTGCAGATTCTGGTAGTTCGCGTCGCGCAGCTGATCGAACGACTTCTCGAACAGGAAGAATTCCAGTTCGGTCGCCATCATCGCCTTGAAGCCCATCGCCTCGGCCCGCGCCACCTGCCGCTTCAGGATCGCGCGGGGGGAATGGGGCACGTCCTCGTGGGTGTGGTGATCCTGAAGGTCGGCGAGCACCAGCGCCGTGCCCTCAAGCCAGGGCACGCGGCGCAGGGTCGACAGGTCGGGCTTCATCACATAGTCGCCATACCCCGCTTCCCAGCTAGTCGCGCGGTAGCCTTGCACGGTCATCATCTCGATGTCGGTGGCCAGCAGGTAGTTGCAGCAATGCGTCTCCTTCCAGGCGCCATCGACGAAATGGCGGGCATGGAACCGCTTGCCCATCAGCCGGCCCTGCATGTCGACGGCTGCGACCAGCACGGTGTCGATCCGCCCCGCGTCCACAGCCTCGGCCAGCGCCTCGAACGTCAGATTGCCCGACATCTTCATCCCCTTGCAAAACGGCGCCCCGGGCTGCACCCGGGGCATTCTTTCCGGTCAGGGGGCCGCGCCTGGCGCGGCCCCGGATCGTATCAGCCGTAGCGATAGGGGCGTCCGGCCCGGTCCATCGCGGCGTTGTAGTCGCGGAAGATCTGTACGACCTTCGCCTTGGTCTCAGACTCGGCCGCGATCTCCTCCCAGAACTCTCGCGCCGCCGCCTCGACGGTGGCCCATTCGTCGTCGGGGATCGAGGTCAGTTCCAGCTTGTCGCCCTCGGTCCGCAGCCGCGCCTCGCCGGCCCAGTACCAGTGCTGACGGTAGTAGTGCGACTGCTCGAAGCAGACCTTCACCAGTTCCTTCAGGTGGTCGGGCAGTTCGTTCCAGCGGTCCATATTGGCAAAGAAATGCCCGATCCACGCGCCCGAGATGTTGTTGGTCAGGAAGTGGCTGCAGATGTCGGCCCAACCGACCTCGTAGGCTTCGGTGATGCCGCACCAGGCGACGCCGTCGATCTCTCCGGTCTGCAGCGCGACTTCCACATCCTCCCACGGCACGGTGACCGGCACGGCGCCGAACTGGTTGAGGAAGCGCCCCGCGGTAGGGAAGGTGAAGACCCGCTTGCCCTGGATGTCCGCCAGGCTGTTGATCGGCGAGGTGGTGATGAAATGGCAGGGATCCCAGGCCCCGGCCGAGATGTGCTTTACGCCGACCGCTGCATATTCCTCGTCCCAGATCTCGTTCAGGCCCCAGTCGTTGAACAGCGCCGGCACATCGAGGCTGTAGCGGCTGGCAAAGGGAAAATAGCCGCCGAAGACCGTCACCTCGGTCGGGCTGGCCATGCTGTCGTCGTCGGACTGCACCGCGTCGATCGTGCCACGCTGCATGGCCTGGAACAGTTCCTCGGTCGGAACAAGCTGGTCGGCATAGAAAAGTTCGATCTGCATCTCGTCGCCGGCAATGGCGTTGAACATGTCGATGGCGGGTTTCGCCACCTGCGCGCCGAGCGCCGCGCCCGCATAGGTCTGCAGCCGCCAGCGGATCGTGGACTGCGCATGAACGGCCGGGGCTGCCAGCGCGCCCGCGCCAGCCAGCGCGCCGGTGGTCAGGAACTTGCGTCTCGTGGTCATGGTCTTACCTCCTTCGGGTTGGCGGGCGGTGGGCCGCCCTTGTTGGTCTCAGGGTCTGTATACGGTGTCGGGCAGCCACAGGGCGATCTGCGGAAAGCTCATCACCAGGATCAGCGCCAGCAGCATCACACCGACAAAGGGCACGATGGAACGGTAGATGTCCCATAAGGTCACCTCGGGCGGGGCCATGGCGCGCATCAGGAACAGGTTGTAGCCGAACGGCGGGGTCATGTAGGCGATCTGGCAGGTGATGGTGTAAAGCACGCCGTACCAGATCAGATCGAACCCCAGTGCGCCGACCAGCGGCACGTAAAGTGGCGCCACGATCACCAGCATCGCCGTGTCATCCAGGAACGTGCCCATGATGATGTAGGACAACTGCATCAGGATCAGGATGCCCCAGGGGCCAAGGCCGATGTCGTTCAGGAACAGCTGGCGCAGCGCATCGACCGCGCGCAGCCCGTCGAACACCGCGCCGAAGGCCAGCGCCGCCAGGATGATCCACATGAACATGCAGGTGATGCCCAGCGTCATCCGCGTCGCGGTCTCGAACACGGCCCAGGTCATCCGGCCCTTCACCACCGCAGCGAGGAACGCCGCCAACGCGCCGATCACCGAGCTTTCGACCAGCCGGGTGTAGCCGGTCACGAACGGCACCATCATCACCAGGAAAATTCCCAGCGGCAGCAGCCCCGCGCTCAGCAGACGCAGCTTCTCGGCCCGGCTGACCTGATTGCGCTCCTCTTCTGGCAGGACGGGGCCAAGCGCGGGGTTGAGCCGGCAGCGCAGCCAGATGTAGAGGATGAAGAGCGTGGCCATCATCAGACCGGGGATCACTCCGGCGAGCCACAGTTTGCCCACCGGCTGCCGCGCGATCATCGCGTAAAGCACCAGCACGACCGACGGCGGGATCAGGATGCCAAGGCTCGATCCCGCCTGGATCACCCCCGTCACCATCCGCTTGTCGTAGTTCCGGCGCAGCAGTTCCGGCAGCGCGATGGTCGCCCCGATGGCCATGCCGGCGACCGACAGCCCGTTCATGGCCGAGATCAGGACCATCAGGAAGATCGTCCCGATCGCCAGCCCGCCCGGCACCGGGCCGAACCAGACGTGGAACATGCGGTACAGGTCGTCGGCCAGTCGGCTTTCGCTCAGGACGTAGCCCATGAAGATGAACATCGGCAGGGTCAGCAGCGGAAACCAGTTCATCAGCTTGATGGTCTGGGCAAAGCCAAGGTCATAGCCGCCCCGGTCGCCCCAGAGACAGAGCGCGAAAACCACCGCCACGAAACCGATGATCCCGAACATCCGCTGCCCGGTCATCAGCAGCATCAGCATCGAACTGAACATCAGGATGGCGATCATGTCATAGGACATCAGACCACCCGCTCGCCGGTCGGGCCGGGGATCTCCACGCCCCGCAGGCGCGCAAGGTCACGGATCAGGATCGCGGTGCATTGCAGGATCATCAGCACGATGCCCAGGCACATCACGATCTTGATCGGCGCCATGTAGGGCCGCCACAGCCCGCGCCGCCGCTCGCCATATTCCAGCGCGTATTGCGTGCTTTCGATCCCGCCCCACAGCAGGATGCCAAGGTAGAAGAGCAGGCAGAAGATCGTGACGACATCTATCGCCGCCTTGGTGCGCGGCGACCACTGGCCGTAGAAGACATCCATCCGCACCGCCGATCCCATCTGCAGCGCATAAGCCCCGCCCAGCATGAAATAGCCGACCATCAGGAACTGGCCCATTTCGTCGGTCCAGACCTGCGGCACCCAGAAGGCGCGGGACAGCGCCCCGAACAGCAGGACGCCCATCAGCGCGAAGAGCCCGAACATGGCAAAACGCCCGACGCCGTAGTTCAGCCGTTCGACCACGCGGACATAGGCGACCAGTGTCTTCGGCATCACGCGGCCCCCGCATGCAGGCTGGCCAGTGCCGCGGACAGGGCGGGTGCGACGCGCTCGGCCATCCCGTCCTCGGCCGCCGGGGTGGCGATCAGATCGTTGCGCACCTCCAGCATGGCGTTGGGCAGGCCATAGGGCAGGGCATGGCGGCGCAGCATATGCGTCACGCCGTCGGCGGCGCTGTAGGGGGCATTCAGCGCGACGATGAGGTCGCTTCCGGCGCGCGCCTCCACCACGGCGGCCTCGGCCAGCCGGGCGTCGGCATCATGTATCACGCCCAACTCCACCGAGCGCGGAACGCCGAACCAAACGGGGGTGAAACTGTGCACCGTCACCATCACCGGCGCCAGACCCGCTGCCAGCATCAGTGCGATTTCCTCGGACAGGCGGGCGTGGAACGGCAGATAGGCGGTGCGCACCCGGCAGGCGCGTGCCGCGGCATCCAGCCCGCGATTGCCCGGCACCGGGTTCCCCTCGGAGGTTTCGACCATCGCGCCTGGCGCATCGGGCGGGCGGTTGCAGTCATGCACCAGCCGCGACACCGTGGCGGAAACGAGCCGCCCGCCCAGCCGGTCCAGCAGCCCCCGCGCCAGCCCCAGCGCGCCGGGATCCCACGCGATATGCGCGCGCTGCAGGTCTTCGGGCAGGCCGAGCGCGTTCAGAACCGGCGGAATGTAGTTGCTTGCGTGCTCGCAGACGAACAGGAACGGCGACGGCGCGCCGGCTTCCACCAGAGGCTCAAACGGGGGCAGGTCGGGCATGGCCGTCACAAGGGCGGGTCCGTTCGGTGAATCCGTCCCCAAGGCTCTGCATCCGGTGCCGGTTTGTCAATATTTTTTCTTTTGCACCTTCGCTGTTACAAACTATTCTTCGACTGCTGAAATCAGCAGCAGGGGCCACAATGTCTGCACCCGTCACCGAACCTGTCGAAGCGCGTCTGCGCGCGGCGTCCGACAGCCTGACCCGGGCAGAGCGGCAACTGGCCGCCCACATCCTGCGCAACTATCCGGTGGCGGCGCTGGGATCGATCACCGCGCTGGCCAAGGGGGCGGAGGTGTCCACGCCCACGGTGGTGCGGCTGGTGCAGAAGCTGGGCTTCCGCGGCTACCCCGATTTCCAGACCGCCCTGCGGGCCGAGGTGGAGGAGATGCTGGTCTCGCCCCTCATCAAGCACGACCGCTGGGCCGAGGGTGTGCCCGATACCCATATCCTGAACCGGATGGCGGATGCGGTGGTTGCCAATCTTCACGCGACGCTCAGCCGGATCAACCACGCCGATTTCGATGCCGCCTGTGCCCTGCTCGCCGATCCCGGCCGCCGCGTCTTCGCGCTGGGCGGCCGGATCACCCATGCGATGGCAGAGCATTTCATCACCCACATGAAGGTGATCCGCCGCGGCACCACGCTGATCGAGGATCGGTCGAGCGACTGGCCACCGGCGCTTCTGGACATGGCGCGCGGCGACGTTCTGCTGGTCTTCGACATCCGCCGGTATGAAAACAACGTGCTGCGGATGGTGGAGATGGCGGTCGAGCAGGGCGCCGATGTGGTGCTCATCACCGATCAATGGGGCTCGCCCGCGGCCAGCCTTGCGCGCCACCGGCTGGCCGCGCATGTGGAGGTGCCGTCGGCCTGGGACAGTGCCGTGTCGATCCTGGTTCTGGTCGAAAGCCTTGTGGCGGGCGTGCAGGCGCTCACCTGGTCTGATACGCAGGCGCGGATGAAACGGCTCGAGGATCTCTATGCCCGCACCCGATTCTTCCGCCGGTTCTGAGGTCGGCGTTGCCGTTATCGGCGCGGGCGTGGTGGGGCTGGCCATCGCCCAGCGGCTGGCGGCGGCGGGGCACGAGGTTGCGGTGGTCGACCCCGCACCCCCCGGATCGGGGGCGAGTCACGGCAATGCGGGCGTGATCGCAGAATACTCCGTGCTGCCCATCGGCACGCCGGCGGTGCTGCGTGACCTGCCGCGGCTGCTGTTCGACCGCAACTCGCCCCTTGCGCTGCGCCACGCGGCACTGCCGACGCTGGCACCCTGGCTGATCCGCTTCCTGCGCCAGTCGCTGCCCGGCCCGGCGCGGCGCAACGCGGCGGCGCTGGCGGCCCTGCTCGCCGATGCCGCGCCGCGCTGGCACGATCTGGCGCGGGGGATCGGCGGCGGACACCTGATCCGGCAGCGCGGCGCGCTCTATCTCTACGAGTCGCCCGCCGCCGTGCGCCGCGCCCGAACCGATCTGGCGCAACGCCGGGCGTTGGGCGTCGCGGTCGATCTGGTGGGTGCAGAGGAACTGGGCCAACTGGAACCCGCGCTGCCGCCCTTCGCGGGCGGCGCGTTCTTTCCCGACGTCTTCTCGCTGACCGATCCGGGGCGGGTCGTCGGGCTTCTTGCCCAGGCGGCATGGCGCGCCGGTGCGGCCCTTATCCCGGCGCGGGCGGAACGGCTGGAGCGAGTGGCGGGCGGCGTCACGATCACCGGGCCGGGGCTGCACCTGCGCGCGGCGCAGGTCGTGCTGGCGGCGGGCGCCCACTCGCGTGCCCTGGCGCGGCAGGCCGGGGACCGGATTCCGCTCGATACCGAACGGGGCTATCATCTGGAATGGGACATGGCGGAACCGCCGGTGCTGCGGCCCTGCTCTCCCACGTCCCGCGGCTTCTACTTCTGCCCCATGGACGGCCGCCTGCGCGTGGCCGGAACGGTGGAACTGGGCGGGCTGACCGCCCCGCCCTCGGCCCACCGCCTGCGGCGGATGGAGGATGGCGCGCGCCTGTTCCTGCCCGGTCTGGGCACCCCTGACCGCGAATGGATGGGCTTCCGCCCGTCGATACCCGACAGCCTGCCGGTGATCGGCCCGTCCCGCGGCGGGGCAGAGGTGATCCATGCCTTCGGTCACGGCCATCTGGGCCTGACGCTGGCGCCTGTCACCGCACGGCTCGTGGCCGACCTGATCGCCGGGCGCGACCCCGGTGAACGGCTCCTGCCCTGCCTGCCCTCGCGGTTCGGCTGAGTTCATTGACGATGAACCGTCTGCCCCTATGCTCGCCCGCGGCAACAGGGGATACGGAATGACGCGCAAGGTTCTGGTCACGGGTTCGGCGGGGTTCGTGGGCTTCCACCTCTGTCGTCGGCTGCTGGCTGACGGTTTCCAGGTCTGTGGGCTGGACGGGATGACGCCCTATTACGACGTGTCTCTGAAGCGCGCCCGGCGTGATCTGCTCTGCGCCGACGACCGCTTCCGCGCGGTCGAGGCGCTGCTTGAAACCCCGCGCGCGGTGGCCGATGCGATCCAGGGTTTCGGTCCCGACGTGATCGTGCATCTCGCCGCGCAGGCCGGGGTGCGCTATTCGATCGAGGCGCCGCGCAGCTATGTCGATTCCAACCTGATCGGCACGTTCGAGGTGCTGGAAGCCGCCCGCGCCCATCCGCCCGCGCATCTGCTGATCGCCTCCACCTCCTCGGCCTATGGCGCCAACACGTCGATGCCCTATACCGAAACCGACCGCGCGGATCACCAGCTTTCCTTCTATGCCGCCACCAAGAAGGCGACAGAGGCGATGGCCC
>JBJHCH010000086.1:0-17079 GCA_050485905.1 Paracoccaceae bacterium | reverse complement strand
GGGTCCGCTTCGGGCGATAGGGATCCGAGTAGCTGCGATGTCACCACCTGCAATGTCTCGCCCGCATCGCGCTGTGCGAGTGTTTCGCCCAAACAGAGGATGGGGATCAGGCCCGCAGACTGCGCCGTCGCCATCTTCGCCGCGACATCTGCGTCGGTTTCTCCGTGGTCCGCCCGACGCTCTGAATGGCCGACGATTACGTGGCTGGCGCCGGCATCCACCAGCATCGTTGCCGATACGTCGCCGGTATGCGCGCCCTGCGGCGCCACATGACAGTCCTGCCCGCCGACGGCCAGCGGGTGATCGCGCGTCAGATCCGCCATTGCAGCGATCAAGGTGGCCGGGGGGCACAGGACCAGCGCCACCGCGGGCCGGGGATGCGCCGCCGTCAGCGCACGCACCTCCTCCAGCGCCGCGCGGGTGCCGTTCATCTTCCAGTTTCCTGCCAGCAGTTTCTGCACCATTCCGACCCCCCGAGTTTGTCAGAGGGGTAGCGCAGGTGTCGCACAGGGTAAAGCCGGGCTATTCGGCCGCCTTCGCGTCCTCGCGGAACTTGATCGATTCACCGCATCCGCAGGCTTCCACGACGTTCGGATTGCGGAACTTGAAGCCGGATTCCAGCAGACCCACCTCGTAGTGGATCTCCGTTCCGAAAAGGAACATCTGCGCCATCGGGGCGATCATCACGCGGGCGCCATCCTGCTCCACCACCTCGTCATGCGGGTCGATCTCGGACACATAGTCCATTGTGTATTCCATGCCCGCGCAGCCGCCCTTCTTGACGCCGATGCGCAGGCCGCTGGTGCCACCGCCTGCCATCAGCCGGGTGATCTGTCGCGCGGCCTCGGGGGTCAGGGTGACGGCGGCCTTGCCTGGGATGCCAAACATGCGGTTTCCTTTTCTTCTCCCGCCAAAGGTAGGTTCAGTGGTCAGGTTTCTCAAGGATGCAGGGGCCTTGCCGGGTTGCCTGCGACAGTTGTGCCGGCCGCGACATCGCGGGTGACGACGGCGCCGGCACCGATGATCGCGTCGTCGCCCACTGAAATGCCGGGCAGCAGGATCGCGCCGCCGCCGATCCAGACATTCGCGCCGATTGTGACCGGCCGCCCCCATTCGGTGCCGGTCGCGCGCGCGCTTGCGTCGCGCGGATGATCGGCGGTCAGTATCTGCACGTAGGGGCCGATCTGCGTGCCGGCGCCGACGAATATTTCCGCAACATCAAGGAACACCGCGCCGTAGTTGACAAAACAGCCGGGCCCGAAGTGGATGTTGCGGCCGTAATCGACGTAAAGCGGCGGCCGAATGACCGCGCCCGACCAGGTTCCCAGAAGCTCTGTCAGGATCGATGCGCGAATGTCGTCGCCATAGATCGTGGCGTTGTAGTCGCGCATCAGGCGTTGCGCGGCCTTGCGCATTGAAACGAGTTCGGGATCGCCCGCATCATAGGCGGCGCCGGTGCGCATCGCCTCGAACGGGGTCATCACATGAAGCCGAGTTCCAGGCGGGCCTCGTCGGACATCATGTCCATGCCCCATTGCGGCTCGAACGTCATCTCGACATCGACCTGCTTGACGCCCGCCAGCGGCTCAATCGCGCTTGCCACCCAGCCCGGCATCTCGCCCGCCACGGGGCAGCCGGGGGCGGTGAGGGTCATGATGACGTTCACCTCGTTTTCCGCACTGATATCAATCGTGTAGATCAGGCCCAGATCATAGATGTTCACCGGGATCTCGGGGTCGAACACGGTCTTGCAGGCCTCGACCACCTGATCGTAGAGTGGGTGCTCGGTCGTCGAGGGGCGGATCAGCGGTGCGCCCTCGATCCGGTCGGATTGTGCTGTCATCACGGCCTCGCCTGTTCCTGACGAAAGATATAAGGATATCGGGCCGGCACGTCCAGTGGCGGCTGGCGATGGGTGAAAGAGGCTTTATTCATGGGGTTTTCGTTTGAACTGGCCGCGCGGGACGGCAAGGCGCGGGCGGGTGTGATCCGTACGCCGCGCGGCGACATTCGCACGCCGGCCTTCATGCCGGTGGGGACGGCGGCGACGGTGAAGGCGATGCTGCCCGAGAATGTGCGGGCCACCGGGGCGGATATCCTGCTGGGCAATACCTACCACCTGATGTTGCGCCCCACAGCGGAACGGATCGCAAGCCTTGGGGGGCTGCACCGGTTCATGAACTGGGACCGGCCGATCCTGACGGATTCCGGCGGGTTTCAGGTGATGAGCCTGGCGGATCTGCGGAAACTGACCGAGGAGGGCGTGAGTTTCCAGAGCCACATCGACGGCGCGCGGCATATGCTGACGCCCGAAAGAAGCATGGAGATTCAACGGCTTTTGGGATCGGATATCGTCATGGCCTTTGACGAGTGCACGCCGTTTCCGGCCGATGAGAAGACCGCGCGGGGGTCGATGGAGCTGTCGATGCGCTGGGCGCGGCGCTCGCGAGAGGCGTTTGGGGAGCGGCCGGGGTATGCGCTGTTCGGGATCCAGCAGGGGTCAGTCTTTCCTGAGCTTCGTGCGGAAAGCGCCGAGAAACTAAGGGAAATCGACTTTCACGGTTATGCGCTCGGGGGTCTTGCGGTCGGCGAGGGGCAGGAGGCGATGTTCGGGGTTCTGGACTATGCGCCGGGGATGCTGCCGGAGGAAAAACCCAGATATCTCATGGGGGTAGGCAAGCCCGACGACATCCTCGGCGCGGTGGAGCGGGGGATCGACATGATGGACTGCGTCCTGCCCACCCGGTCGGGGCGGACGGGGCAGGCGTTCACTTCAAGAGGGGCGCTTAACATCAAGAATGCGCGGCATAAAGACGATCCACGCCCCCTGGCGGAAGACTGCGCCTGCCCGGCCTGCCGGGGCTTTTCGCGGGCCTATCTGCATCATGTCGTCCGTGCTGGAGAGATCATCGGATCGATGCTGCTGACCTGGCATAACCTGCAGTATTATCAGGATCTTATGGCCGGGATGCGGCAAGCGATCCATGATGGCCGGCTGGCCGGGTTCGCGGCGCAGGCGCGGTCGGGTTGGGCGCAGGGCGATATCGAGCCGGTGTGAGGCGGCTGTGAAATTGCCAAGATCAGGGTGTGCACACAACGTATGATTCACGTGCATCTGCCGTGCATACAACGTGCATACCTAAAAAACGCACAGAAGTGTGCGCAGGGCAGCAAAAATGCACAGAAGTCGGCGGAGCGGATCGGCTGAGGCCCCGGTTCGGGCGCCGGGGCTGCACATCGCACGGGTGAACCGTCAACAAGGCGCGGCATTTGCGACGCGCACACGAACCGAACCCAAACGCCGGGGCGTCACTCCGCCGGGCGCACCAGGCGCAGGTAGGCGACGATCGCCGCACGATCCTCTTCCGGTAGCCGGGCGAGGTTCTTGACCACGGCAGCCATGGTGCCGCCGGCGGTGTCGAATTCAGGCGTGAAGCCAAGGGTGAAATAGGTCATCAGCGCGGCGTCGTCCCAGGTCAGCGCAGCGGGGGTGATATTGGGGATGCGCCCGTCGCCCGAAGGGTCCGGCGCGCCCGCGAACCAGCGCGAGATGTCCAGCCCGCCGGCAAGATTGCGCGGCGTGTGGCATTCGCCGCAATGGGCCAGCGCCTCGGCCAGATATCGCCCGCGCTGCTGTTCGGCGGTCAGCCCGCCCTCGATCACCCAGCCGCCGGCGCCGTTCATCGCCTTCCACAGCCCCAGCCCGGCGCGCAGGGTGAAGGGAAACGGCAGGTCGTGATCCTGCGACGGCGTGGCATCGGCGGGCAGGGTGGTGATGAAGGCGTGCAGGTCGGCCGCGTCCTGCAGCGTCATCTGCGCGTAGGAGGTGTAGGGGAAGGCCGGGTAGTAATGCTGGCCATCGGGCGAGACGCCAAGGATCATCGCGCTGGCTAGGTCATGGGCCGACCAGCCGCCGATGCCATGGGTCGGATCAGATGAGATGTTGGGGGCCACGAACGTGCCGAAATCACTCGGGAAACGCCGCCCGCCCGCGAGAATCAGCAGGGCATCGCCATCCGCCCCCTCGGCCGAATGGCACGAGGCGCAACCGGCGGCCCAGAACACCGCCTCACCCCGGTCGGAATCGCCCGTCAAGCCCGCCAGCGCGTCGGCGGGCAGGGGCGTGGCACGGCCCAGGAACCACCACGCCACGCCCGCCACGATCAGGAATGCGACGGCGTATCGGAGCAGCCGGCCCAACGCGCCTTACTGAGGCTGACGATAGGCGTCGTGGCAGGCGCTGCAGGCCCCGCCGACCGCGCCGAGCGCGCCCTGAAGCGATGCCAGATCGGTGCCCGCCGCATCGCTGAGCGCCACGGTCGCGGCCTGAAGATCGGCATATTTCGCGGCGAAATCGTCCATGTTCTCCCAGATGCCGGGCAGGGCGCGGGTGTTCTGGACCGAGGCGTTGTCGGTGCCTTCGACCCAGACATAGGGTTCCTGCGTCTGCGAGGCGACGGCGGCGAGGTTCGCGGCCGCCGCGCCGGCCCGTTCGGCATCATACTCCACCTGCCCCTGCGCCATCGGCACCAGCTGACCCAGATGCATCGCGAACAACTTGAATTGCCCCTGGCGGGCCTGGATCGCCTGTTCGTTGGCAATCGCGGGGCCAAGGCCGAGGGTCAATGCGGCGGCGGCAAGGGGAAGAATGCGGAAACGGATCATGGCGGGCTCCCGATTGGATGCTTTGCTTCGTTAACGTGGCGGCAGGCTAACACCTGACCGGCGACAGTCAAACGACAGGGCCGTTACCGCCGAAAATAATCCGCCCGCTCAGGCGCCTTCGGTGAAGCGCACCTTGCCTATGAAGGGCAGGTTGCGGTTGCGCTGCGCGTAGTCGATGCCGTAGCCGACGACGAATTCATCCGGTATCTCGAACCCGGTCCAGGTGGCGCGGATGTCCACCTCTCGCCGTGAGGGCTTGTCGAGCAGGGCGCAGACCTCCAGCCGCTTCGGCGCGCGGCTGCGCAGCAGGTTGACGACATGGTGCAGCGTGAAGCCGGTGTCGACGATGTCTTCTACCACCAGCACGTCGCGGCCCGCGATCTCGCCGCGCAGATCCTTCAGGATGCGCACCTCTCGGCTGGAATGGAGCGCGTCGCCGTAGCTGGAGGCCTCGAGGAAATCGACCTCTACCGGCAGGTCGATCTCGCGCACCAGATCGGCGATGAAGACGAACGACCCGCGCAAGAGGCCGACGACGATCAGCTTGTCGGTGCCGGCGAAATGGCGGGTGATCTCGCGCGCCAGTTCCTCGACCCGCGCGGCGATGGACTTGGCCGAGATCATCCGGTCGATGGCATAGGGTCTTTGCGTCATTCCGGCCCCTTGATTTCGCGGCCCCCTTGGCCGACATAGCGCGCCACCCCGACAGCAGCACCGCCAACACATGCCCAGCCACAGCGAAAAACGCAACGTCCCCTACAGCGCGCAGCAGATGTACGATCTGGTGGCCGATGTGGAACGTTACCCCGAATTCCTGCCGTGGAACGCGGCCGCGCGGATCCGGTCGCGGACGCCGTTCGACGGGGGCGAGGTGATGAAGGCCGATCTGGTGATCAGCTTCAAGGTGTTCCGCGAACGATTCGGCAGCCGGGTGACATTGTGGCCCGGGCGGAAGCGGATCGACACCGAATATCTGGACGGGCCGTTCCGGTATCTGAAAAGCCACTGGGAATTCACCGATCTGCCGGGCGGCGGCTGCGAGGTGGATTTCCACGTCGATTTCGAGTTCCGCAACGCGATCCTGCGAAAGGTCATTGGCCTGGTGTTCAACGAGGCGATGCAGCGGATCGTGCGGGCGTTCGAGCGCCGGGCCGAGGCGCTTTACGCCTAGGCCACCCCTTCCGGTCGCGCGCGATCTGCCCCATGATGGGAGGCCGAGGACGGAGGGGGCCATGGCAGAGCATCACCCATCGGGCGAGCGGGTCGCCCACGACAGCATCCCCGAGATCGCGCTGGACTGGCACCGGGCGGGCCGCGGCGCCGCGCTGGCCACGGTAGTGGAGACCTGGGGCAGCGCGCCGCGTCCGGTGGGCAGCCAGCTCGTCGTTTCCGGCGCCGGCGAGATCATGGGCTCGGTCTCGGGCGGCTGCGTCGAGGGCGCGGTGGTGGTCGAGGCGGTGGATGCCCTGGCCGACGGCAAGCCGCGGCTGCTGACATTCGGCGTCAGTGACGACGAGGCCTTTGCGGTCGGGCTGGCCTGCGGCGGCACGATCCGGGTGCTGGTCGATCCGGTGGGCGCGGCCCTGCCCGAGGGCGTGCTGGCCGATCTGGTCACCGCGCGGGCCGAACGGCGGCCGGTCGCGCTGGTCGCCGGCCTGCACGACGGCGCGCGGCATCTGGAGGAGGCGCCGGGGAGCGAGACGCTGGCCGCGCGGTTCCGGTCGGACCGGTCGGGGGTGGAGGGGGCGGAGTTCATCGCCATCCACAACCCGCCGCTCAGGATGATCGTCGTCGGCGCGGTGCATATCGCGCAGCCGCTGGTCGCCATGGCGCGGGCCTGCGGCTACGACCCGGTGCTGGTGGACCCGCGCGAGACCTTTGGCGCGCAGGCCCGGTTTCCGGGCGAGAAGATCCTGCATGACTGGCCCGACGCGGCGCTGGCGGCGCAGGGGCTGGACGCGCGCACCGCCGTCGTGACACTGACCCACGACCCGAAGCTCGACGACCCCGCGATCCTGACCGCGCTGGCGTCGGACTGCTTCTACCTCGGCTGCCTCGGCTCTACCCGGACCCATGCCAAGCGGCTGGACCGGCTGCGGGAGGCGGGCGTGTCCGAGGCCGCGATCGCCCGCATCCATGCCCCCGTCGGGCTGGACATCGGGGCGCAGTCACCGGCCGAGATCGCGGTGGCGATCATGGCCGAGATCACCCAGACGCTCCGGCGCGGCTGATGCGCTTCGGCCCGGTTCCGCTGGATCAGGCGCTGGGCGGGATCCTCGCCCATTCGGTGATGGCGGGGGGGCGCAAGATGGCCAAGGGCCGGGTGCTGGCCGCGCCCGACATCGCCCGGCTGGCCGCCGAAGGGGTGTCGCAGGTCACCGTCGCGCAGCTCGATCCGGGCGATGTGGACGAGGATACGGCCGCCACACGCCTCGCCGCCGCCCTGGTGTCGGACGAGGGCGCGGCCGGGCTGGCCCGCGCAAAGGCCTTTACCGGCCGGGTCAACCTGAACGCCACCCGCCCAGGCGTGCTGGAGATGGATGCGGCGGCGATCCACGCGCTGAACCGGATCGACCCGGCGATCACCCTGGCGACGCTAGCGCCCTGGCAGCGTGTGACTGATGGGATGCTGGCCGGCACGGTCAAGATCATCGCCTATGGCGTTTCCGGCGTGGCGCTGGACCGCGCCTGCGCAGTCGCCGCCGGGGGCCTGCGCGTACGGCCGGTCACGCGGCGCTCGGCCGGGCTGATCCTCAGCGCGGTGCCCGGCCAGCCCGAGAAGCTGAACGCCAAGGCGCGGCGGGTGATCGCCACCCGCCTTGCCCCGCTGGGCATCGAGATGGCAGAGGTGCGCGAGGTACCCCACAGCCGCGCCGCCATCGCCGCGGCGCTGGCCGGCATCGCGGGCGAGATGGTGCTGATCCTGACCGGGTCGGCGACCTCTGACCTGCACGATGTCGGTCCCGAGGGGCTGCGCGACGCCGGCGGGCAGGTCGCGCGGTTCGGCATGCCGGTCGATCCCGGCAACCTGCTGTTCCACGGCACGCTGGGCAGCCGCCCGGTCGTCGGCCTGCCGGGCTGCGCCCGCTCTCCGCTTCTGAACGGCGCCGACTGGGTGCTGGAGCGTCTGGCCTGCGGCATCGCCGTCGATGACGACGCCATCGCCGCGATGGGGGTGGGGGGCCTGCTGAAGGAAATCCCCAGCCGCCCGCAGCCCCGGGAACAGACGGAAAAGTGACATGAATGTCTGACGTTTTGCCCGGTGACAAGGCGCCGGGGCCGGGCTATCGTCCGCACCGGATCGGGCCTGCGATGCGCGCGCCCACCGGATCCCCCGGCGGCGGCCGGCCACAGGATCCCCCACCCTGCGCACCTGCGGGCGCGCACCGCACCCGGAGGTTACGGATGGGCATTCTCGCCCGCGCCATCACGTTGTCCCTCGCGCTGATGCTCGCCGTGGGACCGGCGGATGCCGCCGGTGCGATACCCGGCAAGGACGAACCCGCTTTCCGCCAAGCCATGGCCGACTGGCTGGCCGATGATGAGGCCGCGGCCCTTCCGGCGCTGGGCGTGCTGGCGGATGAGGGAAACACCGCCGCTCAGGTGCTGCTGGCGCTGATTGACAAGTCGCCCGACCTTCAGGGGCCGTGGCTCTCTGCCCGCCCGAGGGATGAGCGGATCGAGATGATGCGCGCCCCCGGCGGCCTGTCGGGCCAGAGCTTCATGCGCCCTGCGGCCGAGTCGCTGCCGATGGCCCGGCTTTGGGTCGCGCTGTGGGACATGACTGCGACACCCGAACTGATCACCGCCTTTGCGGCGCTGGGCGAACAGCGCGCTGCGCGTGAGTCGGTGCTGACGTTGGTCGCGCGCGAACAGTCCGGCATCGCCACGCTTGCCGACGACCCCGATTATCCACAGGCGCTGCGCTACTACATCTGGCGCGAATGGCTGGGCCAGCCCGATCACCTGACCGGCCTGTCGGCCGAGATCCGCAATCTGCCCGCCGGCGATCCACAGCGCATGCTGAGCGGAGAGAACGTCGCACCCGAGGATCTGGCCAACTGGCTGATGACAGCGCCCGAGGCGCTTCCGGTCCGCGCGCTGTGCGAGGCTCGCTGCGAGGAAACCGCCCGTAGTTGCGCGCTGGCCCTGACCGAGGCGCTGGGCGGCCCGGTGAGGGTGATGGCGCTGGGCTCTCCGGTGGAGACGCTGATCCCGGCGGGCATCTTTGCGGAAAGCCCGCGCGGTCAGGCGGCGCTCCTGCGCCGCGCGCTGCTTGGCGCGACAGCGCGGATGCGGCCGACGCTTCTGTCCCGCACTGCTGAGGCCGACGCCTGCCTGGGAGAGGTCATGGCGGCAGAGGCCGCGCGCTACTGACTGGCGGTGCGCCTGAAGTCACTAGGCGATTGCATCTATCGGGAGCGGCGCTGAACGGGGTGGCGCGTGCCACTGCGAGCATGTCCCACAGGTCCGAGTACCGACGACGATGGCCTGTCCAATGCCCGCGTCAGTAGCGGGCCGTTCGATTGACGTGACCGATCATCGCCTCAGGGCGTCCCCGTAGCCATTGGCTCAGATTGTTCTCTAGGATCGCCTGCAGACGTTCTGCTGTCGAGGGCGCCCGCGAGGCGCAGTGCGGAGTCAGGACGATTTGGGGGTGGCTATAGACCCAATGACCGGGCGGTGGGGGCTCGGGGCTCCAGACATCCAGCGTTGCCCTTGCGATACGTTCCCCGAGCGCCCGGCGCAGCGCCTCGGTCTCGATCAGTTTGCCGCGCGCGACATTCACCAGATGCTGACCTGGGCGGCAGAAGCCGAAGGTCGTGGTGTTGAAAAGTCCTTGCGTCTCGCCGGTCAAGGGCGCGCAAAGCACGAGATGATCGCTTTGCGCGCATAGTTCGCGCAGGGGCAACCGCCGGACTTCCGATGATGGCCCTCCCGTGGAAGATCCCATGGTTCTCGTTGTGGCGATGATATTCATGCCGAAGGCACTTGCCCGTTCGGCGACCGCGCGGCCGATCTCCCCAAAGCCAAAAAGGCCAAGGGTCCGGCCAGCCAGCGTCCCGGCCACCCGGCCAGTCCACCCGCTATGATCCCTCACGCGCAGCACTTCGAAGCTCTTCTCGAAATCAAGAATCGCGGCCAGCACATACTCTGCGATGGCAACTGCCGAAGCTCCGCGCGACACCGTCAGATGCGGCACGTCGAACAACCAGTCCGGCGCGTCGTCGACCCCTGTCGGCCGCAAGTGGACCCATTCGAGACCCCGTGTCCACTCGGGCCGGGGGCGGGGCAACCGTCGCAGCATACCATTGGTGACAAGAAGGACATTCACGCCTTCTGCCCCCATCCAGGGGTCTTCTGCTGACAGCCGATCTATACGGCTTCCCGCGGGCAGGAACCCGCACAGCCACTCGTGAAGATCGGTGTCGAACTGATGGGCAAGGCGAAGCTCAGGTTCCATACACCTATCCCGCCGATGGCTGCGGATCGGCCCAGCCCTCTGGTGACGTCGTTGCCCGGATCACAAGTTCCCCGGGGAGGGTGTGACGTCGGGGCGGCCCTATGTCCGGCTCTTGCAAAAGCTCCACTGTCCGGGTGACGATGTCGGCCACTGGCTGGCGATAGGTGGTGAGGGAGTATCCGGGCCAGCTTGCCATCGGGATATCGTCAAACCCCGTCACGGCGATCTTGCCGGCCAGCCCGGACTTGCGGATCGCCTCGATCCCCCCGAGAGCCAGAACATCCGAGGCGTAGACGATCGCATCAGGCGCATGGGGCAACAGGTCCAGTGTGCTGAGCCAGCCCGCCTCGTGGGAATAGGCCTCGCGCGTTGCAGATCCTACAAGCCGCATACCAAGCTCGGCCAGCCGCGTGGTAAAGGCGCTGTAGCGCACGAGCCCAATCCCGGAGGTCGTGAGGCCCGCGACATAGCCGATCCGCTGCCGGCCGGTCTCATGCAGGTGGTCCACCAGTGTCCGGAACCCGAGCGTGTTGTCGCAGCAGATCGTAGTGATCTCGTCATGTCCCAGCCGGTTCAGCAGGATCGAGCGGCGCCCGTCTGCCGCCCATGCCAGCATCCGGGCATTCAGGACCGTGGCGGAGATGATGACCACCGCATCAACATTGTATGTGCGGATCGCATACAACTGTTCCTCGACGCTGGCGCCCGGCGCAATGTTGAAGAACAGGCTTTGCAGACCCGCCGCCTGAAGTCCCTGGGTCAGTTGCGCAAGGAGCGTCGGATAGAAGGGGTTCTGCATGTCCGACATGACCACACCGACGATGTGAGTGCGGCGTGTGGTCAACATCGAGGCGATGGCGTTCGGCTTGTAGTCATATTCGCGCGCAGCCATGAGGATTCGGCTGCGCAGTTCGGGCGAGATGCTGCTGCCCTTGGTGAAGGCCCTCGAAATCGCTGACTGGCTCACCCCGATCAGGTTCGCGAGCTGGCGCGCAGTCAATGGCCGCGCCGCTACTGGTCCAGTTTGCGTCATTTGTCCCGCTCCCATTATTGGCACAGCTCGAACATATTCTCCGCGAGAATGACGGGTAACCATCATTATTTTTGCATTGAATGCGATTTCACGACAACAGGATTTTTCTGTGATCTCTTCAAGGCGACGGTCCGTCGTGCCGAATGCTCGGTGAAGCAATACAAGAGCAGTCTGGAGCTATCAACCAGCATCAAGGCTTCGGACTGAAATTAGATAGCTGATTTACAACGGTAAAACAGACTTCGGTTGTATCGCGCTGCTTCTCCTTCTGCCTGCGCGTGGGCTCTGCGGTGCAAGATGCGGCCGGCCTTGCGCGTGAAGCCAGGCAATCAGCAAAGTATCAGAAGAGGTAGAATGTGGCTTGAATGCGGATGCAAATTCTGTTGATCTCGGTCTTGGCGATGTGGAGATTCGTCCTCCGTGACGCTGTGGCGTGACGTTCCGGGAGGGGGCGGACAGTGGCGGATGACAGATCTAAGCCTGCGGCCCGCAGCGCATCCGAGACCTCAGTTCATCGGATTTCTTCTGTCGAGGCATTTCAGGTCGAGTGGCGTCCGGGCGATCCGCCTGGTCGCCGATCGGCATTCGTTCGGGTGCGTACCGACGGTGGCTTGACCGGCTATGGCGAGGCCTCGCCCATGATGGGTGGAGAGCACAGCCTGCTCATCGTCCGTGACTTCGCTGAATCGCTGGTCGGGGCCGATCCTTTCGATCAGGCCGTGATCAGCGACCGGCTTCTCCATCGCTACATCAAGCTGGGTCCGGAAGGCGCTGTCACCGGTGCATTGGCGGCGCTCGACATCGCGCTGTGGGACATCAAGGGCAGGGCACTGGGCCTGCCCATCTATAAGTTGCTGGGCGGGGCCTGGCGCACGTCACTGCCATTCTACGCCTCCATCGGCGGCAACGCGGGCCGCTCGGTCGACGAGGTGTTGCGAGTGGTCGAGGCGCGCTGGCGGTCGGAAACACCCGCCGCCATCAAGATTCGCTGGGACGGCGACCGGACCCGCCAGGACGAGGACATCCCCGGCGACATCGCCAAGGCCCGCGCCGTGCGCAAGCTGGTGGGCGACGACTTCCCCTTGGCCTTCGACGCCAACAACCAGTATTCGGTCGGCGGCGCGATCCGCGTTGGCCGGGCGCTCGAGGACATAGGCTACATCTGGTTCGAGGAACCCGTCCAGCACTACAACGTGCGCGCCATGGGCGAGGTCGCCCAGCGCCTCGACATCACCGTCTCGGCATCGGAACAGACCTACACCACGCAGGCGCTGGTCGACATGATCCATGCGGGCGTCCGCATGGTGCAGCCCGACATCGTCAAGATGGGGGGCATCACCGGGCTGATGCAATGCGCGGCGATCTGCTTTGCGCACGGGGTCGAGTTGGTCCCGCACCAGACCCAACCCGGCATCGGCCATGTGGCGAACCTGCATGTGCTGGCCACCCTGATGCACAACACCAAGCCTGCCGAGTTCGCCGATCCCGACGACCGGATGCATCCGGCCTTCGAGAATCCGCCGGTGCCGGTGAATGGTCGTTTCGAAGTTCCCGATGGACCGGGTCTGGGCCTTCGGCTGCGGGACGAGGAACTGGAGCGGCGGCGCCGCTGATCGGGGCACAGGCAATATCCGGCGCATCAAGACCGGGAACCGATGAGACGAGGGCAGAACGCCTGAAAACTATGAAAGGGAGGACCAAAGGATGATTAAAAGACGGACACTTCTGGGGACGGCGGTTGCCATGTCGGCCGTCGGTCTCTTCGCCCCGAGGCTTCGTGCGGCCGCTCCTGACACGCTGCGCTTTGCCAGTGCAGCAGGTGGCCCGCGCCGGCTAGACCCGAACCAGACCACACAGGGCGCGGACAACTGGGCCGTGATTCAGGTGTTTGAGTACCTGGCGAAGCCGCCCGACGGCAGGTTCGGCGTCGCACCTGACGATTTCGAGCCCTGGCTAGCGACAGGCTGGACGACTTCGGACGATGCGAAGACCTGGGTCTTCACTTTGCGCCAGGGCGTACAGTTCCACGGCGGATATGGCGAGATGACCTCGGAAGACGTCGTGCGGTCTTTCGAGCGCGCACGCGACGAAGGGGTGAATGCCGCCAACTACAGCAACCTTGCCGAGGTGATCGCGTCCGGGACGTACGAGGTCACGATCCGCTTGCACAACCCCGACCCGATGTTCCTGAGCTCGACCGTGTCTGCGCGCCACGTCATGGTCATCTCGAAGAAGGCCGAGGAAGAGATGGGCGATCGGTTCCTGACCGAAGCCGTCGGCACCGGGCCATACAAGTTGGATCGCTTCGACACAGAGCGGGGCATTTTCCTTAGCCGGCACGAGGACTACTGGGGCGAACCTGCGATCATCACCAATGTGGAATGCCTCTACATCGCTGATACCACCGCGCGGACACTGGCCGTGATCTCGGGCGATGTCGATATGGCCGAAGGTGTGCGTCAGCCCGGCTGGGTGCCGCAAATGCAGAACCAGAAGCCCGATCTTCAGTTCGACATGACCGTGCCGGGTTCCTTCAACACGCTGTTCTTCAACCTGTCCAAGGACCCGCTTCAGGACATCCAGGTCCGCAAGGCGATCATGCACGGCATCAACAAGCAGGAACTGGTCGATGCCCTGCAGCCGATGGCGCGCATGGCACATACGCTGAATCCGCCGAACTATCCCACCGGCTTCTCGCTGGAGGAACTGCCCGAGGATCTGCGCTACGAATACGACCCGGATGAGGCCCGGCGCCTGCTGGCCGATGCTGGGTTCGCAAATGGGCTGACGATCCCGGTCAACACCTCACAGCGCGAGGACTACAGCACCCAGCACCTGATCATTCAGGAACAGCTGCGCCAGATCGGCATCAACATCGATCTGACGATCATGGACCACTCGGCCTACCACGCAACCAACCGGCAGAACCTGAACACGCTGAACATCAACTCCTCCTCGTTGCCGCCGGTGCCGCTGTATGTTTTCAATGACTACGCGGTATCAACGGCAGTCGTCAGAGAAGACGGCAGGGGCGGGGCCAACTATTCCCACTACGGCGTGCTGATGCCCGGCGTCGATGAACTGCTGGCCGAGATGCTTCAGACCACGACGTTCGAGGACTACGTCGCCAAGGGCCGAGAGGTCGAACTGCAGATCCAGCGCGACCTGCCCATGGGTGGCCTGCCAACGCTGTCCTACCTGGTGGTGCGCAATCCGCGCATCGACCTCGGTTACGAGGTGGAAGGCGGATACGCCTACTGGCGGTTCGCCAGAGCGACGATCGTGGCCTGATAGCGGATCAAGCGCATGGCGAGATACCTCATCCTCAGACTTCTGGACATGATCCCAACCGTGTTCCTTGTTCTGACGCTGGTGTTTGTCGCCATGCGCATTCTTCCCGGCGACCCAGCCCTGGCCGTACTTGGCCAGAACGCGGACGGCGGGCAACTTGAGGCCTTCCGCGAACGCATGGGCCTGAATGACCCGCTGTGGGTGCAGTATGTGCGGTTCCTCTGGGATGCCGTCCGGCTGGATTTCGGGCGCTCCTTGATGACTGATGTGCCGATCAGGACGCTGATCGCGAACAACCTGCCCCACACGATCTACCTGACCGTGACGTCGGTGGCGTTCGGCATGATCGTCGGGATACCTCTGGGCATCTACGCAGCGACGCAGCGCAACAAGTTGCCGGATAGCGCGCTGCGGCTCTACTCGCTCATCGGGTATTCGATTCCCGACTTCTACCTTGCTGCAATCCTGCTGGTGGTCTTCGCGCTGCAACTTGGGTGGTTTCCCATCAGCGGGGTGGGAACCGGGTTCTGGGGCGGGCTGTACCACATCCTTCTGCCCGCGATTACGCTGACCTTCCTGAAGTCGGCCTTCATGGGGCGTCTCACGCGGACCTCGCTGTTAGAGGTGATGGGGCGCGACTACGTAAGGACAGCCCGCGCCAAGGGTGCGCGCGAGGGCCGGGTCATCTTCCGCCACAGCCTGCGCAACGCCCTGCTACCGCTGTCCACGGGGCTTGGACTGTCGATCCTGGCCACGCTGTCGGGTTCGGTGGCGGTCGAGTTGGTGTTCAACAGACCGGGCATCGGCCGACTGCTCATCACCGCAATCCAGGAAAGGGATTACCCGGTCATCCAGGCCGGCGTCATGATGTTCGCCTTCTTCGTGATCATCGTGAACCTGCTGATGGATGTCGTCTACATCCTTGTCGATCCTCGCATCCGGATGAAATCATGACCACCGTACGCATGGACGACCAGACCGCACAGGCCATCGCCGAACGCGAGGTTCTGGCACCCGAACCCACCTTCCGAGAGACCTTCGTGCAGGTGGTGCTGACACGGACCTCGACGCGGATCGCCTTTATTGTCGTGATCCTGTTCGTTCTGGTGGCAATCTTCGCGCCGCTGATCGCCCCCTACAACCCGCTGCAACAGTCCATCATGCGGATCAACCAGACGCCGTCGGCGCAGCACCTGCTTGGCACCGATCAGTTTGGCCGCGACGTTCTGAGCCGCCTGATCTACGGCTCCAGGAACTCGCTGATCTTCGGACTGCTCTCGCCGGTCTTCGCAGCCATTCTCGGTACGATCCTTGGTGTCTCGGCCGGTTACTTCGGCGGGATCGTGGATCGGGTCATCAGCCGCGTGATCGACATGCTGATGGCATTCCCGGAACTGTTGCTGGCCATCCTGATCGCGGCGGCCCTGGGCGGCAGCTTCTGGAACATCGTGGTGGTGCTTACGGTCGCCTTCACGCCCGGCTTCGCCCGCGTCGCCCGCGCCTCGACGCTGGCCGTCAAGCAGGAGCCATATGTCGAGGCGGCGGTTGCCGCCGGCGTGTCGACTCCGCTCATCATCTTCCGTCATATCGTGCCGAACATCGCGGCGCCGATCGTGGTGCTGATGGCACTCTGGTCGGCGAGCTCGATCCGGATCGAGGCGACGCTGTCCTTCCTCGGCATCGGCACGCAGCCGCCGAACCCCTCATGGGGCAACATCATCCGCGACGGGCTGTCCAACATGTTCGCGACGCAATGGCCGATTGTGGCGGGCGGCCTGGCGATCACCATCGTCGTGCTTTCGATCAGCATCATCGGCGATTCGGTTCGCGACTTCCTGGACCCCGAGACGAACCAATGAGCGAGATGCTTCTCGATATCCGCGACCTGACAGTGGAGTTCGGTCCCTTTGCCAGTCCGCTGCGCGTCGTCGACCGCGTGTCGTTCACCGTCAGAGCGGGCGAGACCGTGGGCGTCGTCGGCGAGAGCGGATCGGGCAAGTCGATGACCGCGCTGTCTGTGTTGCGCCTGGTGCCGGAACCGCCTGCACGCGTCTCGGGACAGGTTCTGTTCGAAGGCCGCGATCTGATGAAGCTGCCCAGGCGCGAGATGCCCCGGGTTCGCGGCAAGGACATCGGCATGATCTTCCAGGAGCCGATGTCGTCGCTCAATCCACTGATTACGATTGGCGACCAGATCGACGAAGCCATCATGTTGCACGAGCGGCTATCCGCGGCCGAGCGGCGCCAGCGAGTCATCGCGCTGCTGCGGCTGGTCGGCATGCCCGACCCGGAGAACAGGCTGGGCGCCTTTCCCGACCAGTTCTCGGGCGGGATGCGGCAGCGAGTGATGGCAGCGATCGCGATGGCTTGCAGCCCCAGGCTGCTGATTGCCGACGAGCCGACGACGGCACTCGACGTCACCATCCAGGCGCAGGTGCTGGAAATGATGCTGGACATACGCCAGCGCCTCAATTCTGCGATCCTGCTGATCACCCACGATCTGGGCGTGGTGGCCGAAACCTGCGAACGGGTCGTGGTCATGTATGCGGGGCACATCTTGGAGGATGCCGACATGCGGTCGCTGTTCGCCAACGCCCGTCACCCCTATACGCGGGGTCTGCTGCAA
>JBJHCH010000085.1:0-17238 GCA_050485905.1 Paracoccaceae bacterium | reverse complement strand
TCCGCATCGGCTTCGACCGCCTCCGAACCCTCCTGCGAAGCGATCCGATCAAGACACTCGAGCCATGGACAACCCTCCAGATACTCAAAACAAGCGCGAGAGTCGTGTAGTGTGACTTGCCCTTAACCGTTTGGGCACGCGCCGGGCGTGCCGTGTGGCGCGGGTTTGCTGTCCGTTTACCGCTTCGCGGCCATGGTTGCACAGGGCAACCGGATGGGCGGCATGACAGAGACGGAAAAGCGGATCGCACTGCTGGTGGATGGCGAGAACATCGCGCCCGACCATGCGGGGTTTCTGATCCGGCAGGCGGTGGGGCTGGGGCGGCTGATAATCTGCCGGGTCTACGGCAATGCGACGATCCTTCCGAAATGGGACGTCGCGCCGGGGTTCCGGCTGATCCATTCGGGCACGGGCAAGAATGCGACCGATATCCTGATGATCGTGGAGGCGATGGACCTTGCGCTGGGCGGGCGGGCCGACGCGTTCGTCATCGCATCGTCGGACACGGATTTCCTGCCCCTGCTGCGGCATCTGAAGGAGCGCGGGGTGCCGGTGCATCTGATCGGAGAGGCGAAGGCGCCAGAGGCGTTGCGCAAGGCCGCCGGGCGGTTCGTGGAGATTCCGGTGGCGAAGGCCAACCCACAAGCGGCCCGCACGAACGGCGCGGCGGTGGGCGATGCGCGGCTGCTCGGCTATCTGCGTGAACTGGTGGAGGCGGCGCCGTCGGGCGCCCTGCTGGTCAGCGGAATCAACGGGCCGGTTTCGCGCGACCTGAAGGTGAAGATCAGCCAGCGGCCGGAAAAGAACTGGATGGCCTATCTGAAGGCCCATCCCGAAGTGTTCGACTGCGACCCGCGCGGCAAGGAAGCCCGCGTCCGGCTGCGGGCGGGCTGAGGCACCCAACTGCCTGCGCCGGGATGGTGGACTATGTCACCGGCACCAGCGCCGGTCGGATTCGATCCGCTGACGGGAGTGTGGATCGCCTGAACACGACAGGCTCTAGACCCCGGCGCTGATCGTTTTGGGGGTGGCAGGATCTGGTGGCCGTGATGGCTATGCCATCCGCCGCCCGTTAACCCGTTGAACCCAAAGCCGCAGGCATCAGGATTAACCGGATCTTAACCCGATCCGCCCTCAAATTGCGGCACGCTGGTGGCCCCCGCCGGACCGCGCGCGACGGCGCGCGCGACCCGCCCGCAAGGGTGGGCCGGTTGGCCCCGGTGTTCAGCCCGTCCGTTGATTACCCCGCCTGCGTCGCCCGTTTGAGCGCCACGATATCCGCGACCCGCTGGGCATTGTCGCGGGCCACGCTGCCATCGGCGCGCAGCAGGCTGTTTTCGAACCCCACGCGGGCCTTGCCGCCCAGCCGGAACGCCTCGGCCAGCGCGTCGGTCTCGCGCGCGCCAAAGGCGCAGACGGCCCAGTCGGCCTGTTCCACCCCGCCGCGCCGGAGCGTATCGAGAAAGGCCGCGATGGTCTGCGGCGGCACGCCCTCTGGCACCGCATAGCGGCCCAGCACGAACAGAACCTGCGGCGCACCGGGCGGCAGGGCGCCCGCGCGGATCAGGTGGCACAGCCGCGCCGCATCGGTGGAATCGAACAGGATGTGCTGCACCGCGACATCGCGGTCGGCCATGTCGGCGTAGAACCACTGCACCTGAGCCGTTTCGCCCTCGGACAGCATCTCGCGCAGGGCGACGGAGATGCCATCGGGCTGCAGCCCGGTCGTGACCGCCCGCATCTCCTCGGGGCTGTAGCGGCCCTGGGATTCCGTGGTGATCTGGACCGCCATGCCGGGGACCGCGCGGGAGAGTTCGGCCAGAAGTTCCGCATAAAGACCCCGGTCCAGCACATGCGCGCCCCCGGCATCGCGGACGTGGGCGTGGATCGCGCCCGCGCCCGCCGTATGGCAGGCGGCGGCGGTTTCGACCGTCTCGGCTATCGTCACCGGGATCGCGGGGTGATCGGCATGGGTGAGCCGCGCGCCGTTCGGTGCCACCATCACCGGCGGCAGAACGGACAGGCGGCTCATGCGGCCAATGCGCGGTCGATGGCGGTGCCCAGCTTTTCGGTCAGCTCGTCGATCTGCGCATCCTCGATGATGAAGGGCGGCGCGAGCAGGACATGATCGCCGCGCACCCCGTCGATCGTGCCGCCCATCGGGTAGCAGATCAGCCCGGCGGCGAAAGCCTCTGCCTTGATCCGGGCGTTCAGCTTTCGGGTGGGGTCAAAGGGCACCTTGGTCTCGCGGTCCGACACCAGTTCCAGCCCCCGGAACAGGCCCCGGCCGCGGATGTCGCCGATATGGGGATGCTGGCCAAAGCGGGCACGCAGCGCGGCATCGAGCTTTTCGCCCTGTTCGCGCACGCGGGGCAGCAGGCCGCGATTCAGGATCGCGCCGATCACCGCCCTTGCCCCGGCGGCGGCCATCGCGTGGCCCATGTAGGTATGGCCGTGCTGGAAGAAGCCCGATCCGGCGGCGATGGCGTCGTAGATTTTCCCGCTGGTCAGCAGCGCGCCGATGGGCTGGTAGCCCGCGCCCAGCCCCTTGGCGATGGTGATCATGTCGGGGGCGACGCCGTCCTCCTCACACGCGAACAGATGGCCGGTACGGCCCATGCCGCACATCACCTCGTCCAGGATCAGCAGCACGCCGTGGGTGTCGCAGATCTGCCGGATGCGCTTCAGATAACCCGGCACGGCGGGCACCGCGCCCGCCGTCGCGCCGACCACGGGTTCCGCCACGAATGCCATGACGCTGTCGGGGCCGAGGCGCTGGATCTCCGCCTCCAGCTCCTCCGCCGCGCGAAGGCCGTAAGCCTCGGCGCTCTCGTCCTCGCGCCGGTCGCGGTATTCGTAGCAGGGGGCGATGTGGGTGGCGTCCATCAACAGCGGCGCGAATTGCGCCCGGCGCCATTCATTGCCACCCGTGGCCAGCGCGCCCAGCGTGTTGCCGTGATAGCTTTGCCGCCGGGCGATCACGCGGCGGCGCTGCGGCTGGCCGATCTCCATAAAATACTGGCGGGCGAGTTTCAGCGACGCCTCCACCGCCTCGGACCCGCCGGACACCAGATAGACCCGGTCGATGCCTTCGGGCGCGTGCTCGATCAGCAGGTCGGCCAGCGCCTCGGCGGGGTCAGAGGTGAAGAAGCCGGTATGGGCAAAGGCGATGCGGTCAAGCTGGTCGTGCAGCGCCGCGCGCACCTCGGCGTCGGAATGGCCGAGGCACGAGACCGCCGCGCCGCCCGATCCGTCCAGATAGCGCTTTCCGGTGCTGTCGATGATATAGCAGCCGTCGCCGGTGGCAGCCGTCGGCAGGTGGCCGCGGGTGGAGCGGCCAAAGATATGGTCAGGCATCGGAAGTCCCCCTAGAGGTCGTGGCGGCCAGTATAGCCCGCCCTTGCCGGCGGCTGCCAGCCTTGCAGCGCGCCCGGCGCGGGGCGCAGAATCTCGACCAGCAGCGGATGGCAGGCCGCGGCATCGCTGGAATGTTCCGCCCCGCAGTCGCCGCCGGGGCAGGCCGAGAGCAGGCCCAGCAGGTCGATCTCGGCAAGGAACTCGATGAAGTCGCCCTGCCGCGCCGGGCTGGCCTTCATGAAATACTGCCCGGTGTCGCGGGTGAAGCCGGTGCACATGAAGACGTTGAGCACGTCATGGACCAGCGGTTCGGCGGCATCGACCGCCATCCCGGTTTCAGTCACCAGCGCGCGGGTCAGGTTGGAATGGCAGCAGCGGTGATACTGCTGCCCGGTCAGCAGCGCATGGGTATAGGGGTCGCAGCGCGTGCCGATCACATCATGGACGCGCCCGCCATGTTCATCCGCCCCGTACCAGCCCAGGCTGTCGGCGGTGATCGTGGCCAGAGGGCGCAGATGCGGCAGGTTGGACCACAGACGGTCGCCGACGCTGACATGGGTGCCGTGCAGCGCGCGGGTCTTGCCGGAAAAGAACCGCTCGGTCAGGTCGGCGGCGTTGAACAGGTTCAGGTCGCCGACCTGCGACCCCTGGGGGCAGGAGATGCGGAAGAACTGCCCGGCGGGGACATGGAAGGCGCGGGCATCGCGCGGGGGCACGGTGACCTCTGCCACCACCTCTGCCCCCGCCCGCGCGGCGGCATAGAGCGACAGGTCCGGCACCGGCAGCGCATCGGTCGGGTAGCAGATGACCGGCGCGATGGCCCGGCGGGCGGCGGCGTCGGCCGGTTCAGTCGCGGACGACATAGACCGATTGCTTGGCATGGCGCACGACGCGGGCGGCGTTGGGGCCAAGCAGGTAGTCGCGCAACTCCGGCCGGTGCGCGGCAATGACGATCACATCGACGGCCAGCTTGTCGGCGGCGCGCAGGATCTCGTCGTAGATCTTGCCGTGCAGGACATGGGGGCGCACTTCGACCCCCTCTGGCACGTTCTGCGCCACCCAGTCGGTCAGCGCCTCGCCGAACTGGTGAAGCGCCTCTTTCTCGAACCCCGCCCTGAAATAGCTGCCGACCGAGGCGAGGCCGAAATCGGGCAGCACGCTGACCACATGCAGCACCCCGCCCCCGGCCAGCAGATCCAGCGCCTCCGCCAGCGGGCGGCGCCAGCTGTGTTCATCCGACAGATCGATCGGCAGCATGATCGTCTTGGCCATTGGCCCGTCCCCCTAGAAGGCCGGCTTGGTCTGGCGCCGGCGTTGCAGCACGATGACCAGCGCCAGAAGCAGCAGCGCCGGGATGTAGAAGACCTGTTCGGGCATCCGGTCGGCCTCCACCTGCAGGGCGGCCAGTTCGACCGGACGGTCCGGATCGAAGAAGTCGAAGCTTTGCAGACGGGACTGCCAGGGCGTGCCGAACATCGGCTCGTCCATCAGCATCCGGTCGCCATCGGGCATCATCATCAGCCCCGATTCCATCATCCGCTGCTCCGGCACCTCGCCCTCGACATTATAGACCAGTGTGGTGCGGGTCATGTTGCCGGTGTTGAAGTCGGGGCCGGAAACGACCATGCGGAACTCATCGCCCAGATCGGCCTCGGCCAGCATCTGCTCGAACTGGGTCGGCGGGATCTCGTTGAACGCATCCTGCACCCGGTTCAGCCAGAAGTTCGGCACGAAAAGCGTGAAGGCGACCAGAAGCAGCATCGCCGATTCGTAGATGCGCGAGCGGGCGAGGAAGTAGCCCTGGGTCGCGGCTGCGAAGAGCAGCATGGCGAAGGTCGCCACCACGAAGACAAAGGTCGCCTGTAATATCCCCGCCGTCGTTCCCAGATCGACCCCGTATAGAATAAGCGTCGGGTTGTAGATGAACAGGAACGGTAGCGCGACAGTGCGCAAGGAGTAGAAGAAGGCGGTGAAGCCGGTCTTGATCGGATCGCCCCCGGACACGGCGGCGGCCGCGAAACTGGCAAGCCCCACGGGTGGCGTCACATCCGCCATGATGCCGAAGTAGAAGACGAAGAGATGCGCCGCGATCAGCGGCACGATCAGCCCTTCCTGCGCGCCCAGCGTCACCACCACGGTCGCCATCAGCGACGACACGACGATGTAGTTGGCCGTGGTCGGCAGCCCCATGCCGAGGATCAGCGAGAAGACACCAACGAGAATCAGCATCAGGAACAGGTTGTTCATCGACAGAAGCTGCACCAGCCCGGCGAGTTCGGTGCCGATCGGCGTGCGGGTGACGGTGGCGACGATGATGCCCGCGGCCCCGGTGGCGACCGCGATGCCGATCATGTTGCGCGCGCCCGCGATCATGCCGTCGATCAGGTCGGTGAACCCGCCCACGAATTCGGCGCCCAGATCGCGGCCGCCGCGCAGCAGCGCCTTGATCGGGCGCTGGGTCAGCATGATGAAGACCATCACCGAAACCGCGAAGAAGGCCGATTTCGCCGGCGACTGCCGTTCCACCATCAGGAACCAGACCAGAACGATGATCGGCAGCAGGAAGTGCAGGCCCGAGGGGAAGACCTCCTTCATCACCGGCAGGCGGATCGTCCGCGCATGCGGGTCGTCCAGTTCCAGATCCGGGCGCTTGGCCGCCACCCAGAGGGCGGCGAGGTAGATCACGAACAGCACCGCCGCGATGGCGAGGCCCGAGATCGCGGGCGCAACGGCCTGCAGACCCCTGACCCCGGCGATGGCACCATAGAACAGCGCGCCCGCGACGACGAAGCCGATGGCGATCTTCAGGAACATCTGCAGCAGGCTTTTCGATTCGCCCAGCGCCGGCATGTCCTCGCGCAGCGCCTCCAGATGCACGATGTAGACCAGCGCGATGTAGGAAATCGTGGCCGGGATGAAGGCGTGCTTGATCACGTCCAGATAGGAGATGCCGACGAATTCGACCATCAGGAACGCGGCCGCGCCCATCACCGGCGGCATGATCTGCCCGTTGACCGAGGATGCCACCTCGACCGCGCCGGCCTTTTCACTGGTGAAGCCCACGCGCTTCATCAGCGGAATGGTGAATGTGCCCGTCGTCACCACGTTGGCGATGGAGGAACCCGAGATCAGGCCGGTGGCCGCCGATCCCACGACCGCGGCCTTGGCCGGCCCGCCGCGCAGATGCCCCAGCCCGGCAAAGGCGAGCTTGATGAAATAGTTGCCTGCCCCCGCCTTGTCCAAAAGCGAGCCGAACAGCACGAACAGGAAGACGAAGGCGGTGGAAACCCCCAGCGGGATGCCGAACACGCCCTCGGTCGACAGCCATTGAGAGTTCACGGTGGCGGTGAAAGACCGCCCTTCGTGCGAGATCAGGTCGGGGATCAGCCAGCCCTGCCCGAAATAGGAATAGGCCAGAAAGATGCTGCCGACGACGGCCAGCGCCGGGCCCAGTGCGCGGCGCGACGCCTCCAGCAGCACCAGGATGCCGATCGCGCCGATCCAGATCTGCGTCTGGGTCGGCAGGCCCGACCGCGCGGTCACAGCCAGTTCGCGCGAGTTGAAGAAGATGTAGAGCGCGCAGAACGCCCCGGTTGCGGCCAGCAGCCAGTCGTACCAGGGAATGTAGTTGCGCGGCGAGGACTTGAACGCCGGATAGGCCAGAAAGGCCAGCGTCAGCGCCAGTGCCAGATGCATGGGCCGGGTCTGATCCGACCCGATGATGCTGATGCCGGGGATGTATTGCGCCAGCCAGAACTGCGGGTCGGCGATCCAGATCTGGAAGATCGACCAGAACAGCGCCAGCCCCGCGATCAGAAGCGCCACAAGGCGATTGGTGGGATTGCGCGCACCGGAGTCCGTGCTTGCGACGAGATCCTGAAGATCCTCGTCGCTCATCTTCCGCCCGTCACCCTGCGTCTGCTGATCGCTCATGATGTGTCCCCTGGCTCGGTCTTGCGCCTTGTTGTGCCGATCCGGGCGTTGCGTCGCCCGGATCTAGAACGGGCGGGCCAAGGCCCGCCCGCGTTTGGTGTCACTCCATCAGGCCCGCTTCGCGGAAGTACCGCTCGGCGCCATCGTGCAGCGGGGCGGAGTTGCCCTCGGCCACCATCTGCTCGGGGTCGAGGTTGCCCAGCGCCGGGTGCAGCGCCTTGAACTGGTCCAGCCCTTCAAAGATCGCCTTGGTGACGGCATAGACCACATCGTCGGGCACGGCGGCCGAGGTGACGAAGGTGGCGCCGACGCCGAAGGTGGTCACGTCCTCATCGGTGCCGCGATACATGCCGCCGGGGATCACCGCGACGCGGTAATAGGGATTGGCCTCGACCAGCCCCTCGATCTCCGGGCCGGTCACGTTCACCAGCACGCTGTCGCAGGCAGTCGTCGCCTCCTGGATCGCGCCCGACGGGTGGCCGACGGTATAGACCATCGCGTCGATGTTGTTGTCGCAGAGCGCGAGCGCCTGTTCAGCCGGCGGCAGTTCCGAGGCCACGGCGAAATCCGACGTCGTCCAGCCCATCGCCTCCAGCACCACGTCCATTGTGGCGCGCTGGCCGGAACCGGGGTTGCCGATGTTGACCCGCTTGCCGCGCAGATCCTCGAAGCTGGAGATACCGGCATCGGCACGGGCGACAACGGTGAACGGCTCCGGGTGCAGCGAGAAGACCGCGCGCAGATCCTCGAACGCGCCGGCATCTGCGAACTGGTTGACCCCGTTGAACGAATTGTACTGGATGTCGGACTGCGCAACGCCGAACTCCAGCTCGCCCGACCGGATGGCATTGACGTTGAAGACCGACCCGCCGGTGGATTCCACGCCGCAGCGGATGCCATGCTCGGCGCGGCCGCGGTTCACCAGGCTGCAGACAGCGCCGCCAGCCGGGTAATAGACGCCGGTGACGCCGCCGGTGCCGATCGAAATGAAGGTCTGCTGTGCAACCGCACCACCCGCCAGCGACATGCCGACCGCGGTAACGGTTCCCAGAAGGATCTTGTTCATGGTGTTCTCCCTTTTGTCTGGCGTCTAGCGCCTCTTTCGTGCCCCGGCACAGCCGCATCGGCCCGCCGGCGCCGTCGTAGGGACAAGACAAGACAATCGCGCCCAAAGTGTCAACGCATATGTAGATTTGATGATGTTGCCCTAGGGTAAGGTCGGATCGGGCGCGCAGCCGCGATGCAGAAAGCCATGCCGCGCCGCGGCGGAGGTCAGCCCTTGTCGCGCAACCGTCATGCGGCGATGATAGCGCAAAACCGACAACAAGGAGGATGACATGAAAAGATTTGCTTACGCGCTGGCAGCCACGACGGCACTGGCCGGCTATGCGGTTCCGGCACAGGCCCAGGGCGAACTGGTGCTTTATTGTTCGGTTGACGAAAACTGGTGCCGCGTGATGTCCGAGGCATTCCAGCGCGAGACCGGGATCAACGTGCTGATGACCCGCCGGTCCTCGGGCGAGACCTATGCCCAGATCAAGGCCGAAGAGGGCCAGCCGCGCGGCGACATCTGGTGGGGCGGCACCGGCGACCCGCATCTGCAGGCCGCGCAGGAGGATCTGACCGAAGCCTACGAATCGCCGATGCTGGGCGAGTTGCAGGACTGGGCGGTGCGTCAGGCCGAAACGGCCGATTACAAGACCGTGGGCATTTATGCCGGCGGCCTCGGCTACGGCTACAATTCCGATCTGGTGACCGACAACCCGCCTGCCTGCTGGGCCGACCTGCTGGACGAGGCCTATCGCGACGACATCCAGGTGGCGAACCCGAACTCCTCGGGCACGGCCTACACGATGCTGGCGACCTTCGTGCAGCTGATGGGAGAGGACGAGGCGTTCGAGTTCATGGCGCAGCTTCACTCCAACATCAGCCAGTATACCCAGTCGGGCAGCGCACCGATCCGCGCCGCGGCGACGGGTGAAACCGCCATCGGCATCGTCTTCATGCACGACGCGGTGGCGCAGGCGGTGCAGGGCGCGCCGATCGTGACCGTGGCGCCGTGCGAGGGCACGGGCTACGAGGTCGGGTCGATGTCGATCATCGCCGGCGGGCCGAACCCGGACAATGCGCGCATCTGGTACGACTGGGCGCTTTCCGCCGCAGCGCAGGAACTGGGGGTCGAGGCGAACAGCTTCCAGGTGCCGTCGAACGTGAACGCCTCGACGCCGCCGGAATCGCCCAACCTCGATGACATCAAGCTCATCGACTACGACTTCGCGCTCTACGGCAGCAGTGAAGAGCGCCAGCGCCTGCTCTCGCGCTGGGATGCCGAGATCGGATCGCTGCCGCAGTGATCCAAGGCGCTCTCCGCGAGGGGATGAGCGGGGGCCGGGCCGGCGCTGTCTGGCTCGGCCTCCTGCTTGTGGCGCTTCTGGCGCTGCCCTGGCATCGCGGCGCGGGGCTGGGCGCCGGCCCCGCCGCCTCGGCGCTGATGGAGGCGCTGGGCGGCCGGGTCTGGCTGCTGCCGCCGGTGCTGATCGCCGCCACGCTGGCGGGCCTGTCGATGACCGTGGCCGACTGGCGCCGCCATGCCGCAGCCCCTCCGCTGATCATCGCCGGTCTGGCGCTGGTGGTGCTGCAGGGCTTTGCCATCGGCCTGCGCGGCCCGGCGATGCCGGGCGTCGCCGCGCTGTTCCCGGCGGCGGCGGATGGCCAGCCGGGCTTCGGCTGGGGCGGCTTCGTCACCGCGCTCGCATTTCTGGGTCTGCTGGCCGAGGTGATCGCCGCGCGCGGCTTCTGCCGGGGAGAGCGGTTCGCCTCCATCGCCATCGTCATGGTGGTCGGGCTGCTGACCACCTTCGTCTTCTTCCCGATCCTGAAACTCGGCCTCGCCGCGTTCATCGGCCCCGACGGCAGCTTTGCGGTCAGCCAGTTCGCCCAGCGGCTGATGGCGCCGGAACTGTGGCGGCTGAACTGCCTGCAGGGCACCGGGCGCTGCGGGGTGGTCATCAACACGCTGGTCCTCGGCATCCTCGCCGCCACGCTCTCCACGCTCCTCGGCCTCGCGCTGGCCATGCTGGTCGCGCGCACCGACTTCCGCTTCAAGCAGACCCTGCGCGCCATCTCCATCCTGCCGATCATCACGCCGCCCTTCGTCGTCGGCGTCGCCATCATCGTGCTCTTCGGCCGCACCGGCATCCTGACGCAGCTTGGCGCGGATCTGTTCGACATCCGCCCCACCCGCTGGGTCTACGGCCTGCCCGGCATCCTGATGGCGCAGGTTCTGGCCTTCGCCCCGATCACCTTCCTTGTCCTGCTGGGCACGCTGGAGGCGATAAATCCGACGCTGGAGGAAGCCTCGAAAACCCTCGGCGCCCGCCCGCTGACCACCTTCCGCACCGTCACCTGGCCGCTTCTGCGCCCCGGCCTTGCCGCCGCCTTCCTGCTGGCCTTCATCGAAAGCCTGGCCGATTTCGGCAATCCCATCGTCCTCGGCGGGGGCTACGAGGTGCTGTCGATCAAGATCTTCTTCGCCGTCGTCGGCGCGCGATATGACCTTGGCAATGCCGCCACGCTGGCGATGATCCTGCTCAGCCTCACCCTCATCGCCTTCTGGCTGCAGATGCGCTGGCTGGGGCGCAAATCCTATGTCACCGTCACCGGCAAATCCGACGCCGGCCTCGCCGCGCCCCTGCCACCGGTGATGAAGATCGCCGCCGTCGCCCTCATCATCCCCTGGGTGCTGTTCACGCTCGGCGTCTACGGCATCGTCATCTCGGGCGGCTTCGTGCAGGACATCGGCCGCTGGGATCTGACCCCCACCTTCGCCCATCTGGACACAGCCTTCCGCTTCGAATTCGCCCAAGGCGGGTTGCAGCTTTATGGCTCGGCCTGGAACTCGATGATCACCACGCTCTGGGTCTCGGCCATCGCAGCGCCGCTGACCACCTGCATCGGCATCGTCACCGCCTGGCTGATCGCCCGGCAGGATTTCGCGGGCAAGCGGGCGTTCGAATTCGGCACCATGCTTTCCTTCGCCATCCCCGGCACCGTGGTCGGCGTCAGCTACGTCGCCGCCTTCAACGTGCCGCCCATCGACATCACCGGCACCATGGCGATCCTTGTGATCTGCTTTGTCTTCCGAAACATGCCCGTGGGCATGCGCGCGGGCATGGCGGCCCTCGCCCAGATCGACCGCTCGATGGAGGAGGCGTCGCAAACCATGGGCGGCGGCGGCATGGTCACGCTGCGCAAGGTGGTGCTGCCGCTCATCCGCCCGGCGATCTTCACCGCGCTGGTCTATTCCTTCGTCACCGCCATGACCGCCGTGTCCGCCGTGATCTTCCTCGTCTCGGCCCGGCACAACATGGCCACCGCCTATATCATGGGCCGGGTGGAAAACGGCGAATTCGCCCTCGCCATCGCCTATTCCGCCGTCTTGATGATCGTGATGATCCTGTGCGTCGCGCTGATCCAGCTTCTGGTCGGCACCCGCAAACTGGGCCGCCGCACCGAATTGCAGGGCACCGCCCCCACCCCCGCCGAATAGAGAAGCCATGTCCGACACCGCCATCGAATTCATCAACGTCACCAAACGCTATGGCGAGGCGCTGGCCGTCGATTCCATCAGCCTGTCGATCCGCAAGGGCGAACTGGTCACCTTCCTCGGCCCCTCGGGCTGCGGCAAGACCACGTCGCTCCGCCTGATCGCCGGGTTGGAACTGCCCACATCGGGGCAGGTGCTGATCGCCGGGCGCGACGTCAGCCGCGACCCGGCATCGGAACGCAATGTCGGCATGGTGTTCCAGTCCTACGCGCTGTTCCCGCATATGTCGGTCCTCGACAACGTCGCCTACGGCCCCACGATCCGGGGGGAGCCAAAGGCGCAGGCCCGCGAAAAGGCGCGAGAGATCCTCGACATGATCGGCCTGATCGGCCTGCACGACCGCCTGCCCTCGGAACTGTCGGGCGGCCAGCAGCAGCGCGTCGCCGTGGCCCGCGCCATCGTCCAGCAACCCGACGTGCTGCTGTTCGACGAGCCGCTGTCGAACGTGGACGCCAAGCTTCGCCGCCGGGTGCGGGCAGAGATCCGTGACCTGCAACGCCGGTTCGGCCTGACCGCCGTCTATGTCACCCACGATCAGGAAGAGGCGCTGGCCGTGTCCGACCGGATTGTGGTGATGCAGGCCGGAAAGATCGCCCAGATCGGCACGCCCGGCGACCTTTACGATCGCCCGGCCAGCCGCTTCGTGGCCGATTTCATCGGCGACGCCAACCTGATCGAGGGGGCGGTGGCAAACGGCCGCTTCACCGCGCCCGATTTCGACCACCCGCTCGCCGGCCCCGATGGTGCTGCGGCAATCTCGATCCGCCCCGAACGCATCCGCCTGACCCCCGGCGGCCCGGCCGAGATTGTCTCGGTCGTCTATCTCGGCAGCCGGCGCGAATATGTGGTGAAAACCGGCGCGGGCGAATTGCTCGTCTCGCGGCCCATTGCCGAGGATCGGCTTGACGAAGGCACCGCCGTCAGTCTTGTGATCGACGACCGCGACCTGACCCGCGTCGCCTGAAGCCCTGAACGGAGACCCCATGACCGACCCGATCGACGCGCGCCACGCGCTGGCGCTGGATCTTGCCCGCGACGGCGGCGCACTGGCGCTGGATTACTTCACCCGCCGCGACACGCTGGTGATCGACGAAAAGGCCAATGCGCAGGACATGGCCAGCCAGGCGGACAGGGAAGTCGAGGCGCTGATCCGTCAGGGCATCGCCGCCGCCTTCCCCGGCGACGCGATCCTGGGCGAAGAAGACGGCCATGCGACCGGCAGCACCGGCTTCACCTGGGTGATCGACCCGATCGACGGCACCGCCCCCTATCTGGCCGGGCTGCCGCACTGGTGCGTGGTGATCGCGCTGGTGCAGGATGACCAGACGGTCGTGGGCGTGACCCATGTGCCGCTGGCGCGCGAGACCTTCTCGGCCCGGCGCGGCGCGGGCGTCACGCTGAATGGCACGACGCTCGTGGCCCGTGGCGATCTGATGCTGCAGAACAGCCAGACCGCCATCGGCGCCAGCCACCGCACCCCGCCGGAACAGGTATCGGGCGTGATCCTGCGGCTGTTGCAGGCGGGCGGGGTCTTCTACCGCAACGGATCGGGCGCGATGATGCTGGCCGATGTCGCCGCCGGCCGGCTGGGCGGCTATTACGAGCCGCACATGAATTCCTGGGACTGCCTCGCCGGCCTGCTGATGGTGCAAGAGGCGGGTGGCCGCATCGCCGGCTTCCCCGATCTGCTGGCCGGCGGGCAGGCGCTGGCCGCCGCGCCACGAGTCTACGACGCACTCGCCGGGGCGGTGGGATAGGCCGTTTGGGGGCCTGGGCAGGTTAAGGGCAAGTAAACAGAAAAGACGAAATCGTTGCAAATCAAAGGGTTGATTTTTTGGGCAACTTGCCCAACCCCCCTCAATCGAAGATCCGCAGCCCGTCATGGATCAGCTTCACCGACACCAGCGCGATCATCACATACATGATGGGATAGAAGATCTCCGCCCGCATCCGCCGCACCACCGCCGCCCCCAGCAGCACGAAAACCACCGCCACCGGCAGCATCACCGCCGCCATCCCCAGCACCTGCGGCTCGAACATCCCCAGCGCCGCATAGGGCAGCACCTTGACCCAGTTGACGACCGAAAAGAACAGCACGCTCGTCGCCGTATAGATCCGCGGCGCCATCCTGAGCGGCAGGGCATAAAGCTGATAGGGCGGCCCCCCGGCATGGGCCACGAAACTGGTGAAGCCGGAAATCACCCCCGCCACCTGCGCCAGCCAAGGCCGATGCACCGGCGGTCCCACCGGCGCCCGCCGCAGCCAGCCCACCGCCACCATCCGCAACACGAAGCCTAGCGCCACCAGCCCGACGATCAGCCGCACCGCATCGTCGGACGTGACCGAGGCCGCAAGCCAGCCCACCCCGATACCCAGGATCGCCGCCGGCAGCATCAGCCGCACCACCCGCGTGTCCCATTGCCAGCGCCAGGTCCACAGCCCCACCGCATCCATCATCAGCAGAACCGGCAGCAGGATCGCCGCCGCCTGTACGGGGGGCATAACCAGCGCCATCACCGGCACGCCCATCAGCGCAAAGGCCCCGCCCAGCCCGCCCTTGGACAGCCCCACCAGCGCGACCGCGAACGCCGTCACCGCCAGAGTCAATGGATCCCCGATCAGCACCCGCGCCTCATCCGCCCGCCTTGCGGGCGCCACCATATGGGCGGCCCCGGCGCCGCACAACCGGCCCTCAGGCCAGCCGCGTCGTCTTCAGCAGGCCGCGATGTTCCAGCACCGGATAGGCCAGCGCGACCAGCAGGGAATTCACCTCCTTCAGGTCGCGCAGCGTGTCGATATGCAGCGAACTGGTGGCCACGCTGCGGTCCAGCCCCCGCCGCAATCGCTGCAGATGAGCGGTCGTGCTGTCCCGCACCATCTCGCGCAGGGTTTCCTTGTTGCGGACCAGTTCCCGCGCCGCCTCCACATCGCCCGACAGCAGCACGTTGAAGGCCCGGCGCGCATTGCGCCGCACCTCCTCGTGGATCGCGCGCAGCTCCTGCCAGCCCTCTTCGGAAAACTCCATGCCCGCCCCGGCGCGCTTGTCGATCTTCACCACCATCGCGCGCGAGACGATGTCGCCGATCTGCTCCAACTGGATCGAGGCGTTCATCAGGTCATAGACCTGCTGCTGCTCCTCCTCGCTCAGATCCTCGTCCGCGATCCGTGCGAGGTAAAGCTTGATGCGCATGTGGATGTCGTCCACCTGATCGTCGTAGCGCGCCAGCAGCCGCAGATCCTGCCCGCGCGGGCGCCGGAACTGCTCCATCACCGCATCCAGCATCAGTTCCACCTTGCCGCACATCGCAATCAGCTCTCGCTGTGCATTCGCCACCGCTTGCGCCGGGCGGGCAAGGTCATCCTCGTTCAGCGCAGTCGAGGGCTGTGTCTCGTCCAGGCTGGTCGGGACGGCGGATTTCGACAGGCCCGACGCCAGACGCGCCACCGGCCCCGCCAGCAGGGTGCCGAGGATCAGCACGGCCGCGTTGAACGCAATATGGGTCAGCACCGCGGCCTCGCCGGTCGGCAGGCCGCGCAGGGCTGCGTCGAGCGTCACGAAATGATGCAGCACCAGCGCCAGCGCCGCGCCAGCGCCACGCAGCAGCACGTTCCCGAACAGCACCACCCGTCCGTCGGGCGCAACGCTGCGGCCCAGGTAAAGCGCCACCAGCGTCGCCCCGAAATTGATGCCAAGGATCAGCGGCACGATCAGTTCTGGCGGGATCAGCCGTTGGTCGGCCATCGCGGCGACCAGCAGCACGGCGGCGATGCTGGAATGAAACGCCCAGGCCATGATCGCCGCCACGACGAATGCGGTGAACCAGTCGCGCGACAGATAGCCAAGGATCAGCGGCAGGATCTGGCTGTCGCGCAGCGGCTCCGACGCCTGGGCCAGCATCTGCAGCGACAAGAGCAGCAGCGCGATGCCGACCATGATGCGCCCGATCTGCCGCGTCCGCCGCGCCTCGCTCATCCGAAAGGCCAGGGTGCCGGCCAGGATCAGCGCAGGGATCAGCAGCGACAGGTCAAGTCGCAGCAGTCGCGCCACCAGCGCCGACCCCAGATCGGCGCCGAGCAGCGCCACGATGCCCCGGGTCGCGGTGACATAGCCGGTGGCGACGAAGCTTGACACGATCAGCGCGACGGCCGTCGCGCTTTGCAGGGCCGCGGCCAGCAACCCGCCGGCCAACACCGCCTGCGGGCGGGTTCGGAAGGCGCGTTGCAGCATTCCCTGAAGTGCCGGGCCATAGGCGCGCTCCACCCCCGTCCGCACCATGCGGGTCGCCCAGAGCAGGAGCGCGACAGCGCCAGCGAAGTGCAGGAATACAGTGGCGCCGGACATCTGGGATCGGGGTCTCCTGCAACGGTGGGTGACGAGCTGCGCGACCTCGGGCGGTTGCGGGGCTTCACGCAGGCACGTTACATATCTGTTACAAAGCCGGGGGGCAATCCACCCCGCATGGTCGGGGCTGTCTCAGGTCACATCCACGATAATAATCGAGATGTTGTCGGCCCCGCCGCCATCCAGTGCAAGCTGCATCAGCCGGTCGGTCACCGTCTCGATCGGCGCGTGGCTCACCTGCCGCCGCAAAGTGGCGAAGTCGGCGTATTTGGTCAGCCCGTCAGAACACAGCAGGAAGCGGTCGCCCCGCGTCACCGTGCCCCGGATCTTGTCAAGTTCCAGCGCATCGCCCACGCCCACGGCGCGAGTAATCGCATTGGAATGGGGGTGATGCTCTGCCTCGTCCCATGTCATCTGGCCCGAGAGGACGAGTTCGGCAACGACCGAGTGATCCGTCGTCAACAGTTCCACCTCATTGTCGCGGAAGCGGTAAAGTCGGCTGTCGCCTGCCCAGAAAGCGACGAAGTGCCCATCGGCGATGATCAGCACCACGACGGTCGCACCGATCATGTCGGCGTCGCGGGCCTTTGCCTCTTCGCGGATCCGGTCGTGGGCGCGTTGAATCGCTGCCCGCACGGCGCGCATCAGATCGCCCGGCTCCAGATTGCGGGGCAGAACCGCCAGCGCATCGACGACGGTCTGGCTGGCAAAATCGCCCGCGGCATGCCCGCCCATGCCGTCCGATACCACCCAGATGCTCAACTCGGGGATCGCAAGGATACTGTCCTCGTTGACCTTGCGAACACGGCCGACATGGGTCGTCGCAGAATAGCGCAGGCGGTGCGGGCCGCCCATCTTAGGCGAGCCTTTGATCCGCGGGCGGCGCGTGCGTTGACCATTGCGATGCGGCGCTGTCCATCAGATCGGCGAAGTGCCGTGCCGATGGCATGCCCTCACAGATCAGAAGCCTCGGGCCGTTCTCGGTCTCCGCCGACCACAG
>JBJHCH010000084.1:0-17663 GCA_050485905.1 Paracoccaceae bacterium | reverse complement strand
GCGCTGGCATTCCATGGATCATGGCGGTCGAATCGGAGAGTTCCCGCTCCATCGAGGCAAGCGTCAGCGCCGATCTGGCGGTCCACGCGCTGGTCGAGGGGGCAGCGCCTTATCAGTTGGAGCCGATCGCCCATGGCGGTGCGCTGCCCGATCTGGGAACCACGCGCATCAACATGTATGTGGGCGAGCCAGTGCAGCGTCAGGTGGTGGGCGCGCTGGCAGAGATGATCCGGCACGCCTATAGGAACCGGCTGGCGCCGTCCCGCCCGGCAATCAGCCAGGCATCGTGACCACGACCTTGCCGGTTGACCGGCGCGTGCGCAGCAGATCCAGCGCCTCTGTCGCCTGCTGCAGCGGCAACCGATGGCTGATGTGCGGCGAAAGGCGCCCCTCGGCATACCAGTCCATCAGCGTGGCAAGGCTTTGCTTCAAGGCGCCGGGATTGAAGGTCAGGTAGCCGCCCCAGTAGAGCCCGATCACGGTGAGGTTCTTTACCAGCAGCAGGTTAGCCGGGATCTGCGGTACGCTGCCGCTGGCGAAGCCGATGGTGAGCAGCCGGCCCTCGGGCCGCGTCGCGCGCAGCGCGGCGTCGAACTGGTCGCCCGCGACCGCGTCATAGACGACATCGGCCCCGCCGAGGGCGCGGACCGCATCGCGCAGATTGTCCGTCGCACTGTCGATCAGGTGATCGGCGCCGGCATTCCGGGCGGCGGAAAGCTTTTCCGCGCCGCGGGCACAAGCGATCACGCGGGCCCCCATCTGCTTGCCGATCTCCACCGCGGTCAGCCCGACCCCGCCCGCCGCGCCGGTGACCAGCAGGGTTTCGCCCGCCTGCAGCCGCGCGCGGTGATCGAGGGCGAGATGGCTGGTGCCATAGGCGACTTGGAACGCCGCGGCGACGTCGAAGGGCATGGCATCCGGCAGGGGCAGACAGCGGTCGGCCGGAAAGCACCCCCATTCTGCCAACCCGCCCATGCCACAGAAGACCGCAACCCGCGTGCCGGGGACGGGATCGGTGACGCCGGGGCCGAGTGACTCCACGGTTCCGGAAAGTTCCATGCCCAGCGTCATCGGCAGCTCGGGGCGTTCCTGATACCTGCCGTCTATCATCAGCAGATCGGCGAAGTTGAGCCCGCAGGCGGCGATCCGGATGAGCGCCTCGCCCGGGCCAGGTTCGGGTCGCGGTATGTCAACCAGTTCCGGGGGCTGATCGTGCCGGTCGAGTCGCAGCGCGTGCATGGGATGGCTCCTTGGTGCCTTTCGCCGACTGCATAGCGCAGAAAGCAATCACAAGGCGAGCAGGCAAAGTCTCAGACTGCATCGACACTTGGGCGAAAAGCAAAGCTTGGGCACAACCAGCCGTTGCAATTGTCCCTGAATTTTCGCATTATGATTTGCAAGATGCGAAAAACGCAGATCCACGACGGGTTGGTGATGGCTTCGCTCGACAGATTGAGACAAATACCACCGATGAATCCTGCCGCCTCGGCATCCGCCTGCCGATCGATCCGGCCGCCTGATTTATTTTCGGGACGGTGTCTTTTTGGCACGAAACTTGCTTCTACTGATACAGTAGGTTGAGTGGAGTATGATATGAAACACCCTGTGGATGCCCATGTCGGCAAGCGTATCAGACATCGCCGGTGGATGATCGGCATGACCCAGCAGCAGCTGGCCGACGAAGTCGGGATCAAGTTCCAGCAGATCCAGAAGTACGAAACGGGCATGAACCGGGTGAGTGCATCCAGGCTGTGGGACATCGCCCGCGCGCTGGACGTGAACATCGGGTTCTTCTTCGAGGGAATGGACGAGGCGGTTGCCGGCGGCCAGCCCGCATCTGATCTGATGGGCGACAAGGAGGCGCTGGAACTGGTGCGCACGTTCTACGCCATCCCGGAACAGCAGCGCGGCCGGTTGTTCGACCTCGCCCGCGTCTTGAGCGACGTGGCCTGACCACGCGACCACCGGGGCGCGAACGCCGTGCCCCGGTCGCTTGACTGATATATGCCGCGTGGTTACGACCCTGCCTGTCGGGGCAACCACTGGGCGGGCAGCATGGACTTCTCGGACGCAGAACGCGTCGATATCCTGACAACGGCTGACGAAATGGCGGACGCGGCGCGTGTCGCAACCCTGCGGCATTTTCGCAGCACCGGTCTGGACATAGACAACAAGGAAGCCAGCCGTTTCGATCCGGTGACAATTGCCGACCGCGAGGCCGAGGCGGCGATGCGCGCCGTGCTGGCCCGACGGCGCCCGCAAGACGGCGTTCTGGGCGAGGAAATGGGCAGCGCCCGGGGCAGCAGCGGACTGACCTGGGTCATCGATCCGATCGACGGCACACGCTCCTTCATGTCCGGAACACCGACCTGGGGCGTCCTGATTGCCCTATCCGCTGAGGCCGGGCCGGTTTTCGGCCTGATCGACCAGCCGTACATCGGTGAGAGGTTCTGCGGCGGGCTTGGCTTGGCAAAACTGGATGGCCCGCGTGGCCGCGCGGCCCTCGCAACCCGTGCTCCGCGCCCGCTATCGGAGGCGGTACTTTTCACAACCTTTCCCGAGGTTGGTAGCAAAGATGAGGAGGCAGGGTTCCGCCGCGTGGCAGAGCGGGTGCGCCTCACCCGCTACGGCCTCGACTGCTATGCCTATGCCCTGATCGCGGGCGGCCAGATCGACTTGGTGATCGAGGCGGGGTTGCAGCCCTACGACATCCAAGCGCCGATTGCAGTGATCACCGCGGCTGGCGGCGTGGTCACTGACTGGCGCGGCCGCCCCGCCCATGGCGGCGGCCGTATTCTGGCGGCCGCGAACCGCTCCATCCACGCCGAGGCGCTGGCACTGCTCTCCACCGTGCCGGATGGGGACCCCCTTGAATGAGGCGCGGTTGCGCCGCACAGTCGGCGCGCGGGTCGCATAGGAGTATCGGATGTCTTTGATCGAGGCGGCGCGGGTGGTGCGCGAGAACGCCTATGTGCCGTATTCGGGTTTCGCGGTCGGCGCGGCACTGCGTTCGGCATCGGGCGCGGTCTTTGTTGGCTGCAACGTCGAAAACGCTGCCTACCCAGAGGGAACCTGCGCCGAGGCCGGGGCGATTGCGGCAATGGTTGCTGCAGGCGAGACGGAACTGGTCGAGGTGGTGGTTATCGGCGACAGCGATGAGCCGGTTTCCCCCTGCGGCGGCTGTCGCCAGAAGCTGGCGGAATTCGGTGCGCCCGACGTCCCGGTGACGATGTTAACGGTTTCGGGGCGGCAGCGGGTGATGACAATCGCTGATTTGCTGCCAGGGGGCTTTTCTCGTCGTCACATGGAACCGACCTGACATGGCGTCAGGGGCCGATGCGCGCAGCATCATCACAGCACTGCGCGACGGACACACACCGTCGCCCGAGGCGCTTGCCTGGTTTGCCGCCCGTCTTGCGTCCGGTGAGGTCAGCGATGCCCAGGCAGGTGCATTCGCAATGGCGGCCTGTCTCAGGGGCTTGTCGGACGCGGGCCGTGTCGCACTGACACGAGCGATGCGCGACAGCGGGGTGGTGCTGGACTGGGACCTGCCGGGCCCCGTGCTCGACAAGCATTCGACCGGGGGCGTTGGCGATTGCACGTCGCTTGTGCTCGCCCCGGCGCTGGCCGCCTGCGGGGCCTATGTGCCGATGATCTCGGGCCGCGGGTTGGGCCATTCCGGCGGCACGCTCGACAAGCTGGAGGCGATCCCCGGCTACCGTGCGGATGTCGATCTCGACCGGTTGCGCAGCGTGACGGCCGAGGTCGGCTGTGCCATCGTCTCTGCGTCGGCCGATCTGGCGCCCGCCGACCGGCGCCTCTACGCGATCCGCGATGTGACCGGCACGGTGGAATCCATCGACCTGATCACCGCATCGATCCTGTCGAAGAAACTGGCGGCGGGACTGGAGGGGCTGGTTCTCGATGTGAAGGTCGGGTCGGGTGCGTTCATGAAGACCCAATCAGAGGCCGAGGCGCTGGCGCGTTCGCTGGTCGAAACGGCACAGGGCGCGGGATGCATGACCGTTGCGCTGCTGACCGACATGTCGCAGCCGCTGGCGACCGCGATGGGCAACGCATTGGAAGTGATCGAGGCGATGGAGACCCTGACCGGGTCATCGGTGAACCATGCGCTATGCGAGGTGGCCTGCGCGCTGGGCGGGGAGTTGCTTGCGCTCGGCGGGATCGCGGCCGATGCCGCAGACGGCGCGGGCCGCATCGCGCGGGTGCTGGAAGACGGGCGCGCGGCAGAGGTCTTCGGAGCAATGGTCGCGGCAATGGGCGGGCCATCGGATTTCGTCGAGCGCTGGCCTGACAGGTTGCCATCGGCGCCCGTTGTCCGGGAGGTCCACGCACCGCGCGAAGGCATCGTGACAGCGATCGACGGTACAGCGCTTGGACTGGCTGTCGTCGCGCTCGGCGCCGGGCGGCAGCGCGACGGCGACCGGATCAACCCATCTGTCGGACTGTCGGAAATCGCCGGCATCGGCGAGGAGGTCGCGCCCGACCTGCCGATCGCATTGGTCCACGCGGCGACCGAGGAGGCGGCTGACCGCGCCGCAGCGGCCGTCGCGGCGGCTTTTTCATTGGGCAGCGGGCCGGTCGACGAACCGCCGCTGATCCTGGGCCGGATCGGCTGATGCGCGCGTTCCTGATCGTGCTGGATTCCGCCGGCTGCGGCGGTGCCCCGGATGCTGCCGATTTCGGCGACGAGGGCGCGAATACGTTGGGCCATATCGCGCAGGCCTGTGCGGCGGGGCGGGCGGAGGAGGGGCGGAGCGGCCCCCTTAACATGCCGAACCTTGACGGTCTGGGGCTGGGCGCGGCCATTCGCCTCGGGTCGGGCGGGGACGCGCCGGGACTGGACGCCGCGCCGTCGGGCCTTTGGGGCGCCGCCACCGAGGTCTCGCGCGGCAAGGATACGCCCTCGGGTCATTGGGAACTCGCGGGCGTGCCGGTGCCTTGGGACTGGCACTATTTCCCTGACACCACCCCGACCTTTCCGCCAGACCTGGTGGCAGAGGTGGCGCGGCTTGCGGGAACCGGCGCCACGCTGGGCAATACCCACGCCTCGGGCATCCCGATCATCGAGGCGTTGGGCGAGGAGCATGTAAGGACCGGCTGGCCGATCTGCTACACCTCGGCCGACAGCGTGTTCCAGATTGCCGCGCACGAGGAGGTCTTTGGTCTTGATCGGCTGCTGACGCTGTGCAAGGCGCTGGCACCCCGGCTGCACGCGATGAAAGTCGGCCGCGTGATCGCGCGGCCGTTCGTGGGGGAACCGGGCGCGTTCCGCCGCACCGGCAACCGGCACGATTATGCCATCGCCCCCCCGGCACGGACGCTGCTGGACATCGCTTTCGAGGCCGGTCGCGTCACCCATGCGGTGGGCAAGATCGGCGACATCTTCTCGGGCCGGGGCATCGCTCGCCGCCACAAGGGGCCGGATGATGCGGCGCTGTTCGCGCATCTTATTGGACTGGTGGGCGAAGCCGAGGATGGGTCGTTCACTTTCGCCAATTTCGTGGAGTTCGATACGCTGTACGGCCATCAACGCGACGTTTTAGGCTACGCCCGCGCGCTGGAGCGGTTCGACGGCTGGGCCGGCCGGCTTCTGGCCGCGATGCGGCCGGGCGATCTGATGGTCTTCACCGCCGATCATGGCAACGACCCGACATGGCGCGGCACTGACCATACGCGTGAGCGCGTGCCGGTGCTGTTGGCGGGCGCTGGCGCGGGCGAGATCGGGCATTGTGCCTTTGCCGATGTCGGCGCCAGCATCGCGGCGCATCTGGGCCTGCCGGCGCCCGGCCATGGACGGAGCTTCCTGTGACCCTGATCGACCTGCCAAAGATCGAGCTTCACCTGCATCTGGAGGGCGCCGCGCCACCGGCTTTCATCCGCGGCCTGGCACGCGAGCGACATGTCGATATCGGCGGGATTTTTGATGAGAGCGGCAATTACCGCTTTTCCGACTTCTGGGACTTTCTGCGGGTCTACGAGGCGGCCACCTCGGTTCTGAAATCGCCCGACGACTATGCCCGCCTGACCCGCGCCGTACTCGACGAAAGCGCGGCCAGCGGGGTGATCTATTGCGAAACCTTCCTGTCGCCCGATTTCTGCGGCGGCCGCGATCTGGGTGCATGGGTCGAATACCTTCAGGCGATCCGAGAGGCGGCAGCGGGACACACGGTCGCGCTGCGCGGCATTGTCACCTGCATCCGCCACTTCGGCCCCGAAAAGGCGCGCGAGACCGCGCGCTGCGCGGCCGAGACGGCGGGCGACTGGGTTGTCGGCTTCGGCATTGCCGGGGATGAAACCGCGGGGGAGCCAAAGGATTTCGCCTACAGCTTCGACATGGCGCGGGAGGCCGGGTTGCGCCTGACGGCGCACGCAGGCGAATGGGGTGGGCCAGACAGCATCCTCGCCGTGCTGGACGACCTGCGGGTGGAGCGGATCGGCCACGGCGTCCGCGCCATCGAGGATCTGGCATTGGTGTATCGGCTGGCCGAGGACGGCGTCGTGCTGGAGGTCTGCCCGGGATCGAACATCGCGCTTGGGCTCTATCCGGGTTGGCGGCAGCATCCCATCGCCGAATTGCACCGGCGCGGCGTGAAGGTCACGGTTTCCACCGACGATCCCCCGTTCTTTCACACCACCATGACAAGCGAATACGACCGGCTGGCCGATGCCTTCGACTGGGACGCGGACGTCTTTGCCGAAATCGCCCGCACCTCGCTTGACGCGGCCTTCTGCGACGGCGACACCCGCGAGGCACTGAAAAAACGACTGGAGAGCGCCCGATGACCGACCATCTGACCGTCGTCACCCACCCGCTGGTGCAGCACAAGCTGACGATCATGCGGCAAAAGGATACTTCGACGGCGAGCTTCCGGCGGCTGCTGAGGGAGATCAGCCTGCTGCTGGCCTATGAGGTCACGCGCGAACTGCCGATGACGACGACATGGATCGAGACGCCGCTCTGCGAGATGGAGGCGCCGTCGATCGAGGGCAAGAAGCTGGCGTTGGTGTCAATCCTGCGGGCTGGAAACGGGCTGCTGGACGGTATCCTGGAACTGGTGCCGGCGGCGCGGGTCGGGTTCATCGGGCTCTACCGCGACGAGGCGACGCTGCAGCCGGTGCAGTATTACTACAAGGTGCCGACGGAGTTGGAGGATCGTCTGGTCATCGCCGTCGATCCGATGCTCGCCACCGGCAATTCCTCGGTCGCCGCCATTGATCTGCTGAAGAAGTCCGGTGCGCGCAATATCCGCTTCCTGTGCCTGTTGGCCGCGCCCGAAGGCGTCGCCCGGATGAAGGAGGCGCATCCCGATGTGCCCATCGTCACTGCAGCGGTGGACGAACGGTTGAACGAGCATGGCTACATCGTCCCTGGCCTCGGCGATGCTGGCGATCGGATGTTCGGCACGAAGTAGCGGGGCTCAGTTGCCGCAGATGCCCTGAAGCGTCACCCAGTCGGCATCGGCCAGCACCGGCCGCGGCGGCGATGCATCTGCGAAAGGGTCGGCTTCGATCAGCGTGAGCGTCGCCTCGCCACTCGGGTCCAGCGCATAGGCATAGGGTGCGGCCGGCACGCCGACCGAAGCCATACGCGCCAGAAGGTCGGCATCCGGGACGGTCTGGGGCGCGTCGTCCAGCATCCGGGCGCCGAAGCCGGCGACGCTGCCCGCAGGCAGGTCGCCGGTAGTGAGCAGCGAGAAGACCGCACGCAGGCCGGCATATTCCAGCACATCGACCAGCGGATCGTGAGCATCCGCGCGCAGGCGTTCTGCCAGGATGTGGCCGGCCAGCACCTCTGGCCGATCATGCGCCTCAAGCAGGCCGCGCCCGACCAGCACCACACGGCCGGGAATATGTGCGGTTGTATCCAGACCACGGGGAAGCACCAGTATCTCGCCCCCCTGCGCGCCCAGCAGCCGGTCGCGCAGGCGCAGGGCGGCGCGTTCGGCCAGCGGATCGCGGCAGGATGTGCCGGTCATGGGCGCCAGATCGGCCAGCACCATGCGGCCGATCTCGATCCGCTTGGTCAGTGGCACGACTGATGCGGTGTGCTCGGTCAAGGCACCGGGAAGCCAGAACGCGCCCAAGGCGAGCATTGCAACGACAGTTCCACCGACCAACGCAAGGCGCAGCCGACCGGGGCGCCGCCGCCGCTGCTGGATCGCGTGGCGCACGCGTTCCAGCGCGTCGATCATCAGGCCGTCCTCGACCTCCAGCGTTTCGGACGCGTCGGGGCCGGGGCAGTAGAGCGCGGGTGCTTCGCCGGGGTTCAGCCGCTCGATGGCGGGCAGCGACCAGTGTGCCAGCGCCACGTCCGACCGGCTGTCCGAGATGACCAGCGACGCCTCGCCGAACGACAGCACGACATCGCGCCGCTGCGCCTCTGGCGCGGGGCGCCAGAGGCCGGGGGATTCCAGCCGTTGATACTGTTTCAGCGCCGTCATCGGCGGGACGGGCCCTTGCTGCTCTGCCTGCGCTCTGACGATAGCCCAGCCCTGCGGGCGCGACAACGCCGACTCAAAGCGTCTTGGCAAGCGCACGCAGCTCGAACTTCTGGATCTTGCCCGTCGACGTCTTGGGCAGGTCGCGGAACACCACGGCCTTTGGCGTCTTGAACCCCGCAAGCCGCTCGCGACAGAAGGCGATCAGGTCGGCCTCGGTCGCCTCGCATCCCTCCTTCAGTTCAACAAAGGCGCAGGGCACTTCGCCCCATTTCTCGTCCGGTTTGGCGACGACGGCGGCCAGCAGCACGGCGGGGTGGTGCATCAGCGCGCCCTCCACCTCGACCGAACTCACGTTCTCTCCGCCCGAGATGATGATGTCCTTGGCGCGGTCTGCGATCTTGATGTAGCCGTCGGGGTGCTGGAATGCGATGTCGCCGGAATGGAACCAGCCGCCCCGGAACGCCTCGGCCGTGGCCTCGGGGTTCTTGTAGTAGCCCTTCATCACCGTGTTGCCGCGCATCACCACCTCGCCCAGCGTCGCGCCGTCGCGCGGGACCTGCTGCATCTGGTCGTCCAGCACCGTCACCGCCTCGGCCATCGGTTGCAGGACGCCGGTGCGGGCCTTGACCTGCGCGCGCTCCGCCTGCGGCAACCCGTCCCAGGCCTCGGCGTTCCAGATGCATTCGGTGATATGGCCATAGGTTTCGGTCAGGCCATAGACCTGGGTGACGTTGAAGCCGAGTGGCTCGATGGCAGCCAAGGTGGCCGCGGCGGGGGGCGCGCCGGCGGTATAGACCTGTACGACATGGTCGAAGGGACGCCGATCCTCGGCCCTTGCGTTGATGATGGTGTTCAGCACGATCGGGGCGCCCCCGAAATGCGTGACTTTCTCGGTGGCGATCGCCTGATAGATCGCTCGGGCGGTGATGTCGCGGCAGCAGATCACCGTGCCGCCGACCAGCGGCATCGCCCAAGTGTGACACCAGCCGTTGCAGTGAAACAGCGGGACGATGGTCAGGTAGCGCGGGTGCATCCCCCAAGGCCAGCTGACGGCCGTGCCCATGGCGTTCAGATAGGCGCCGCGATGATGGCAGACCACACCCTTTGGCCGCCCCGTGGTGCCGGAGGTGTAGTTGAGCGCGATGCTTTCCCACTCGTCGCCGGGCATCAGCCAGTCGAAGGTTTCGTCGCCGCCGGCCAGAAGCGCCTCGTATTCCGGGTGGCGGCCCGAAGCGGGGTGACCGGCCGGCGCATCCGCGACCTCGATCACCGCGGGGGGCGGGCCGTCCATGGCGGCGATGGCAGCCTCGGCCAGCGGCAGGAAGGCGGTATCGACCAACAGCACCTTGGCGCGGCCGTGGCCGAGGATATAGGCGACTGTATCGACATCGAGCCGCGTGTTGATCGTGTTGAGCACCGCGCCGCAGGCGGGAACGCCGAAATGCGCCTCTGCCTGCGCGGGGATGTTGGGCAGGATCGTCGCCACCACGTCGCCGGGAAGAACCCCCAGCCCGGCCAGTGCCGAGGCGAGGCGCGTTACCCGCGCGCGGTAGTCGGCATATGTCCAGCGGCGGGCGCCGTAGACCATCGCCTCGCGGGTCGCGAAGACATCGGCGGCGCGGTTGAGAAACGACAGCGGCGTCAGCGGGACGAAGTTCGCCGCGTTCCGCTCCAGCCCCGTTTCGTCGTCCAGCCAGCCCATGCCTGCCCTCCCTTCGCTTGCCCGCCGCGCATCCTGACTATTGCCGAAGCGCCGCTTCCGTGAAAGGAGGAATCCCGGTCGGGGACGTGGCCATGGCAGAAATCGCGACACCTCAAACGCAGGATCAGGGGCGGCCGGAGCAGGGCAACCGCGTGCTGGCGGCGGCGGGTTGCGTGCTGCTGGCGATGCTGACGCTGGGCTTCACCGACAACTATGTGCGCGTGATCGCGGTCGAGGCCGGGCTGTGGCAGTTTCACCTGACCCGCAGCCTGATGGCGTTGCCGCTTCTGGCGCTGGCGGCGGTGTGGCTGGGGCAGCGGTTCCGGCCGCTGCGTCCCGGTCGGGTGGCGGCGCGGAGCCTGTTCAACTCTGCCGCGATGATGCTCTATTTCGGGGCGCTGGCGTTTCTGCCGATCGGGCATGTGGTGGCGGGGTTGTTCACGGCGCCGATCTTCGTGCTGCTGATCTCGGCGCTGGTTTACGGCGAGCGGATCGGGCCGGCGCGGATCGGGGCGGTGGCCGTGGGGTTTGCGGGGACGCTGCTAGTGATCGGGTTCGATCCGGCGCGGCTATCCGTCATGACGTTGGTGCCGGTGCTGGCGGGGTTCTTCTACGCGGTGGGCAACATCGCCACCCGGCGCTGGTGCGCGGGGGAATCGGCGGTCACGCTGACCTCGGGCTTCTTTCTGTTCATGGGGATCTGGGGGATCATCGGGCTGGCCCTGCTGGCGGTCTGGCCGGTGGTGGCGGCCGAGGGGGCGGCGGGGTTTCTGGATCGGGGCTGGGTCGCGCCGTCAGGCAGGTTTCTGTTCTGGACGGGGGTGCAGGCGGTGGGGTCGATCCTGGGGGTCGGGCTGGTGATCCGGGGCTATCAGATCGCCGAGGCGAGCTATGTGGCGGTGTTTGAATATTCGCTGCTGTTCTTTGCCGTGGTCTGGGCCTTCGCCCTGTGGGGGGATGTCGTGGGCCTGCGTGAGGGGGTGGGGATGGTGGCCATCGCGGGGGCGGGGGCGATCATCGCACTGCGGGTGAGGTAGGGATTTTCAGGGATGTGCACGCGTGCACAAAAAGTCAAACCACTGAAAACAAACGAAATCGCATTTTTTGTTAACCTGCACTTAACCTGTGCACGCAAGGCGCGGGGCCGGCTGGGCCGGCCCCGGCAGGGTCAGGCGGCCTTGGCCTGGGGGCCGAAGCGGCCGTAGAAGCTGTCGCCGCTGGCGGCCATGTCGCGCAGCAGTTGCGGCGGGGCGAAGCGGTCGCCGTGTTTCGCGGCCAGCGCGTCTGCCAGCTCCACCGCGCGGGCGGCGCCGAGGATATCCAGCCAGCCGAACGGCCCGCCCGACCACGGCGCGAAGCCCCAGCCTAGGATCGCGCCGACGTCGCCTTCGCGGATGTCGGTCAGCACGCCCGCCTCCAGCGCGCGCACGGCCTCCAGCGCCTGGACGAAGAGCAGGCGGTGCTGCACCTCGGTCACCCCGGGCTGCTCGGCGGCGCGCGGGAAGCGGTCGGCGAGGCCGGGCCAGATGCCCTGCCGCTTGCCGTCGTCGTCATAGGCGTAGAAGCCGGCCTTGGACTTGCGGCCCAGCCGGCCCTGTTCGACCATCCAGAAGATCACCTGATCCACCGCGCCATCGGGATAGGCGTCGCCCATCGCGGCCCGCGTCGCCTTGGCGATCTTGGCGCCGAGGTCGAGCGAGGTTTCATCGACCAGTTGCAGCGGCCCGAGCGGCATGCCGACCAGCTTGGCGGCGTTTTCCACCAGAACCGGGTTCACGCCCTCGGCCACCATCCGCATGCCTTCGTTCAGATAGGGGATGATGCAGCGGTTGGCGTAGAAGAACCGAGCGTCGTTCACCACGATGGGGGTCTTGCGGATCTGGCGCACGAAATCCAGCGCCTTGGCCACGGCACGGTCGCCGGTCTGCTTGCCGCGAATGATTTCGACCAGCAGCATCTTGTCCACCGGGCTGAAGAAGTGGATGCCGATGAACTGTTCCGGGCGCTGCGACGCCTTGGCCAGATCGCCGATCGGCAGGGTGGAGGTGTTGGTGGCGAGGATGCAGTCGTCGCCCGCCGCCGATTCAACCTTGGCAAAGACCTCTGCCTTGACCTTGGGATCCTCGAAGACGGCCTCGACCACCAGATCGCAGCCCTTCAGCGCGGCATAGTCGGTGGTGGGGGTGATGCGGCCCAGAACCTCGGCCTTCTTCTCCTCGGTCACGCGGCGGCGCTGGATGCCCTTGTCGAGAATGCCCTCGGAATATGCCTTGCCCTTTTCGGCGGAGGCCTGTTCGGCGTCGATCAGCACGACCTCGATCCCGGCATTGGCGGCGACATAGGCGATGCCCGCGCCCATCATGCCCGCGCCGATCACGCCCAGCCTGGCGACCTTCTGATCCGGTGCGTCGGGGCGGTTTGCGCCTTTTTCCAGCGCCTCCTTGTTCAGGAACAGGCTGCGGATCATGGCAGAGGAGGAAGGGTTCATCAGGACGTTGGTGAACCAGCGCGCCTCGATCTTCAGCGCGGTGTCGAAGGGGACGAGCGACCCCTCATAGACGGCCGACAGCAGCGCCTTGGCCGCCGGGTAGACGCCCATCGTCTTGCCGTTGACCATGGCGGAGGCGCCGACAAAGGTCATGAAGCCCGCCGGGTGATAGGGCGCGCCGCCGGGCATCTTGTAGCCCTTGGCATCCCATGGCTTCACGATGTCGGCGTCCTTTGCGTTCAGCACCCATTCTTTCGCGCGGGAGAGCAGATCCTCGGCGGGCACGACCTCGTCGATCACGCCGGCGGCTTTCATCTTTTTCGGCTCCTGCATCTTCCCCTCCAGCAGGAAGGGGGCGGCGGCCATCGCGCCCAGCTTGCGCGAAAGCCGGGTGGTGCCGCCCGCGCCGGGGAAGATGCCGACCATGATCTCCGGCAGGCCGATGCGGGCCTTTGGGTTGTCGGCGGCGATGATGCGGTGGCAGGCGAGGGGGATTTCCAGCCCGATCCCGGCGGCGGTGCCGGGCAGGGCGGCGACGATGGGCTTGCCGCCCTTCAGCGTCTTGGGGTCCATGCCCGCGCGTTCGATCTTTCGCAGGATGGTGTGGATCGACATGATGCCGTCGAAAAGGCCCCTGGCAGGGTCGTCGCCAGCATCGTCGCGCATCCGCGCGATCACGTTCAGATCCATGCCGCCGGCAAAGTCCTTCTTGCCGGAGGTGATGATGACGCCCTTCACGGCGTCGTCGGCAAGGGCGGTGTCGATATGGCCGTCGAGTTCGCGAAAGCCATCAAGGCTCATCACGTTCATCGACTTGCCGGGCACGTCCCAGGTGATGGTGGCGACGCCGTCGGCATCGGTGGCGTAGTGAAATTCGGTCATTTCGTCTCTCCCTTCGCGGGGTAGGGGGTGCCATCGAGATGGGTGAACCCGCCGGGCGTGGCCAGCAGGTCGAGCCCCGGGTAATGGCAGATGTTGTGCGGCTGGCGGCCGCCGACGATCAGATAGGTCGCCGGCTGGTCGGTGTGGTTCTTCAGCGTATGGGCGACGGGGGTGCCGGCCTTCCAGCAGCAGGCGTCGCCGGGGTGGATCACTGTTCCGACCCCATCCTCGAACACCGTCAGCGCGCCCGAGAGCATGAACAGGAATTCATCCTCATGCTCTTCCCAATGGGGCTGGCTGCTCTGGCCGCCGGGATGCAGGGTTTCCAGCGCGGCGCCGAACTGGGTCAGCCCGCCGGCCTCAGTCAGGTGGCTATAGGACAGGTTGCCGCGCCCGAGGTTGTAGGGATCGGGATAGGATGAGACCACGTCGGTCTGCGGCACGCTGTCCTTGCGGAAGATCGCCATCAGACCCTCTCGATGATCGTGGCCGCGCCCATGCCGGAGGCGATGCAGAGCGTGGCGAGGCCGAGGGTTCGGTCGCTGCGCTCCATCTCATCCAGCAGGGTACCGATGATGATGGCGCCGGTCGCGCCCAGCGGGTGGCCCATGGCGATGGCGCCGCCGTTCACGTTGACGCGGGCAGGGTCCACGTCGAAGGCCTGCTGGAAGCGCAGGACGACCGAGGCGAAGGCCTCGTTGACCTCAAAGAGGTCAATGTCGGAAATCTGCAAGCCGCTGTCGCGCAGGATCTTCTCGGTGGCGGGCACCGGGCCGGTCAGCATGATCGTGGGATCAGTGCCGATCTTGGCGGTAGCGCGGATGCGGGCGCGGGGTTTCAGGCCGTATTTCTCGCCGAACTCGCGGCTGCCGATCAGGACGGCGGCGGCGCCGTCGACGATGCCGCTGGAATTGCCGGCGTGGTGGATGTGCTCGATCTTCTCAAGATGCGGGTATTTCATCGTGGCGATCTTGTCGAAGCCGGGCATCACCTCGCCCATTTCCCGGAACGCGGGTTTCAGCGCGCCGAGACTTTGCATGTCGGTCTGCGGGCGCATGTATTCATCGCGGGTCAGGATTGGCAGGCCGTTCCGGTCGCGCACCGGCAGGATGGCGCGGTCGAAGCGGCCCTCCTCCCACGCCCTGGCCGCGCGGCGCTGGGATTCGACGGCCAGTTCATCGGCCTGATCGCGGGTGAAGCCGTATTCCGTGGCGATGATGTCGGCCGAGATGCCCTGGGGCACGAAATAGGTGGTCATGGCGATGGAGGGATCGACGGCGATGGCGGCCCCGTCCGAGCCCATGGCGACGCGGCTCATCATCTCTACCCCGCCGGCGACATAGGCCTGACCCGCGCCCGCGCGGACCTGGTTGGCGGCGAGGTTCACGGCCTCCATCCCGCTGGCGCAGAAGCGGTTGATCGACAGGCCCGGCACGCGTTCGTCGAAATCGGACGCAAGGACGGCGGTGCGGGCGAGGCAGCCGCCCTGCTCGCCCACCTGCGTGACATTGCCCCAGATCACGTCCTCGACGGCGGTGGTGTCCAGATCGTTGCGGTCCTTGATCGCGTTGAGCGTGAGCGCCGACAGGCGCGCGGCCGTCACCTCGTGCAGCGATCCGTCGGGGCGGCCACGCCCACGGGGGGTGCGGCAGGCGTCGTAGATATATGCGTCTTGCATCGGTCCTCCTCAGGCCCGGTCGGAGGGGTTGCCGGGCATCAGTTCGTAGGGATGTTTCCAGCCGGGCAGGGCGCTGATCCGCGCCAGCCAGCGGTCGATATGCGGCCAGTCGGGCCGGTCGAAGCCGAAGGGTTCGGGGTAGAAAAGGTAGCCGCAGCAGGCGAAGTCGGCGATGGTGGGCTCGTCGCCTGCCAGCCAGTCACGGTCGGCCAGCCGCGCCTCCAGCACCTTCAGCGCGGGGCGGAAGCGGGCGGAAAGCCAGGGGATCACCGCCTCGGGCCGCTTGTCGGCGGGCACGAAGTTCGACACGAACCTGAGCGTGCCGGCCTGGGCCGACATCTTGTGATTGTCCCAGAACAGCCAGCGCCGGGTCTCGTCGGGGTCGGGGCCGAGGAAACGGCCCGTCTTCTCCGCCACATGGATCTGGATCGCGCCGGATTGCGTCAGGACGCGGCCGCCCCACGCCAGCACCGGCACCTCTCCCATCGGGTTCAGCGCCAGGAAGTCTGCCCGGCGGGTGCCGCCGTTGAAGAAATCGACGAAGACCGGCTGCCAGTCCACGCCCGCCAGTTGCAGCGTCAGCGCCGCCTTGTAGGCGTTGCCGGATTCGCCGAAGCAGTAGAGTTTCGCGGTCATCGGTGCCTCCCTTGCCGTCGTTCGCAGCCTAGAAGGATGCCGCCTCCAGCGCCATGACGGGCTCGGCTCCGCTTTCTATCCGCGCAAGGTGCATCGCTGTGGCGGGCAACTGGCGGGCCATGTAGTAGCGCCCGGTGGCCAGCTTGGTGCGGTAGAAGTCGGGGTTGTCGGCCCCCGCATCCAGCGCCGCCTGCGCCGCCCTGGCCATCCGCGCCCACATCAGGCCAAGGCAGACATGGCCGAAGAGGTGCATGAAGTCGTTGGACCCGGCCAGCGCGTTGCGCGGTTCCTTCATGCCGCTCTGCATGAAATACATCGCCGCCGCCTGCAGATCCTTCGATGCCTTCTTCAGCGGGTCGAGGTAGCCGGATTTCAGCGCCTCGTCGCCTTCGTGTTCCTTGATGAAGCCCTTGATTGTTTCGAAGAAGCCCATGATCGGCTTGCCGCCCTCGGCCGCCAGCTTGCGGCCGACGAGGTCGAGCGCCTGGATGCCGTTGGCGCCTTCGTAGATCATCGCAATCCGGGCGTCGCGGGCGAATTGCGACATGCCCCATTCCTCGATGTAGCCGTGGCCGCCATAGATCTGCTGGGCCTGCACGGTCATGTCGAAGCCGCGGTCGGTCAGGAAACCCTTGATGACCGGGGTCAGCAGGGAAATCAGGCCATCGGCATCCTTGTCGTCCATCCGGTGCGCCCGGTCGATCAGATGCGCGCCCCAGAAGGTGAAGGCGCGCGCGCCTTCGACAAAGCTTTTCTGGTCCATCAGGCTCCGGCGCACATCAGGGTGCACGATTATCGGGTCGGCCGGGCCGTCGGGGTTCTGCGCGCCGGTGATGTCGCGGCCCTGCAGACGGTCGCGGGCATAGGCCAGCGCGTTCTGATAGGCGACCTCTGCCTGGGCATAGCCCTGCAGGCCGACGCCCAGCCGCGCCTCGTTCATCATGGTGAACATCGCGCGCATGCCCTTGTGCAGATCGCCCAACAGCCAGCCCTGCGCGCCGTCGAAGTTCATCACGCAGGTGGAATTGCCGTGGATGCCCATCTTCTCCTCGACCTTGCCGCAGGAGACAGCGTTGCGGGCACCAAGGGAGCCATCGTCAGCAACAACGAACTTCGGGACTATGAAAAGGGAAATGCCCTTGGTGCCCTCCCCCCCGCCGGGCGCCTTTGCCAGAACGAGGTGGATGATGTTCTCGGCCAGGTCGTGGTCGCCCGCCGAGATGAAGATCTTCTGCCCGGTGATCAGGTAGCTGCCGTCGTCCTGCGGTTCGGCCTTTGTGCGCAGCATGCCCAGATCGGTGCCGCAATGCGGTTCCGTCAGGTTCATGGTGCCGGTCCATTCGCAGGTGGCGAGTTTCGGTAGCCATTTCGCTTTCTGTGCCTCGGTCCCGTGGCTCAGGATCGCGGAATAGGCGCCGTGGGTCAGGCCCTGATACATATTGAAGGCCATGTTGGCCGAGACGAAAGCCTCGTTCACTGCCGTGTGCATCAGGTAGGGCAGGCCCTGACCGCCGAATTCCTCGGCCACGTCGAGGGCGGTCCAGCCGCCCTCGCGCATCGCTTCCATGGCCTTGTCGAACCCCTCGGGCGTGCGGACCACGCCGTTTTCAAGCCGGCATCCCTGCTGGTCGCCCACCTGGTTCAGCGGCGCCAGCACTTCCGAGGCGATGCGCCCCGCTTCTTCGAGGATCGCGCCGGTAAAGTCCCGCTCCAGCTCATCATAGCCCGGAATACCGATTTCGGTCACCCGCAGCAGGTCGTGCAGGACGAACTGCATATCGGCAGTGGGCGAGGTGTAGCTGGGCATGGGCG
>JBJHCH010000083.1:0-17703 GCA_050485905.1 Paracoccaceae bacterium | reverse complement strand
ATCGGCAACGCCCATGCACGGATCATGTGGGCGATGGGCATGCGCCCCGGAGACACGATCTGTGTTGCAGCGATCTTCTCGCTCTACATGGGCAGCTGGGGAGCCCTGGCTGGGGCCGAGCGGCTGCGCGCCAAGGCTTTTCCGTTCGGCGCCGGTGCAGTTGGCATGTCCTCGCGCTGCGCCCAATGGCTGGAGATGCTGAAGCCCGCCGGATTTTACGGCACGCCGACCTACGCCATCCACCTGGCCGAGACCGCCATCAAGGACGGTCGCGATCCGCGCAAGTTCGGCCTGAAGTATATGTTCTTCTCGGGCGAGCCGGGCGCTTCGATCCCATCGATCCGCGACCGAATCGCGGACCTGTATGGCGCCAAGGTCTACGACTCTGGCTCGATGGGGGAAATGACGCCCTGGATGAACGTCGCGGGATCCGAGCAGACTCCCGGCATGATGTGCTGGCAGGACATCGTCTATACCGAGGTCTGTGATCCGGCGACGCACCATCGCGTCCCCTACGGCCAGCGCGGAACGCCGGTCTACACGCATCTCGAACGCACCTCGCAGCCAATGATTCGGTTGGAATCCGGCGACCTGACGGTCTGGGCCAACGATCAGACGCCCTGCGGCCGCACCTATCCGCAGCTGCCCATGGGCATCATCGGCCGGATAGACGACATGATCACCATCCGAGGCGAGAACGTCTATCCGTCCGAGATCGAAGCGGCGCTGAGCCAGCTTCCCGGCTACGGCGGCGAGCATCGCATCTTCATCACCCGCGACGGCACGATGGACGAGATGCTGATCTCCGTCGAGCAGGACGACGAGGGCTGGGCGCGCGGCGACGACAGTCGGAAGGACTTCCATGCAGCCGTCGCCACGCAGCTGCACAACATGCTGGGTCTGCGTGCGCTGATCGAGATCGTCTCGCCAAACTCGCATCCGCGCACGGACTTCAAGGCCAAGCGCGTGGTCGATGACCGCCGGGCCTTTGCCGAAATGCAAGCGCGGCACCTTGAGGTGTCCTCGTGATGGCGCGCACCTATATCCCCTCGCTCGATCTGATCGAACCGTCATCGAAAGGCGAGACCTGGGCGATTGCCCGCCTGATCAGCCGCGCGGAGGCAGGCGTGCCCGAGGCTCGCGAGGCGATCGGACGGATTTACAAGCGCGCGGGACGGGCGCATGTCATCGGTATCACCGGCGTTCCCGGATCAGGGAAATCTACGCTGGTTGGCAGGTTGGTGTCACACCTGCGCCGGACCGGCCAGACCGTGGCCATCGTCGCCATAGACCCGTCCAGCCCCTATTCGGGCGGCTCGATCTTGGGTGACAGGATCCGCATGTCCGAGCATGTGCTCGATCCCGGCGTGTTCATCCGCTCCATGGCCACCCATGGCGCGGTCGGCGGCATGGCGCATGCGGCGCTCGACGTGGTCGACATCCTCGATCTGGCGGGGTTCGACAAAATCATCATCGAGACGGTCGGCGTCGGTCAGGACGAGGTGGAGATCGCCAAGTCATCGCAGACCACAGTCGTCGTTTCGGCGCCGGGCCTGGGTGACGAGATTCAGGCTATCAAGGCAGGCATCCTCGAAATCGCCGACGTCCATGTCGTTTCGAAATGCGACCGGTCGGACGCCAACCGCACCCTCACCGACCTGAAGATGATGCTGAAGGACGGGATCAGCGGCGCGCTGACCAAAGGCTGGCTGCCGCCGGTGATCGGAACCTCCGCGCTGGAAGGCGAAGGTTTCGACGAACTGGTTGCTACCTTCGACAAGCACCTGAAAAGCCTCGATGGCCCAGCCGGGATCGAGCGCCGGGCGCAGATATCGGCCTTCCGCCTGCAAAAGGCGGCAGAGACGCTGATGCTCGAACGGCTCCGCGCCGAGGGCGCATTCGATCTTCAAAGTCCGCGCGTCGCGTCGCGCCAGACCGACCCCTACTCGGCGGCCAGCGCCATCGTAAAAGAATTCTCCAGGGAGACCCCCCATGTCTAAGACCATCAGCCAAACTACTCCCGAAGAAATCGCGGCGGCCGCGAAGGCGTGGGAAGAAAACGAAGTCGCCAGCTTCATTGCCCGTGCCCCTGAGTCGAAGGAAGCGTATTTCACCCTCGGCGACTTTCCGGTGAAGCGCACCTATACCGCCGCCGATATCGCCGACACACCGGTCGAGGATATCGGCCTGCCCGGTGTCTATCCCTTCACCCGCGGTCCTTACCCGACCATGTATCGCGGCCGGAACTGGACCATGCGCCAGATCGCGGGCTTCGGCACCGGCGAGGACACCAACAAACGCTTCAAGTTCCTGATCGACGCGGGCCAAACCGGCATTTCGACCGATTTCGACATGCCGACCCTGATGGGTTACGACAGCGATCACCCCATGTCCGATGGCGAGGTGGGTCGGGAAGGCGTCGCCATTGACACGCTCGCCGACATGCGCGCCTTGCTCGACGGGATCGACCTTGAAAAGATCTCGGTCTCGCTGACGATCAACCCGACCGCCTGGATCCTGCTTGCGATGTACATCGCGCTTTGCGAGGAGCGCGGCTACGACCTGGACAAGGTCTCCGGCACCGTGCAGGCTGACATTCTCAAGGAGTACATGGCGCAGAAAGAGTACATCTACCCTATCGCGCCTTCCGTGAGGATCGTGCGTGACATCATCGGCCACACCACCAAGACGATGAAGCGTTACAACCCGATCAACATCTCGGGCTACCACATTTCCGAGGCTGGCTCTTCGCCGATCCACGAGGCGGCGTTCACGCTCGCGAATCTGATTGTCTACGTCGAGGAAGTCTTGAAGACCGGCGTTGAGGTGGACGATTTTGCCCCGCGCCTCGCGTTCTTTTTCGTCTGCCAAGCGGACTTCTTCGAGGAAATCGCCAAGTTCCGCGCGCTGCGCCGCTGCTACGCCAAGATCATGAAGGAACGGTTCGGCGCCAAGAAGCCGGAGTCGATGCGCCTGCGTTTCCACTGCCAGACCGCGGCGGCCTCGCTGACCAAGCCGCAGTACATGGTCAACGTCATGCGGACGACGACGCAGGCTCTGGCCGCTGTCCTCGGCGGTGCGCAATCGCTGCACACCAATGGCTACGACGAGGCCTTTGCCATCCCGACGGAGCACGCCATGCAGCTGGCGCTGCGCACTCAGCAGGTGATCGCGGACGAGACCGGCGTGACGCAGGTCGTCGATCCGCTCGGCGGCTCGTACTTCGTGGAAAGCCTGACCAATGATTACGAGAAAAAGATCTTCGAGATCCTCGATGAGGTCGCAGAGCGCGGTGGTACCATCAAGCTAATCGAGGAAGGCTGGTTCCAGAAACACATCGCTGACTTCGCGTATGAAACGGCGTTGCGCAAGCAGTCGGGCGAGAAGCCGGTGATCGGTGTGAACCGCTACGTTCTGGACGAGAGCGACGTCAAGATCGAGGTTCATCCCTACGATGAAACCACAGCCAAGCGGCAGATTGCGCGGACCCAGTCCGTCCGGGCCAACCGGGACGAAGCCAAGGTCCAGGCACTTCTGGACAAGCTAGTCGAGGTCGCAAAGGACGATCGCCAGAACATGATGCCGGTCACCATCGAACTGGTGAAGGAAGGTGCGACCATGGGCGACATCGTCGAGAAGCTGAAGGGCATCTGGGGTGTCTATCGGGAGACACCGGTCTTCTGAGCGATGGGACAACTTCGAAAGAAGGCCAAGGCCCTTACGGAACGGGTCAGGGAGGGAGACGCCGATGCGGCAATCGAACTACTCCAACACAGTGTCCGGCTGGGTCACAGCAAGCTCGCGCTGCGTCGGCTCTTTCTTACCCAGTTCATGGGCGCGGCAGTTGTCTCCGACGACCTGCGGTTCTGCTTGTCCATTCTCAACAGGCTTCCACGTGTAGTTACCGGCGCAATGGCGGAAGAAGAGTGCCTCAGGGCGGGACGCTTATGAAAAGAAAGAAAACGGATGGCTGAATACCTCGCCCCCTTGCGCGCCAAGTATGACGGCGTTTCTCCCGACCTGAAGGGGGCCCCGGTCTTCGCCGGAGAAGGCGCCGTTGTTCTCGGGCGGACAACCCTCGGCGCCGGTGCCTGGCTCGGAGCTTGGTCAGTCATCCGGGCTGACGGTCACTACGTTCAAATCGGTGAAGACTTTCACTTGGGTGAGCATGCTACAGTGCATATCGCTCACGGCGTGTACCCAACGCATATCGGTGACCGGGTGACCGCAGGCAAATGCGCCGTCATTCATGCCTGCACGGTCGAAGACGGCTGTGTGATCGAACGCGAGGCGGTGATCCTCGATGGGTCTCGTATCGGGGCGGGCGCAGTGATTTCGGCCGGTTCGATCGTGTTTCCCCGCAGCGAACTTGAAGGGGGATGGCTCTACTCCGGCAGCCCTGCCAAGCCGGTGGCGCACGTTTCGGCACGAGAACTGGAGGGCTATCATCGCAAGGCCCGCAACGAAGGTACAAAGCCGTCTGCGGGCATCAAAAACCCGAAAAGTGCGCCTGAATGCTTTGTCGCTCCGTCCGCGCGCGTCACCGGAACCATTACGGTCGGCGAGGGCGTAGGCATCTGGTATGGCTGCCGCCTCGATGCAGGATCGCACCGGATCATCATTGGTGACGGGTCGAACGTGCAGGACAACAGTACGATCACTTGCAATGAATCGGACGTCGTCATTGGCGTGGATGTTACCATCGGTCACAACGTCACCCTCACTGATTGCGTGATTGAATCTGGCAGCCTCGTTGGCATTGGCTCCCTGATCGCTCCCGGCACGGTGGTGGAAAGCGATGTTCTGGTCGCCGCTGGCACACAGTCCGAGCCCGGCCAGCGGCTAACGAGCGGTCACGTTTGGGCGGGCCGACCAGCACGACCCATTGGGCAAATGGATGAGCGCAAACGCGCCGTCATGGCCACCACCTTGCCCCATTATCGAGACTACGCGGAGAAGTTTGCTGCAACGCCACATCACCCACTGATCCAGAACGGGGAGGACTGACATTGGAAATAGACTGTCTAAAGTCGTGGCGCGCACGGGCGGCATAGGAAGGGCCGGATTGTCCGACGGCTCTCGCGTGGACAAGGACCCGGGGGTCAATGTCCAACCGCCTTCATCCATAACGATGCGCAGACGCATGATCTGCTTCGCCCGGGTTCTTGCATCGGCAAGGCCCCTCCCGACCGACCAATAGGCATGTTGAGCCATGATCCAGTTCTCGATCAGCCGAATAAGGAATTCCCTTGGAGCCAGATGTTTCCAGGAATCGGCGTCTTTTCGAGCGCGCGCCAACGGGAGCCTGTCTGAACTTTCAAACTGATGCGCCTCTCTCGGTGCCTCGGCTAAGCTGAATGCCAATCCGCGAATAAGAGCCGCAACGAGTAGCGTAGGATCACGTGGTCGTCTTTGCAGTTCAGTCTGGATGTCTCGCAGGAGTGTGACGGGGTTTCCGGCAAGCCCGGTCCCGGGCACCCAACTTATCGCTGATTTTGGGAGGCCAGAACCTGCGCTGAGCTCATCGAGGAACGAACGCGCAATCTGTCGCGTTGTCATCGGCCCTTTCACCAACGTGCCGACCGTCCAGAAAAACAAACCTTCGAGAGTAAGGCGAAAAAGCTGTCTGACCTGGAGCTCTCGCCATTGCGTCGATATCTCCGGACGAAGCGCCGCCTCGCGCCAAGACCCCGGCAGGTCCGCCATCCGAGTGCGCAACGCGTCAGCTGTCGGCGCGGACTCCGCCAGGTCCTTATGTGCGGCTATAATCAGGGCAATTCCCTTGCGGCGGACACTCGACGCGCGAGCGCCACCCAAACGAGCAAATGTGACCTCTCGTTCTCCTTCGGTGACCCCGTCCAGTGCCCACAACTTTCCCCATCGGGCAGCATCTTCTCGCGATACCGTGACTGGGCCAAACTTATTGAACGCGTCATGTGTCAGCTCGGTACGAATGGCGCGGAGAGACAGGGATTCGAACCCTGGGTGGGGTCACCCCCACAACGGTTTTCGAGACCGTTTTCTGGGCAGATTGGCTCTACTTCGGTATCAGGAAACCACAGATAATCGGGAGACTCAGCCGCGCGACCGGCGGCCACGGTGGCAGAGGTGGGCATAGAAGAAGGGCAAAGTTGAGCGGTCGTCGGGCAAACGCAAAAGTTGTGTTGGTGGACGGCGGCTTTGCTTCAGACAGACGTCTTCGCTTGCAAGATCAGATCGCTTCGATCGTGGTGGAGCCGACGGTCAGCCTGCGAGTGCGCGATTGGCCATCGCCTTGAAGCGGCAACGTCGCCAGCAGCAGCGACGCCGATCTCGCAATTTGTCATCCGGCGGTGTTCGGTTTCATCAGTCGCACGGGATTGCACGATGCCGCAACTACACGCGGGCCTTCAATTACATGTAACCGCCGCGGCCCTCGATTCCCGTACGAGGGGAGATCGCACAGTCGAATCCTCGGACGCAACGTCCCAGCCGGTCCGGCGAGGAGCTGAAAATGGCGCGACAACGTGGATCACGCCCCCGACTTGCCGGAGAATAGCATTGACACTTCCATTTGTTGGTCATTCACCCGTCATCGGGAGAAGCTGATGAACCTGGAACAATTGCGAACCTTCCTGTGGGTTGCGCGCCTGGGCGGCGTGCGGCGCGCGGCCGAGCAGATGAACGTCTCGCAGCCCGCAGTCTCGGCTCGGGTGCAGGCGCTGGAGGACTCTCTCGGTGTTCAGCTTTTTGATAGAACTACACGTGGCGTGCAGCTTACCCGGGAGGGCGAATTGCTGCGCGGCTATGCCGAGCAGATGTTCTTTGTGCAGCAGGAGATCCTTCAACGTGTGGCCGACCGCTCTGGTGTCGAGGGGCTGTTCCGCGTCGGCGCCTCGGAAACCATAGCCGAGTCCTGGCTGCCGCAATTCCTCAAGCGGCTGAGCCACGAGTTCCCACGGATCGATCTGGAGCTCACTGTCGACATCTCGCTCAACCTGCGCGAGGCGCTGCTGGCGCGGCAACTCGACCTTGCGTTCCTGATGGGGCCGATTTCGGAGTTCAGCGTGGCAAACATTGACCTGCCGGATTTCGCCTTGGGCTGGTACCGCGCACCCGGCCCGCAGGCACCGGATTTTCTGTCCACCCCGATCATCAGCTATGCGCGCAACACGCGGCCCTATCGCGAACTTGTCTCGGAACTCGGCCAGCGCTATGGCCCCGGTGTGCGGCTCTACAGTTGCGCCTCGCTTTCGGCCAGCATCCAGATGATCGCGTCTGGTATCGGCGTCGGGCCGATTCCCAACGCACTGGTCCGTGAGCGGGTGGCAGCAGGGCTGCTGGAGCGGTTCGATCCGGGCTGGACGCCTGCGCCGCTGCGCTTCACCGCATCCTGGCTGGCCGAACCGCGCAATGCTCTGACCGAGCGCTGCGCGGAGCTGGCTCAGGAGGTTGCCCGGAACTGGTGATCGGTATTCGTTATCGCATTTGACAGGAAATGACAATTTGAACTGATGCGCTGAATCGTGATGATCGTCCCAATGAGGAACGTGGGGACGCAATCATGTGGCAATTCTGGGTAGATCGGGGCGGCACCTTCACCGATATCGTCGCGCGGGCGCCGGATGGCGGGTTGAGTTCGCACAAGTTCCTTTCCGAGAATCCCGAACTCTATCTGGATGCCGCGGTCTACGGGATCAACCGCATCCTCGCCGGGATCGGGGACGGGACAGACGCCATTGCGGCAGTGCGGATGGGCACGACCGTCGCCACCAACGCGCTTCTGGAGCGCAAGGGCGATCCGACGCTCCTGATCGTCAACGAAGGCTTCGGCGACGTGCTGCGGATCGGTTACCAAGCCCGGCCGCGGCTCTTCGATCTCAACGTGACGCTGCCCGACGTGCTCTACTCTCGCGTGGCCGAGGTCGCCTGCCGCCTGGATGCCGACGGTGCCGAGATCGTGCCGCTCGATGAAGCCGGCGCGCGCGCGGCCCTGCGCGCGGCCCATGCCGAGGGGATCCGGGGCGTTGCCATCGGCTTCATCCACGGCTGGCTGAACCCGGCCCACGAGGCCCGCGTCGCCGCCATCGCCGCCGAGGAAGGCTATACGCAGATCACCTGCTCGCACGAGGTGGCGCGGCTGATCAAGCTGATCGCGCGTACCGACACGGCGGTGGCCGATGCCTATCTCTCGCCAATCCTGCGGCGCTATGTCGACCGGGTCTCGGGCGCGCTGGAACTGACCGGCAAGGGGCAACTTGCCTTCATGCAATCCTCAGGCGGGCTGACGGATGCCGCGAATTTCCGCGGCCGCGACGCAATCCTTTCGGGACCGGCGGGCGGCGTCGTCGGCATGGTGCAGACGGGTCTGGCGGCCGGGCTCAGGCGGCTTATCGGCTTCGACATGGGCGGTACGTCGACCGATGTCTGCCACTACAACGGCACCTTCGAGCGGGTCTACGAGACCGAGGTGGCGGGCGTGCGGATGCGCGCGCCGATGCTGGATATCCATACGGTCGCGGCCGGCGGCGGGTCTGTCTGCGCCTTCCGTGACGGGCGCTATCAGGTGGGGCCGGACAGCGCCGGGGCCGATCCCGGGCCTGCCTGCTATCGCCGCGGCGGCCCGCTGACGGTGACCGACTGCAACGTCGTGCTCGGCCGTATCTCGCCGCGCGACTTCCCCGCCGTCTTCGGACCCGCGGGCGACCAGCTGCTGGACCGCGATGCGTCGGTCACCGCCTGCGCCCGTCTGGCGGAACAGGTCGCCGCCGAAACCGGCCTGCCCGTCGCCCGGCCCGAGGACGTGGCCGAAGGCTTTCTGCGCATCGCGCTTGAGAACATGGCGGCGGCGATCAAGAAGATCAGCGTCGAGCGCGGGCACGACGTCACCGGGTACACGCTGTGCTGCTTTGGCGGCGCCGGCGGGCAGCATGCCTGCGGAGTCTCGGAGGTGCTGCGCATCCGGCGTGCCTATCTGCACCCCCTCGCGGGCGTGTTGTCGGCCTATGGGATGGGGCTCGCGCATCTGACCGCGATGCGCCAGCAGCAGGCCAACCAGCCTGTTTCGGATCCGCGCGCGGCCGACATCGTGGCCGCACTGCGCGCCGAGGCGCAGGCGGAACTCGTCGAACAGGGCGTGCCCGCCGACGGTGTCGTGACCGAGGCCGTGGCCTTCCTGCGCTTTCCGGGCGCCGCACAGACGCTTGAGGTCGCCTTTGACGTGCCCGAGGCGATGACTGCGTCCTTCCGCGCCGCGCACCTGACCCGCTTCGGCTTCGTGCCTGAGGGAGTCGCGCCCGAGATCGACATGCTTTCGGTCGAGGCGCGCGACGACACGGAAACGCTTGCCGCCGCCGACCTGCCCGAGGGGCGCGACTTGGCGGCACCCGACACCACGCCCGCCTGGCTCGACGGCGGTATCCGGCAGATTGGCCTTTTCCATCGCGACGACCTCGCCTCCGGCGATCGGATCACCGGCCCGGCCCTGATCGCCGAGCGGATCGGCACGGTCTTTGTCGCGCCGGGATGGGTGGCGCAGGTGGACACTGCGCTGGGTCTGCACCTGAGCCATGTCGCCGCTGTAGCGCATGCCGGGACGGTGGACAGCCGCGCCACCCCCGACCCGGTTCTGCTGGAGGTGATGTCGAACCGCTTCATGTCGGTGGCCGAGCAGATGGGCGGCACGCTCGCCAACACTGCTCAATCGGTCAACATCAAGGAGCGGATGGACTTCTCCTGCGCGCTCTTTGACGCCGGGGGCAATCTGGTGGCCAACGCCCCGCATGTGCCCGTCCACCTTGGCTCGATGTCGGACTCGGTGCGCGCCACCGCCCGTGCCTTCACCGGCAAGATGGCGCCGGGCGACGCCTTCATGCTGAACTCCCCGTTCGAGGGCGGCACGCATCTGCCTGACGTTACCGTGATTACCCCGGTCTTCGACGAGGCGGGGGCGGAGATCGTGAACTATGTCGCCTCGCGCGGGCATCACGCCGATATCGGCGGTACGACGCCAGGCTCGCTGCCCCCCGACAGCCGCACAATCGATGACGAGGGCGTCGTCTTCGGCGCGGTACGGCTGGTGCGGCAGGGGCTGCTCCTTGAGGTCGAGACTCGAGCGCTCCTTGCCTCGGGTCCTCATCCGTGCCGGCAGATCGACCAAAACATCGCCGATCTCGCCGCCCAGATTGCCGCGAACGAGACCGGCATCGCTGCACTGCGCGCCATGCGGGCCGAGTTCGGCGCCGATGTGGTCACTGACTACACCGCCCATGTGCAGGACAACGCCGAATACGCTGTCCGCCAGGCGATCTCGGTGTTGCAGGACAGTGAATTCACACTCCACCACGACATCGGCGCGCAGCTCCGCGTCCGCATCCGGGTCGATCACGTGGCCCAGAGCGCCGAGATCGATTTCACCGGCACCTCGCCGCAGCAGGGCTCAAACTACAACGCGCCCCTCTCGATCTGCCGCGCGGCGGTCCTCTACGTGTTCCGCACGCTCGTGGGCCGCGACATCCCGCTCAACGAGGGCTGCCTGAAGCCCCTCAAGCTGATCGTGCCCGAGGGCTGCATGATCAACCCCCGGCCACCCGCCGCGGTCATCGCCGGCAATACCGAGGTCAGCCAGGCGATTACCGAATGCCTTTTCGGGGCGCTCGGCTTGATCGCGGGGTCGCAAGGGACGATGAACAACTTCGCCTGGGGCAACGACCGCTTCCAGAACTACGAGACGATCTGCGGCGGGATGGGGGCGACCGCGCACGGCCCCGGCGCGAGCGCGGTGCAGGTGCATATGACCAACACCCGCCTTACCGATCCCGAGATCCTGGAAACCCGCTTTCCCGTCCGACTGGAGGAAATGGCGATCCGCCACGGCTCGGGCGGCGGGGGGCGGTACCGGGGCGGCGACGGGATCCGGCGGCGGCTGAGGGCGCTGGCGCCAATGACCGCAACGCTGCTGACATCGAACCGCGTGCGGGTGCCGGTTGGCCTCGCCGGCGGTCTGCCCGGCAAGGCCGGCGTCAACTCTGTCCTGCGCGCCGACGGAACCCCCGCCGCTTTGCTGGGACGCGACCGGGTCGATCTCGATTCCGGCGACAGCGTGGTGATCGAGACACCAGGCGGCGGCGGCTACGGCGATCCAAAATCATGATCGCGCCTGATCGAAAACCACGATTTGACCGGATCGCTGTTGCGCTGGACTATGGTATGGACGCCACGTCAACGAGGCCAGGATGAACCGCAACGACATCACCGCGATCCGGCAGGCTATTCGCTCGGGAGCCTTTGCCGGCCATACTGCGGGACTCGCCCCCGGCAAGCTGCAGTGCAACCTGGCGATCCTGCCGAAATCTCACGCGCTCGATTTCCTGCGCTTCTGCCTCCGCAACCCCAAGCCCTGTCCCATCGTCGCGGTTGGAGAGACCGGCAAACCGATCCTCTCGACGCTGGGCCGCGACATCGACGTGCGCACCGATGTGCCAAAGTACCGGCTTTACCGCAACGGCAGCTTCGATACCGAGGCGACCGACATCGTCGCCCATTGGCGCGACGACATGGTAACTGTTGCCCTGGGATGCTCGTTCACATTCGAACGCGCGCTCATCGCCGCCGGCATCCCGATGCGCCATATCGAACACGACGTCACCGTGCCGATGTATCGCACCGGCCTGCCGCTGGTGCCCGCCGGACCCTTCGGCGGCACAATGGTTGTGTCGATGCGCCCGATCCGCGGCGGCGACATCGCCCGCGCCGTCGAACTTAGCGCCCGCTACCCGCTGGCGCATGGCGCGCCGGTGCATGTCGGCAATCCTGACGCCATCGGCATCGGGGATCTAACACAGCCAGACTGGGGCGATCCCGTACCGATCGCCGCAGACGAGATCCCTGTCTTCTGGGGGTGCGGCGTCACCCCACAGAATGCGCTTCTCGCCGCCCGTATCCCGCTGGTGATCACTCACGCCCCCGGGCACATGCTGATCAGCGATATCGACGAGGACGCGCCCGTGCCGATCCTGGCGGACTGACAACGAACAAGAACCAACCAACAAGGAGACCCACGATGAAACTGAAGCTCGCAACCGCCTTCCTGATGACCAGCGCGCTTGCCGCGCCGGCCCAGGCCGAGATGCTCTCGGTCGTCGGCAGCTGGTCGAACCTGCCGCTGCACCGCCAGTACGAGGCACCTTTCTGGACCGAGACCTTGCCGACCGCGTCGGACGGCGCGCTGTCGGTCGAGATGACCACCCACAACGAGATGGGCCTTGGGGTCGGCGATGTGTTCAACCTGCTGAGTGAAGGCGTCTATGACGTTGCCATGACGGTAGGCGACTACGCCGTCGCCGATGCGCCCGAACTCGAAGGGCTGGATGTGCCCCTTGTCGCGCTTGATGCCGAAACCGCGCGGGCGATGACGGAGGCCGCCCGCCCGATGGTCGACGAAATCTTCGGCACGCGCTTCAATAGCCACGTTCTGGCCATCGCACCCTATCCGCCGCAGATCGTCTTCTGTAACGCCGAGATCGCGGGGCTCGAGGATCTGCGCGGGCTGAAGGTGCGCGGCTCGGGCCGGATGACGGCGAAACTGCTCGAGGCCCTGGGCGCTGAGGGCGTGAATGTCGATTTCGGTGAGGTGCCGGGAGCAATGCAGCGCGGCGCAATCGACTGCGCAGTGACCGGTGCGGGCTCTGGCTACAACGCCGGCTGGTGGGAGGTATCAACGCATCTTCTGACCCTGCCGCTGGGAGGCTGGGATCCGGTGGTCACCGCAATCAACATGGACCGCTGGAACAGCCTGAACGCCGAGACTCAGGCGCTGATCGAGGCAGAGATCAAGGTTCATTTCGAGGATGCAGCCTGGGCCTCGGCGCAGGACGCGCTGATCAACGATGTCGCCTGCCTGACGGGCAATGGCGACTGCCCCTATGGCGACGCCCGTTCGATGACCTTGGTCGAGGCGAGCGACGAAGACTTCGCTGCTGCTCGCACGATCCTGGAAACCGAGGTGCTGCCCGACTGGGCGGCGCGCGCCGGCAGCGACTGGGCCGCACGCTGGAACAATGAGGTCGGCGCGGTCGTCGGCGTGACAGTTCCGGTCAACTGACCGGCGCATGACCCCAAGGCATCGGGTGGCACATGGCACTGCGCATTCTTGACTTCCTCCGCTGGTTCAACCGCGGGATCGCGCTGGCGATCGGCGCAGGGCTGCTGGTCTGCGTGGGCTATGTGCTGCTCGAAATCACCCTGCGGCGGTTCGGCTCCTCGCTGGGTGGCACGACCGAGATCACCGGCTACGTCATGGCCGTCGCGACTGCCTGGGGCATGGGCTTTGCACTGATGGAGCTTGCCCATGTCCGGATCGAGATTCTGCGGACCCGGCTGGCGCGCTGGGGTCGCGTGATGCTTGACCTCGTCGCCATGATCGCCATGGCCGGGACCGTGGTGCTGATTGCCTTTCGCGCATGGCCTGTGCTGGCGCGCAGCATTGCCAACGACTCGCGCGCCAATACCGTGCTGGAAACCCCCCTATGGATCCCGCAAAGCCTCTGGTTCGCGGGCTGGGTATGGTTTGCCTTCATGACCTGCGCGGTGACACTGATCGTCCTCGTGCTGATCATGCAAGGACGGCTCGGTCAGGTCGAAGACACCATCGGCCCCGGCAACGAGGTCGAGGCGGAACTGGAGCAGGCGAAATGATCCTCTACATCTCCGCCGGGCTCCTCGGGCTTCTTTCGCTGACCATTCCCGTCGGGATCGTCCTTTTTCTGCTCGGCATTGGGATCGACCAGTTCTTCACGCCGTTCCCGCTTCTGCGCGGCATGGGGCAGATGATCTGGTCGGCCTCGAACAGTTCCACCCTGATCGCCATTCCCTTCTTTGTATTGCTGGGAGAGGTGCTCGTGCGCGGTGGCGTCGCTGCCAAGACCTACGGTGCGCTGGACAAATGGATGAGCTGGCTGCCCGGCGGGCTGATCCATGCCAATATCGGCACGGCAACGATGTTCTCGGCCACCTCGGGTTCGTCGGTGGCGACTGCCGCAACGGTGGCCACGGTCGCCATGCCCCAGGCCGAGCGGCTGGGCTACGATCCACGGCTCTTTTCCGGTGCCATCGCCGCGGGCGGCACTCTGGGCATCATGATCCCGCCCTCGATCAACCTGATCGTCTATGGGTTTCTTACCGAAAGCTCTATCCCGCAGCTGTTCCTTGCCGGTCTGATCCCGGGGCTGCTTTTGGCCGTCGCGTTCAGCGTCGTGACCGCGGTAATCTGCCTGATACGCCCCCAACTTGGCGGCGAGCGGCGTTTCTTCCCGCTTCAACAGATGCTTGTAAGTCTGATCCACCTCATTCCGATCCTGATCCTCTTTGCCGCCATAGTGGGGTCGATCTATCGCGGCTGGGCCACGCCGACCGAGGCCGCGGCGGTGGGTGTCGGGATGGCCTTCGTGATTGCCGCCTTCGCTGGCGGGGTGAACTGGGCGATGCTGCGCGAGTCGCTTCTGGGAACGATGCGGATCACCGCAATGATCATGCTCGTTGTCCTCGGCGCGGCGTTCCTGAACTTCACGCTTTCGGCTGCCGGTCTGGGCCGCGAGTTGCGTGCCTTCATGGACGGGCTGGGCTACTCGCCGCTTGTGATGCTTTTGGTGATCGTCGCCATCTACATCGTGCTCGGCTTCTTCATCGAGACGCTGTCGCTGATGGTGGTGACGATACCGATCATGGTGCCGATCGTCGTGGGCCTCGGCTACGATGCGATCTGGTTCGGCATCCTGATGATCGTGCTGGTTGAGATGGCGTTGATCACACCGCCGGTGGGGCTGAACCTCTATGTCGTGCAGGGCGCCCGCAAGCGCGGCCGGCTATCCGAGGTGATGGTGGGCGCCATCCCCTACGCCCTCGTCATGCTGCTAATGGCCTTCGCGCTGATCGCCTTCCCGCAACTGGCACTATGGCTGCCCGCCAACCTGTAGGAGCCTGCCGATGGCCGCTCAACTGACCTTTGAAACCGAAGGGACGCCGCGTCGCGTCACGATCGAGAACCTGATCATCGCTGGCTGGACCGGCCGTGACCCGGCGGCGGTGCAGCATCACATTGCCGAATTGGCGGCACTCGGGGTGCCCGCACCCTCGGCCGTGCCGCTATTCTATCGTGTTGCAGCCGATCTTGTGACTGAGACCGACACGCTGCAGGTGCTTGGTCCCGAGACGTCGGGCGAGGCCGAGCCGCTGCTCATCAACGACGGGGGCATTCTCTGGCTGGGTCTTGGCTCCGACCATACTGATCGGGGGCTGGAGGCTGTTTCGGTTGCGCATTCAAAACAGGCCTGCGGCAAACCGGTCGCGCGCGGACTCTGGCGCTACGATGAACTCGCGGACCGGCTCGATGACATCCGGCTGTTGTCCCTCATCCGCAATGATCCCGAGGCCGAGTGGCAAGAGTATCAGAAGGGCACGCTTGCCGCGATCCGGCCCCTCCGCGAACTGATCGCCCTGCTTCCCGATGGCGACCTGCCGCCCGGAGTCGGGTTGCTATGCGGCACCCTCGGCGCAATCGGTGGCGTACAGCCTGCCACTTACTTCCGCATGGAGATGCACGACCCTGCTACCGGCCGAGCCTTGATACACACATATCGCGCTGACCTACTCCCGGTCGTTTCGTGATGGCCTGAACTTAGAAGACCTTCTGCATTGGAGGACTGCGGCTTCCTCAGAACCTTGCAGGTCGCGAGAAAGTTTCTCTTGCCGTGAGAACGGCCTTCGCCAATCCTGACGCTTTCGATCCCAACTGCGGGATACACGGTACCTTTACCTTCGGTTACGGCGTGCACGAGCGTCTCGGTCACGCTGCGGGCGCGGCTCTGATCAAGGCGATCGTGTGGTTGGTGTTGCGCCAGGACGGCGCGCGGTCCTGCGCGGTCGATTACCGGAAGGGGCCTGTGCCTGAGGCTTGGTCATGGACGGTTGCGGCGTCGCCCGCGCTTGTGGCGGAAGCTGAGACCAAGCCTGAACTGGAGTGGCAGGTCGGAACCACCAGACGCAGTGGCTACAGAGCTGGTACCGCCGCCCCGCCCGGTCTCGCCGCGGCGGCGGACGGAGCCGTCGAGTCACATGGGGTGATCAGACCTATGGATCACATCATCACCGGCTCGTCACGATCAATGCAGGCAACATTTCTTGAACTTCCGGCCGCTGCCGCAGGGACAGGGATCGTTGCGACCGATCTTGAGCAGGTCGCGTTGAAACGTGTCGCTCGTGGAATCCGCCAGCGAAAGAGCCGATGCGCGCTGTTTCGCGCGGGCATTTAGGTACTTGTCGGAGAAGCAATGCCAACGCGAGAGTTCATCGATGGCGCTGTCGATCAGCCGGGTGTTGCGGCCACGCTGATACCAGGGCGACCCGCCGCCGGTCACGGCCTTGCGCAGCTCGGTCTGGAAGAACTCGAAATCCGCCTCGTCGGGCGAAATCCACCTTTGCTCGAATGCCTCCCGGACCTGTGGTTCGAGATGCGCGAGCCCGAGCTCGGCGACGGCGAAGGCCCACGAGCCCCAGAGAGTCTCCGGCTTGTCGAACGCAGCCGCGGGGAAGCGTTCGAGATAGGTCTCGACTTGCGGCCGGGTCTCGGCATGCTGCCGGGCGATCATGACGAGCGCATCGATCATCTCGCAGCGCACGAACTCGTCAGCACCCGGATCCTCGATGGCATCAAGGATCGGCTGCAGGTCGCCGTCGAACACGCCGGCGACAACGCGCCGGGTGCCTTCGGTGATGGCATCGCCCAGCAACAGCTCGAGGTAGTCAGGGTCTTGCCGCAGCAAGGCGACAAGCGGGCGATAGGCGCGGGCGTCGCGCCATTCGCCGAGCAGGAAGTAGACGAAGAGGAAGGCGGAGACGTCAGCTTCGCTAACCGTGTCGACGCCCGAGGTTCCAAGTCGATCAATGTGATCGAGAAACAGCGGGATCATCGCCTCACGGTGCTCGCCTGCGGCGGCCATGGCCTTGCGGGGAAGCTCCTCGGACGTGCTCAGCGCGGTGAAGATTTCGTCAGTGGACATACTCCGGTCTCCGGTTCCGGCTTTTCCTGCGAGGATATCCCAGCCTCTGAATCTCCGCCACTGGCGCCGTAGCGGAAGTTTATCGCGATGCCCGCACCTGCAGACTCCGCACCGTCAGGATGTCCTCGCCATGCAACGCGTCTTGGGCGCGGCGCGTGTCCGCCATGACGGCAATGACCGCAGCCGTTGAGCCGCGGCTTGGCTGAAATCTTCTGGTTTTGGCGCCTTCCGGACGAAGATTTCCGATCTCGAAGCTTGGACCCATCTCCCTTTCGAACGCGAAGGAAAGGGACCAGCAATGACACGAAACTACAGCGTTGCGGAAGTAGCGGCTCGTTTTCGGCGAGATCCACGCACGATCCGGGACTGGATCAACAAGGGCTGCCCGACGCCGGGCGGCAAGAAGGTCAAGCTGGGCGCGGGGCGCTTCGGCAAGAGCTGGGAGGTTTCCACAGAGGACCTCGAGGTCTTCGAGCTGCGTGTCCGGCGCCGCCCGGGGAGCGCGGACATCGAGCTCTGAAGACAACGAGGAAAGGGTAGAGGCATGCTGGATCATGGACAGGACAACCGGACGAAATTGCGCGCCTGGCTCGGCACGACAGGCCTGTCCATGCGGGCTCTGTCCCTGCAAGCCGGGTTGAGCGACAGGGTGGTAGCAAGTTACCTTTCC
>JBJHCH010000082.1:0-17776 GCA_050485905.1 Paracoccaceae bacterium | reverse complement strand
GCTGTCGGCGACGACGGCCAGCGCGCAGCCGATCAGGTACAGCCCGATCCCCAGCGCGATGACCCGCCGCCGGCCCATCGCATCCGACAGCGGCCCCATGATCAGCGTGCCGAGGCCGAGGCCGAGGACGAAGCTGGTGACGACCAGCTGCGCGGTGTTGGGCGCGCCGGGCGACAGGTCGGCGGCGATCTGCGGCAGGGCGGGCAGCATGGCGTCGATGCTCAGCGCGGTCAGCGCGAAGAGCATCGCCATCAGCGCCACGAACTCGGCAAAGGGCAGGGGGCGGGTGGGGGCGGTCATGGTCCGCGGGCCGTAGCACGACGCGGGTCTGCGCGCCATATCGCGGGGTCAGCGGCGCCCGTAGTAAAGGCCCACGACATGCTCTGCCTCGGCAAAGAACAGCCAGCGCGCGGCGAGCATGCCCAGCAGGTGCAGGACTGCGGCCAGCCCGACGGCAGCGTAGCTGGCCGGCCCGACCGCCAGCAGCACTGCCGGCAGCACGGCGGCGAGGGCCAGCGCGAGCAGCCGCAGCTTCAGCGCGTGGCGGCGGCCGACGACATGCACCATCTCCTTCAGCAGGTAGTTGCCGCCCGTGTGCGGCGGGGCGAGCAGCCGCAGCGCGCCCAGCCGCTCCAGCCCCGTCGCCGTGCCCATCGTGCTGCCCGAGTTGGCGAAGCGCAGGTCACCGATCTGCCAATGCGCCACAAGCGACAGCGCCAGCAGCGCCAGCAGGTAACCGGCAAGGGCCGTCAGCCCGGCCAGCAGCGCGCCGCCCGCCAGTGCGGCGGTCAGGAACACCGTCGGCGTGGTCCAGTTCTGCCAGCGCGGCACGGTTTTCAATTGCCCGTAGATCATCGCCGTCGCCGCCACCGTGGCCAGCGCCAGCCCGCCGCCGATGGCACCGAGGAGCGGCAGCGGTGTGGACCAGAACACCGCCCCCGCCGCATGCGGGGCCAGCAGCGCCAGCGTGGCGGCCGAGAGAACCGCCTCACGCGACAGCCAGCTTGTGCGCCACTGGGTAAAGGCCCGCAGCGCCCGTTCCGGGTGGCCGAGGTGGAAGGCCGAGGCCATCAGCCCCGCGCCCGCCAGCCCGTAGCCCATCGCGTAATAGCCGAAGGCGACCCAGCCCACCGGCGCGCGCAGGCCAAGCCCCAGCATCGCCAGCAGGCCGAAGCCGAGGCCAGACAGAACCGTGAAGACGATGAGCGACGGCGCCGGGTGCATCAGAGCCGCCCCAGCGCGCGGTCGATCCAGCCGAGGAAGCCGGTCGCATCCGCCGCCACCGGCTGCAGGGGGGCTGCGGCCAGCGTGTCGCGCCCGCGCGGCGGCAGGTAGCGGTTCACCGGCTTCGTGCCCTGCTCCGGCATCAGATCCATGCCCCCCCGCGCGGCCGACAGGCGGCTGACCGCGCTGTCGGGGTCGCCCAGGTCACCGAAATGCCGCGCGCCGGCCGGGCAGGCCTTGACGCAGGCGGGCACGCGGTCAGCCTCGGCCAGTTCGTCGTTGTAAATCCGGTCCACGCAGAGGGTGCATTTCTTCATCACGCCCGCATCCGCATCCATCTCGCGCGCGCCATAGGGACAGGCCCAGGCACAAAGGCCGCAGCCGATGCAGGCATCCTCATTCACCAGCACGATCCCGTCCTCGGCCCGCTTGTAGCTGGCCCCGGTGGGGCAGACGGTGACGCAGGGCGCATCCTCGCAATGCAGGCAGGAGCGGGGGAAATGGACGACCATCGGCGGGCCTGCGTCCCGCGTCACCTCGAACGTATGCACGCGGTTCAGGAAGGTGCCGACGGGGTCCGCCCCGTAGGCATCGACATCCGAAAGCGGCGCGCCATAGCCCTGGCTGTTCCACTCCTTGCAACTGGTCACGCAGGCATGGCAGCCGACACAGGTATCGAGGTCGATCACCAACCCCAGTTTCTTCTCGGTGCGGTCGGGCAGGGCGGTCATGTCCACCGCTCCCCGTGCCGCAGCGTATGCGGGCCGCGCCCCACGGGGGAATCCTGCACCGCGACCGCCGGCTCCGCCACCTCGCGCGGGCCGATCCGTTCCACCCGCACCCGCAGGTCGAACCACGCCGCCTGCCCGGTCACCGGGTCGGAATTGGCCCAGCGCAACCCATCGCCCTTCGGCGGCAGCAACTCGTGGATCAGGTGGTTGAGCAGGAAGCCCCGCACCGCCTCGGGCGCGTCCTCGGCCAGCGCCCAGGCGCCGCGCCGCTTGCCGATGGCGTTCCAGGTCCAGACCGTCTGCCCGTTCTGCGCCGCCATCAGCGCCACGGGCACGACGATTTCGCCGTGGGGAGAGGTCACGCGCGCCCAATCGCCGTCGCGAAACCCCTGCTCGTCCCACACCCCCTGCGGCAGGAACAGCGGGTTCTCGCCGTGGATCTGCCTGAGCCAGGCGTTCTGGCTGCCCCAGGAATGATACATCGCCATCGGCCGCTGGGTCAGCGCGTGCAGCGGATAGGCGGCATGGTCCACCGCCGCCTCCTCGAAGGCCGGATACCAGATCGGCAGCGGGTCCAGCGTCGCCTTGATGCGGCCGCGCAGGTGATCGGGCGGCTGGCGCTCGCCATGCCCCTCGGCCGCCAGCTGGAACCGGCGCAGCGGCTCCAGCCACAGGTTGAACAGATAGGGCTGCGGCGCGTCATAGATCCCGCGCGACACCGCCCAGTCCTGATAGGCGGCGTTCCACGGCTTGAAGAACTGCGCCTCCTCGGGGATGTGATCGACGAAGAAGCCGCCGTTCTCGATATAGCGCTGCAACTGATCGGGGTTCGGCGCGCCGCGCCCGGTTTCCGTCCCGTCGCCGCGCCAGCCCGCCAGCGGGCCGACGCCCGGGCGGCGTTCGTGACGCACCATGTAGTCGGCGTAATCCGCATAGGCCGGCGCGCCGTCCGCCCCCACCATCCCCGGCAGGCCAAGACGGAAGCCCAGATCCAGCAGCACCGACTGGAAGCCGCGCACGCCCGCATGGCCGGGCCGATCAGGCACCACCACCGGCCAGCGGATCGCATCGGCCAGCGCCTCGGCCTCGCAGATCGGGCGGTCCAGCAGGCTGATGCAGTCGTGGCGTTCCAGATAGGTGGTATCGGGCAGGATCAGGTCGGCATAGGCGACCATCTCGGAACTGTAGGCATCGGAACAGATGATGCGCGGGATCACATACTCGCCGTCCGGCCCCTTGTCGGTCAGCATCTCTATCACGGCGCTGGTGTTCATCGACGAATTCCACGCCATGTTCGCCATGTAGAGGAACAGCGTGTCGATCGGATAGGGATCGCCCGCATGGGCGTTCGAGATCACCATATGCATCAGCCCATGGCTGGACATCGGGTTTTCCCAGGTGAAGGCCTTGTCGATGCGCAACGCGCCGCCCGCTTCATCCAGCAGCAGATCCTCCGGCCCCCGCACGAAGCCCAAATGCGGCCCCGGCAGCGCCTCTCCCGCATGGCAGGCGCCGTGCGGACGCGGGTGCGCCTCAAACGGCTTGGGGTAGGGCGGCTTGAAGCGGAAGCCCCCCGGCACCTCGACCGAGCCCAGCAGGATCTGCAGCACATGCAGCGCGCGGGCGGTCTGGAAGCCGTTGGAATGGGCCGAGATCCCCCGCATCGCGTGAAAGCTGACCGGGCGGCCCACCATCCGCTCATGCCGCTGGCCCCGGAAATCGGTCCAGGGCCGGTCGATCACCACTTCTTCCTGAAACGCCACGCGGGCGAGTTCGGCGGCCAGCGCGCGGATGCGATCCGCCGGGATGCCGCAGCGGTCGGCCACCGCGTCGGGCGCGTAGGTGGCGTCCAGATACCGCCCGGCCATGTGGCGGAAGACCGTGCGATGCCCCTGCCATTCCGCCCCCGGATCGGGCTGGACGCCGGGCGCATCCCAGGCCGCCGGTTGCCCGTTGCGACGGTCGATCACCAGCGGCTTGCCGTCGCCGTCGCGCAGGTAAAGGCCGCGCGTCGCCCCCGGCGTGTCGTCGATCAGATGCGCGGCGTCGGTGTAGCGGATCAGGTAGTTCAGATCGACCTTGCCCGCGCGGAACAGCTCGTGGATCAGCGACAGGATCAGCAGCCCGTCGGTGCCCGGCGTGATGCCGAACCAGTCGTCCGCCACCGCCGAATAGCCGGTGCGGACCGGGTTGACCGAGACGACCCGCGCGCCGCGCCCCTTCAGCTTGCCCAGGCCGATCTTGATCGGGTTGCTGTCATGGTCCTCGGCCACGCCGAAGATCACGAACAGCTTCGTGCGGTCCCAGTCCGGTTGCCCGAACTCCCAGAACGCGCCGCCCATCGTGTAGATGCCCGCCGCCGCCATGTTGACGGAACAGAAGCCGCCGTGCGCGGCGTAGTTCGGCGTGCCGAAGGCCTGCGCCCACCAGCCGGTGAAGCTCTGGCTCTGGTCGCGGCCGGTGAAGAAGGCGAGCTTCTGGGGCGCGCTTTTGCGCAGCGGGTGCAGCCAGCTCACCGCCGTTTGCAACGCCTCGTCCCAGCTAATCTCCTCGAACTGGCCCGACCCGCGCGGCCCGGTGCGGCGCAGCGGCGCGCGCAGCCGGGCGGGCGACAGGTGCTGCATCACGCCTGCGCTGCCCTTGGCGCAGAGCACCCCGCGGTTGATGGGATGCGCGCGGTTCCCTTCGATATGGCGCACCTTGCCGTCCTTCATGTGGACGTCGATGCCGCAGCGGCAGGCGCACATGTAGCAGGTGGTCTGGCGAACCTCGTCGAAAAGCCGTGGCGACAGGTCAAGGCGGGGCTGGTCGGTCATTCTGTGCGCCACGGCAGATAACTGGTCAAAACCGGCGCATCTGTGCGTATTTTAGGTATGCATGTCGTATGCACGGCAGATGCATGTAAAACATACGTCGTGTGCATACTGGTTTTGTGACCTGTCACGCCGGTCCTCCCCTTGGTGTGGGACACAAGAGCGCAAGCGCGCGCGCCTGTCCACCACCCCGTCATCCAGCCGTCCCGACCAGCCCCAGCGCCCCGCGCGCGATCACCCGCTCCTCGTCGGCGGGCACGATCCAGGCTTCGATGGCAGAGCTTCCGGTGTGGATGCGCGGCGCGTTTCGGGCATTGTCAGTGGTCGAGATATGCAGTCCAAGCCATTCCAGGTGCTTGGAAATCTGTGCGCGAACCTGGGGCGCATTCTCACCGATCCCGCCGGTGAAGGCGATGGCGTCGATCCCGCCCATGGCCGGGATAAGTGCCGCACCCGCCCGCGCCGCCCAGTAGCAGAAGAAGGCGACGGCGAAGCGCGCCGCGTCGCCCGGATCGGCCAGCAGCGCGCGCATATCCGACCGCCCGGCCAACGCCTTCAGCCCCGACTCCCGGCTCAGCACCCGCCGTGTTTCCTCCACCCCCAACCGCTCCGCCAGCGTCAGCACCACCTCCGGGTCCAGCGCCCCCGCCCGCGTTCCCATGACCAGCCCGTCGAGCGGGGAGTAACCCATTGACGTGGCGACAGAACGTCCGTGCCTTATGGCGCAGGCGCTGGCCCCGTTTCCCAGATGAAACGCCAGGATCCGGCCCGGCAGCGGGTCGTCCGAAAGCGCCGGCAACCGCTCCACCAGCCCGGCATAGGACAGGCCGTGAAACCCGTAGCGCCGCATCCCGCCCAGCACATCCGCCGGTAGCGCATAGCGCGTCGCCAGCGGCCCGTTGGTGGCGTGAAAGGCGGTGTCGAAGCAGGCCACTTGCGGCAGATCGGGCGCCAGCCGAGCCAGCGCACGGATGGCAGACAGATTGTGCGGATTGTGAAGCGGAGCCAGCGTGTTGAGTTCTTCAAGTTCATCCAGTACGGCGGCGTCTGCCACCACCGGGGCTGTGAATCTCGCGCCACCATGGACGACGCGATGCCCGGCCACGGCAACATCTTCCGGCGCGACCCCCTCACGTTGCAGCGCCGACAGGATCACCGCCAGCGCGGCATCGTGATCGGGCGCATCGACTGCCTGGCGTATCGACCCGAGGCGCAGTTCCGCCGCCCCCCCCACCTCGGTCACCGCGCCGCCAAGCGATTGATTCAATGCCGAATCGAACAGCGCAAACTTGATCGAGGACGACCCGGCATTGAGGACGAGGCAAGTGGTCACGCGCGCGCTCAGGCCATCTGCTGCGGGCGCATGTCGGCGGGGTCGATTCCTGCGACGGCCACAGGCTTCTTCATGGCGTCGCGGCGGAAGGGTTCGCCCAGTTCCTGGTTGATCATCGCCTCGATCAGGGTCGTCTTGCCATGCGTCATCTGGTCGTCGATTGCCTTGGCCAGCGCGTCGCGCAGCTCGTCCATCGAGCGCGCGACCACGCCCTGCAGGCCACAAGCCTTTGCAATACCTGCGTAACTCACACCTGTATCGAGCTCGGTGCCGACGAAATTGTCGTCATACCAGAGCGTCGAGTTCCGCTTTTCCGCGCCCCACTGGTAATTGCGGAAGACCACCATGGTGATCGCCGGCCATTCCGGTCGGCCGATCGCCGTCAGTTCCGTGACTGCGATCCCGAAGGCGCCATCGCCCGCGAAGCCCACGACCGGCACATCGGGGCAACCGATCTTGGCGCCGATAACCGAGGGCATTCCGTAGCCGCAGGGACCGAAAAGACCGGGGGCCAGATACTTGCGTCCCTTTTCAAAGGTCGGATAGGCGTTTCCGATGGCGCAGTTGTTGCCGATGTCGGAGGATATAATCGCCTCTTTCGGCAGCGCGGCCTGGATTGCCCGCCACGCCATGCGCGGTGACATCCAGTCAGGCTTGGCGTCGCGCGCCCGCTGGTTCCATGTGGTGCCGGGGTCGTCATCCTCGTGGTCCATGCTGGAAAGCTGCTGTGCCCAGGCAGATTTCGTCTGCGCGATCAGATCCTTGCGCGCCTGTCTTCCGGTTTCGCCCGCGGTCGGGGACAGGCGCTCCATAATCGCCTCGGCCACCTTCTTCGAGTCGCCGATGATGCCCACGCTTACCTTCTTGGTCAGGCCGATCCGGTCAGGATTGATGTCGACCTGAATGATCCTGGCGGCCTTTGGCCAGTAGTCGATGCCATAGCCCGGCAGGGTGGAGAACGGGTTGAGCCGCGTGCCCAGCGCCAGCACCACATCGGCCTGCGCGATCAGTTCCATCGCCGCTTTCGACCCGTTGTAACCCAATGGACCGGCGAATAGCGGGTGCGAGCCGGGGAAGGCGTCATTGTGCTGGTATCCGACGCAGACCGGCGCATCCAACCGCTCCGCGAGCGCCATCGACGCCGGGATGGCACCGCCTAGAACCACCCCGGCACCGTTGAGTATCACCGGGAACTTTGCATCCGACAGCAGCGCGGCAGCCTCGGCAATCGCCGCATCGCCACCGGCGGGGCGCTCGAATTCCACCATCGCTGGCAGTTCGATGTCGATGACCTGCGTCCAGTAGTCACGTGGCATGTTGATCTGCGCGGGCGCTGACAGGCGTTTCGCCTGCAGGATGACGCGGTTCAGCACCTCGGCGACGCGCGTGGGATCGCGCACCTCTTCCTGATAGCCAACCATGTCCTCGAACAGTTTCATCTGCTCGACCTCCTGGAATCCGCCTTGGCCGATGGTCTTGTTCGCGGCCTGCGGCGTGACCAGCAACAGCGGCGTATGGTTCCAGTAGGCGGTTTTCACGGCGGTGACGAAATTGGTGATGCCGGGGCCGTTCTGGGCGATCATCATGCTCATCTTGCCGGTCGCGCGGGTGTAGCCGTCGGCCATCATCCCGCCAGACCCCTCGTGCGCGCAGTCCCAGAACGTGATTCCGGCCTTGGGAAACAGGTCCGATATCGGCATGAAGGCCGATCCGATGATACCGAAGGCATGTTCGATCCCGTGCCGCTGCAAAACCTTCACAAAGGCTTCCTCGGTCGTCATTTTCATTGTGAACTCCTTCCCTGACCCGAAGCGGGCGCATTCTGGCCGCGACAATCGCCAAGGCGGAGACCGAAGTTTAGGGCCAGCGCGCCAGAACCATAAGTCCAGATCAGCCCCGGCCCTTCCACGGCACCAACCAGCGCTCGGCCATGCGCATCAGGATGTCGATGCCGTATCCGATCAGCCCGATCAGGATGATCCCCATGATGACGATGTCGGTGGACATGAAACGCGACGCCACCATGATCATCATGCCCGCACCCTTTTCTGCCGCAACCAGTTCGGCGGCCACCACCGTGCCCCAGCAGACACCCATGGCGACGCGTGCGCCGGTGAAGATTTCGGGCAGCGCATTCGGCATGATGACATGGCGCAGCACCTGCCATTTCGACGCGCCGAGGCTGTAGGCGGCATGAACCTTGCTGAGTTTCACCCCCGCGACACCCGACCGCGCGGCGATCGCCATGATCCAGAGCGCGGCAAGGAACAACAGGATGATCTTTGCCCGTTCGTCGATTCCGTACCAGATGATGACCAGCGGGATCAGCGCGAGCGGCGGCACCGGGCGCATGAACTCCACGATCGGGTCGAACCAGCCGCGCAGGAAGCTGTTCAGGCCCATGGCAAAGCCCAGCGGAATCCCGATCAGTGCGCCAAAGAAGAAGCCGCCCAGCACCCGCCAGATTGACGCGGCCAGATGTTCCCACAGCGCAAAATTGCGGTAACCATTGCTGGCGATTTCCAGCGTGCGTCGCCACACCGTCTCGGGCGCGGGCAACCAGATCGGCCGCATCTGCCAGTCCACAGGAGCATGGATCGGCGTCCATTCCGAACCCGTGAAGGCGCCCCAGATCAGGAAGATCGAGAGAATCGACAGGACCGACGCCGGCCGGCTTGCCCGGATCGCGCTTTCGTCGCCAAAGGTCACTGTCTTCTGCGCGGTGATCGGATCCTTCCGTTCGAATCGCGACAGCAGCCAGTGGCAGATCACCCAACCGAGCGAGATGAGCACGATGTAGATCAGAAGGATCGTCATGCGCCCGCCTCGGCCCGGCCCATGATCTCTTCCTCCATCTCCCATATCATCGAGAGGATCTCCTCGCGTCGTGCGGCAAAGTCGGGATGCTTCTTCACCTGGCGAAGGTCCTGGCCCACGCCAAGATCGGCGAAGGGCAGGCGGTACTCGGCGTGAATACGACCTGGCCGCGGTGCCATTACGATCAGCCGCTCGCCCAGCAGCAGTGCCTCCTCGACGGAATGGGTGATCAGGATGATCGTCTTGCCCGTCTCTTTCCAGAGCTTCAGCACCAGCCCCTGCATCTTCTCACGCGTCAGCGCGTCCAGCGCGCCGAGAGGTTCGTCCATCAGGATCACATCGGGGTCGTTCGCAAGGCAGCGCGCAAGAGCCACGCGCTGCTGCATGCCGCCAGACAGTTCGTAGACCGCCTTTTCCTTGAAATCCCGCAGCCCGACTGTATCGAGCAGGTGGTCAACCGTCGTATCGATCTCTGCTGCCGGGCGGCGTGCCATGCGCGGGCCGAAGCCGACGTTCTGTCGTACCGACATCCACTCGAACAGCGCGCCCTGCTGAAAGACCATCCCGCGTGATCGGTCCGGTCCATGCACCGGCTTGCCGCCCAGCATGACAGAGCCCGATGTGGGGGCGAGGAAGCCGGCCACGATGTTGAGAAGTGTGGTCTTGCCGCAGCCTGACGGGCCAAGGACCGAAACAAGCTCGCCCCTTTTCACGGTCATCGCAACGTTCTTCAACGCCTCGACCCGCATGCCGTTGGGCAGAGAGAATGTCATCGAGACGTCGATGGTCAGGTCGGCCATGCGGCTCACTTGGGGCTAGGGCTGGTGGAAGGAAAGGCCGGAGCTATGCGCCCCGGCCACGTCGGTTATCAGCCGATCACATCTCTGCAGCCATCTGCATGTAGGATGCGTTCACCACGCCTTCATAGCTGTCGAGCGCGCTGTCCAGCGTGCCCTGGGCCACGAAGAAATCGGCGACTTCCTTCAGGAAGGCCTGCAGGCCGCCACCCAGCCAGTCTGCGCTCAACTGCGCCTCCATCGACGGGAAATCGAAGCCGTCAATCGTGGCGACGGTGGCTTCCAGATCCATGCCGGCCGCTTCTGCGATCACCGGCAGCATCGCATCGCGCTCGCTGGCGAACCGCTCATTCATCTCGGCCGTGGTCTTGACGAACGTGGCGATGAGTTCGGGGTTGGCTTCCGCAAAGGCGCGGTCGACAGATGTGACATCGAAGATCCGGATTCCAAGTTCGTTCTTCTCGGCGCCCGTCAGCAGAACATTCCCATGCTCGAGCATTCGCCGCAGCCCACCGCCCCAGCCGCACGCCATTGCAAGGTCGCCCCGCGCGAGCGCCGCGGCACCGTCGGCGGGCGCCATGTCGACGATGGAAAGGGTCGAGGTATCGATGCCGAAATGCTCCATCTGCTTCAGCATGCCGTAGTGTGCGGCCGTTCCGATGGGTACGGCAACGCGCTTGCCTTCTAGGTCAGTCGCGTTGTCCTTGGTGATGTTCTCCGACGCGTGAACAACGCAGTTGTCATTGTCGTCATAGGTCACCGCAATATCCACCAGTTCCAGTTCCAGCCCGGCCGACGTGGCGACGACGAAGGGCGGGACGCCCTGCGAAAAGGCAATCTGGACCGCGCCTGATGCCATTGCTGCAGACATTGCGGTGCCGGTATCAAAAGCGCGCCAGTTGACGGTGACGCCAAGCGCCTCTTCATAGGCCCCGGTTGCCTGCGCATACTGGTTCGGCGTCGGCCACTCCAGAAAATAGGCGACGGTAATCTCGTCAACGGCGAGTGCAGGGCCTGCCGAAAGCGCGAGCGCCGCGGCGGCAGAGGCGAGGAGTTTCGGTCGTGACATTTTGGGCTTCCCTGTTGCTGCGGCCTAAAGGGTGGTCGCCCCTTGGCCTGTCGGCCGGCGTCTCGGGCATTGCCGATGGCGCTGTCCCTGCGACGGTCATGGATATCCTGTGGTCCGGGGGAAGCCGTCCATAGCGCCAGAAGCCTGGTTTGAATGATGCCAGTCCGTGCTCTGCGCAGGCCGTGCCAGAGCGTGCACCGCGTTGCCCGTTCTTTGGGCGATCCGTAAATTCCTTTCACTCGCTCTCCGCCAGACATCGCGCAATCTGGGCAACACCCTCTGCGATGCGCTCGGCGGGAATCGAACTGTAGGCAATGCGATAGAAGCTGGTCGGGCCTTCGCCCCCGCCAAAGAACGGCCGTCCCGGTTCGATCAGCACGCTGCGCGCCAGAAGCCTGTCGGCAAGCGTCACCGTATCAACCCCTTCGGGCGCCCGCATCCACAGGCTGGAGCCGCCGGTGCCGACCCGACCCGCAACGCTTAGACCGTGGGCATGGACTGCGTCCAGCATGACTTGCCGCCTTGTCTGGAATGCCTGACCCAGCCGCTTGATCAGCGCATCGTAGTGGCCGAGTGACAGAAAATATGCTGCCGCCCGCTGCATCAGGCCCGGTGGGTGGCGCAGCACGGTCGCGCGCAGGGCGCGTGCCTCGCGCACCACGGGTTCGGGCGCGACCAGATAGCCGAGCCGCAGGCCGGGAAAGAGCGATTTGGAGAAGCTGCCCACATAAATCACCCTGCCTGCCGTATCGAGAGACTTTAGTGACGGAAGGGGCGCGCGGGAGAAAGCCATCTCGAAGTCATAGTCGTCTTCCACTACCAGAAAGTCCGCTTCGCGTGCGCGCGCGAGCAGGGCATGTCTGGCCTCGATCGGCATCGTGGCACCCGTGGGGCAGTGATGGCTTGGGGTGCAGAACACCACGTCGATGCCCTGCGGCAGGCTGTCAGGCGCCAGCCCGTCAATACCAACAGGCACCGGCTGCACCCGGCAGCGCGTCTGCTGCAGGATGTCGCGCAGCCCTGGATAGCCCGGCTCTTCGATGGCTGCGGTACGGCGCTGGTTCAGCAGCACCTGCGCCGCCAACCAAAGCGCATTCTGCGCCCCCAATGTCACCAGGATTTCTTCGGGTCGCGCGAGGATGCCCCGGCGCGGAAGGGTGTGGCGGGCGATGTATTCCACCAGCCGCGGGTCATCGCGTTCGAAGTGGTCGTCAGTCAGGTGCGGAAAATCCTTCTGGCCCAAGGCCATCAGGGTGCAGCCGCGCCAGTTCTGGTGGTCGAACAGGCCGGCATCTGCCTGGCCATAGACGAACGGATACCGGAATTCGCGCCAGTTCTCGGGCTTTCCCATGCTGGTGATACCGCTGAATCGCTGCCCGATGGCGCGGCCCCAGTCGATCTGCTCTGCCTCGATCACGGTACTCGGTGGGAAGTCCTGCGGCTGCGGCGCGGTGTCCGAAACGAAATAGCCAGACCGGCCGCGTGCGGACAGATAGTCGTCTGCGACGAGGTCGGAATAGGCAAGCGTCACGGTGATCCGACTGACGCCAAGGTGATCGGCAAGACCGCGACTGGACGGCAGCCTTTCGCCCGGACGCAGCCGACCCGACAGAATGCCTTCCGCCACCATCTGCCGGATCTGTGCTTGCAGCGTGCCTTTGTAAGTCGGATCGAGAAAGAAGCACTCTGCCGAAACCGCCATCGTCGATCCCCCCTCTGCAAGAGCATTAGAGCGGAGTTTGTGGGCTGGCGCCAGTAGCTCAAGGAGGAATTGGCGCTATAGGGCTGGCAGGTCTGGCCCTATCTGCATGGCGGTGCTTCCGGCATCGTGTCAGCGAAATTAAACCGCCCGACGGGCGCCCTGCACGGGAGATGTCCATGGAACTCGGCTTTCACCGCAACGATCTGGCCGAAATCGTCGCCGCCGATCGCGCCCACGTCTGGCATCACCTGACCCAGCACAAACCGTTCGAGACGAGCGATCCCCGGGTCATTGTTGCTGGCAAGGGGCTGCGTGTCTGGGACGCTGCGGGGCGCGAGACGCTGGATGCCGTCTCGGGCGGTGTCTGGACGGTGAATGTGGGTTACGGCCGCGAGTCAATTGCGAACGCGGTGCGTGATCAGCTGTTGCGGTTGAACTATTTTGCCGGCTCAGCCGGATCCGTGCCGGGGGCGCTGTTTGCGGAGCGGTTGATCGGCAAGATGCCGGGTATGAGCCGGGTCTACTATTCCAACTCCGGCTCCGAGGCGAACGAGAAAGCCTACAAGATGGTGCGCCAGATCGCGCATCGGCGTCACGGCGGCAAGAAGTGGAAGATCCTGTTTCGTGAGCGCGACTATCATGGCACGACCATTGCCTGCCTTGCCTCGGGCGGGCAGCCCGAACGTGCGGTTCATTACGGGCCGTTTCCGGACGGCTTCGTGCAGGTGCCGCACTGCCTCGAATACCGGAGCCAGTGGGGCGAGGTGCCGGATTACGGCGTCCGCGCGGCCCGCGCGATAGAAGAGGTGATCCTGCGCGAAGGGCCGGATAGTGTGGGCGCAATCGTGCTGGAACCCGTCACCGCCGGCGGTGGCGTCATCACCCCGCCAGAGGGGTATTGGGAGACGGTGCAGGAGATCTGCCGGAAATACGACATCCTGCTGCACATCGATGAGGTCGTCTGCGGATTGGGGCGGACGGGCGAATGGTTCGGCTACCAGAACTATGGCGTCCAGCCCGATATCGTAACGATGGCCAAGGGCGTCGCCTCTGGCTACGCCGCGATCTCGTGCACAGTGACGACCGAGGCGGTGTTCGAGATGTTCAAGGACGATGGTGACCACTTGGGTTATTTCCGCGACATCTCTACCTTTGGCGGCTGCACATCCGGTCCGGCGGCGGCGTTGGAGAACATGCGCATCATCGAGGACGAGGATCTGCTGGCGAACACCAAGGCGATGGGCGCGCGGCTGATGGACAACCTGCGCGGGCTGCAGGACCGTCACGAGGTGATCGGCGACGTGCGCGGCAAGGGGCTGTTCTGCGGCGCCGAACTGGTGGCAGACCGCGCGACAAAGAAACCGTTGCCCGAGAAACAGGTCGCCGCGGTCGTCTCGGCCACCATGGCGCGCGGGGTCCAGATCGGGATGACCAACCGCTCGCTGCCGGGGCTGAACAACACGCTCTGCCTCAGCCCGGCGCTGATCGCCACGGCCGACGACATCGACCGGATCACTGACGCAATCGACGGCGCCCTTACGGAGGTGTGCTGACCGTTGGCGCCGGGGCGGGGCCACGCCGGGACAGTCGATCCTGCCGTATGTTCCATGCCAGGATGGCGAAGAACACGGCCAGTGCCGCCCAGTGCATGGCGTCGGCCTTTGGCCAGATCAGCAACGGAAACAGGGCCGCTAGGATGATCCGTTGGACCCAGTTGATCGCGGCTTCCATGTGCCCCTCGAATACCGCCGCAACACAGTAAAGCGCGGCGGCGGTGAACAGAGCGACCTCCAGCTTCTCCAGCAAGGTGCCGTGTAGGATTGGGGAATAGGCGAAGAGCAGCGGCAGCACGTAAAGCCCCTTTGCCATCTTCCAGGCCGTGACGCCGGTTGCCATCGGCTTCGACTTGGCAATGGCGGCGGCGGCAAAGGCGGTCAGGCAGACGGGCGGGGTCACCGAACTGTCCTGGCTGAGCCAGAAGATGATCAGATGCGCGGCCAGAAGCGCGGACAGGATCAACTCGCGGCTGAGCGTCTGTTCCAGGATCATCCGGTTCATCTCTACCGGCGCGGCGGCCAGGATTTCGGTGGCTAGCTCGCGTGTCATAGGCTGGCCAATTTCTGCCGCGTGCTGTGGTGCGCCCAGCATCAGCATCGCCCCGACCGCGTCGTTGATCGTGCCGGCGGCGATGGCCGAGATCACCTCTGTCCGGGTGATCAGGTCAGCGAGGGCGGGCGCCGACAAGGTGGCGATGACTATATAGGCCGCCGCCACCGGCAGCCCCATTCCCAGCACCAGCGAGGCGATGGCGATCAGGATGATCGCGATCAGAACCGACCCGCCCGACCAAGCGCCAATCATCAGCGAGAAGGTGTTGCCCACGCCCGAGATTGTGACGGCCGCGATTACCACGCCGATGGCGACCAGCAGCACCGCGGTCATGATCATGTTCCGCGCCCCCAGTGCCAGCGCATCCAGCACCGCGCGCGGCCCCATCGGGTTCTTCGTGACCCATGACGAGACGACCACCGAGATGATCGCGAAGCCGGCTGCATAGGTCGGGGTATATCCCCAGATCATCAATCCGATCAGAACCGTTATCGGCAGGAAGAAGGCAAGGCCGTTGTCCTTGAGCACCTGCAGAAGCGACTTGTGCGCGCCTGTATCGGCGGTGAGGTTCAGACGTTTTGCCGTGATCCGCACATAGAATCCGACCGACAGGAAGTAGAGAATTGCCGGGATGACGGAGACTGCGGCGATGGTCAGATAGGGGATCTGGGTGAAAGACGCCATGATGAAGGCCCCAGCGCCCATGATTGGTGGCATGATCTGGCCGCCGGTAGAACTCGCCGCCTCGGTCGCAGCGGCGGTCTTGGCGGGCATGCCGGCGCGTTTCATCAGTGGAATGGTGATCGATCCGGTGGCGACCGTATTGGCCACGGCCGAGCCCGAGATGGTGCCCATCAGCCCGGAACCGATAATCGCAACGATCCCCGGCCCGCCGATCATCCGCCGCGCCAGCACCTGCGCGAACTCGATGATGAAATGCCCCGCACCGGACCTGAGCAGGAAGGCCCCGAACAGGATGAACATGAAGACGAAGCTCGACGAGATGCGGGCCACCGTGCCGAACATGCCGTCATCCGTGTAGAAAATGCGAAACAGCATCGTGTCGGTGCGCAGACCACCGAATGTGAGCATCCCGCCGACATACCGGCCCCAGAAGGTGATGTAGGTGAACGACAGCACAATCAGGATCGGGATCACCCAGCCGGTGGTGCGCCGCGTGAACTCCACCCCCAGAACCAAGGCAATGCTGGTGAAGACCCAGTCCTGCCACTCAAACCGCATGGTCCGGGCATAGAACGCGTCTTCGTTCAGCCACAGATAGGCCACCAGACTCAGCGCCAGCAGACCCAGCAGCAGGTCGAGTGCGAAGACCAGGCGCCGGCCCAGTTCGGTTCTTGTACGGATCGCGGGGTAGAGCAGGGCGCAGAGGAACCCGAAACCGGCGAAATGGATGACCGAGGTCCACAACTCGGACCAAGCGCCAAGCGTATTGAACCAGATGTGGAGCAGCGAGAACGCGATGGCAAACCAGTAGGCGACATGGCCCGCCAGACTGTCGCGCGAGCGCATCAGCCCGTCATCCTCGCCCTGATCGGCAACGGTTGTGGTGGCGGCGGTCGCCTCGCGGGTCATGGGCGCCTCATCGGAATGATTTCTATGCAGCAATGACCCGGTCAGAATTCAACTGACCAGGTCCGATATCACTGGACGGCCCCGCCGCAGGCAGGGCCGTGCCGCGGCAGATCAATCAACCGGCGCGATGTTCTCGGGGATCTCCAGCCCCATTTCCTCGTAGTAGCGCGCGGCGCCCGCGTGCAGCGGCAGCGGCAGGCCGGCCATGGCATTCTCAAGGCTCATGTCGCATGTCGCCGGGTGGATATTGCACAGAAACCCGAGGTTCTCGTACATCGTCTTGGTGAAGAGGTAGACATCCTCTTCCGGTACATCGTGGTTCACCGCGAGGAAGTTCGGCTGCGCGATAGTCTCGACATCATCGTCGATACCTGGATAGGTGCCGCCCGGGATGGTGATGGCGAAATAGAGCCCGGTGCCGCCGTCGAACTCCGCCAGTTCCTCTTCCGTTACCGACAGCAGCGTCACCGCGTCGCCCATCTGTGCCTTGGCGCGCGTCACCGTGCCGACGCCGATGCCGGAATTGATGTTCGTCGCCTGGATGGTGCCGTTGATCAGCGAGTCGATCGACGGGCCAAAGCCCTGATAAACGAGATCCCAGCTATCGTAGTCGATGCCAAAGTTGCCAAGCAGGAACTTGTTGGAGTGTTCGGTGCCCGAGTTCCGCGCGCCGATGGAAAACGCCCCCGAAAAGCTCTTGAGGTCCGATGCCGTGCCCGTCTCTGCAAGGTCGGACTGGATCAGGAAATGCTCGACGTTCGGCCAGAGCATCGCAATCGATCGCTGGTTTTCTTGGGGGCCATCCCCCTCCAGCGCGCCGGAGCCTTCGCGGGCCCATTGGCCGAACAGGCCCTGCATGATCGCGAACTGCGCCTGGTCTTCGCGCATCAGCACGGTGTTCTCACCCGAGCCTGCGGAACTGATCGCCGACATATCGATCCCGTGCTGTGCTTGCAGGTGAATCTTCGCCAGCGTCGCCAGTGCCACCCCGACCGGATAATAGGTGCCGCCCGTGGTGGCCGTTGTCAGCACATAGGTGCGATCCTGCGCGTCCGACGCTGCAGGTGCAAGCGCGGCAAGCGGCAACGCCAGTGTCGCGGCGAGGGCAGTACGGCGCGAAGCTTTGAATGTCATGGCTTTCTCTCCCGTTGTGTCATCTGTTCTTCTTGTTTCTCGTCCACCCTGCTCGTGGGTGCGGGGCGGACGCAGCGCGGTTAGCCTAAGCGCAGGGTCCTGTCGGTCAACCCCTTCTGTCGTCAGGCCGTGCATGGGATGCAACTGATTGCAATGATGGGCTTGCCTTGCGAAGCGCATGGCTGCAACCTGCACGCAACAGTCGGAACTTCGGTCGTGATGGCGTTTCGCCGCCAAAGCACCGCGACGATGGAAAAACAAGATCGCCGCACCGCACGCGGCGGGCCAACAGCAAGGAGGAAACCAAGATGAAACGCACCTTTACTGGCGATCTGAGCCGGCGCGGACTGCTCAAGGGGGCGAGCGCGCTCGGCGCGGCCTCGCTGATCCTGCCTGCGGGCATGCGCAAGGCCCATGCGCAGCCGAACCGCGGCGGCATCCTGCGGATCGGGAT
>JBJHCH010000081.1:0-17917 GCA_050485905.1 Paracoccaceae bacterium | reverse complement strand
CGCGACGGCATCCTCGACCCCATGCACGGCAAAGGCGTCGGCGCCATCCTCCAGCGCGTCGGGGGCAGGGTGGGACCAGTCGCGCGCGGCGAGGTCGTGCGGGCCGGGTGCATCGACAAGCAGTTCCAGGCCGCCGGTCTGATCGGCCAGAACCGCCTCGGCCAGACGGCGCAGGTCGTTCAGTTCGCCAGAGATCTCATCCTCCGGCGCGGCCTCGGCGGCAGAGCGCAGAATCAGGCCAAGCGAGGGGTTCGCCCCTGCCATCCCGGCCTCGGCCAGCGCGGTCAGCCGGTCCTGAGCGGTGGCGTCGCGGATGCCGCGGGCGATGTTCAGGCCCGGCGCGCCGGGCGTGACGATTGCGCAGCGGCCCTTTAACAGAAGTCGCGTGGTGACCGGCACGGCCTTGCCCGGCTCTGCCACGCCAGAGACCTGCACCAGCACCGGCTGGCCCGGACGCAATCCGCCCGCCTGACGCAGGAAACCGCTCTCGCCCGGCAGCTTTACGAAGACACCGCCCAGCCCCTTTACGGGGCGGTCCACGATGCCGCGCAGGATGGCGCCGGGGGCGGCAGGTCCGTCCTCTGGCGGGGCGATGAGCAGGTCTTCCAACTGGCCGTCGATCATCAGCGCCGCAGCCTCTCGTCCAGCGATGCGGCCCAGGATCACCGCGCGGCCCTTCATGCCGGTACCCGCAGCCCGGCGGCCGACAGCAGCGTAGCGGTTTCCGCCAGCGGCAGCCCCACGACGCCGGTGAAACTGCCTGAAATCCAAGGGATGAAAGCCCCGGCAAGGCCCTGGATGCCGTAGCCCCCGGCCTTGCCCCGCCAATCGTCCGAGGCGAGATAGGCGCTCAACTCGTGATCCGAAAGGCGCTTCATCTTTACCGCGGTCTCGACCTCTCGCATCCAGACGCGCGATCCCCGGCGCACGGCGACTGCGGTGATGACCTGATGCCGACGCCCGCCCAGGGCAATAAGGAACCGCGCTGCCTCGCCGGCGTCGGCGGGCTTTCCAAGGATACGGCGGCCAAGGGCTACGGTGGTATCGGCGCAGAGCACCACGTCATCGCCCTCTGCCGGTGTCGCTTCGACCTTGGCACGGGCGATCCGGGCGCAGTAGGGGCGCGGCAATTCACCCTTCAAGGGCGTTTCATCGATGTCGGTCGGGCGCACCGCGTCTGGCACCAGCCCGATCTGGGCCAGCAGGTCAAGCCGTCGAGGGCTGGCGGACCCGAGGATCAGCCGGGGCGTCACTTGAAGCGGTAGTTGATCCGGCCCTTGGTCAGGTCATAGGGCGTCATCTCTACCTGAACCCGGTCGCCTGCGAGCACGCGGATCCGGTTCTTGCGCATCTTTCCTGCCGTATGTGCGATGATCTCATGGCCGTTTTCCAGCTCGACCCGAAACGTCGCATTGGGCAGGAGTTCCTTCACGACGCCTGGAAATTCGAGCAGTTCTTCCTTGGCCATGGTCACTCCATCCTTGAACGGCCCGGTCGCGCCGGGCGCGCAAGTAGATGCGCCCGAAAGGGCACGATTTCAAGGAAAAAGCGCGAACTATACCGCGATCAGGGTGCGGTAGAGACGATTTCGACGGATTTTGCACGCGGGGGTTGTTCGGCCCAGTGGGCGAAGTTCAGCACGCCGCCGTCGCGCCGCACCTCGGCAATGGCGTCGCGGCTGACATCGGCATAGGCCCAGCCGGGGATATCCATGGGGGCTTCGGCCAGTATTCCGGTCTCTGGCCAGCCGCGGTCGGGTGGGCCGTAGATCGACGCGCGGCCGCGGTTCTCCTCGACCCCCGCGCACCAGGGGGCGGATCCGACCAGCGGCGAATGGACGACAACGCATTGATTTTCCAGCGCCCTTGCCATCGATCCCACGCGCACGCGGGTAAAGCCGGCGAGGGTTTCGGTGGCTGAGGGGGCGAGCAGGATCTCGGCCCCGGCCTCGGCCTGGGCGCGGGCGAACAGGGGGAATTCGCTGTCGTAGCAGATGACGACACCGATCTTGCCGAGCGGCGTGTCGAACAGGCGCAGGGGGCCGCCGGGGTGCACGTCCCAGTCGTCACGCTCGAACCGGGTCATGATCTGTTTGTCCTGATGGCCCAGGATTCCCGTTTCATTGTAAAGGGTTGCGCGGTTCACGGGGCGGTCACCCGGATAGACGGGGCCAGAGGCGCCGAGGATATGCACGCCATGTTGGGCGGCCAAGCGGACGTGGAGTGCGTCGGCGGCGTCGCGGTGGCGGGCGACTTCGCGCAGCGATTGCTCAAGGTCGGCAGCCACCTCTGCGCCGCCCAGGCTGGCGAGTTCCATCGCGCTATATTCTGGGAAAACCAACAGGTTGGCGCCGTTCCCGGCCGCCTCTGCCACCCAGCGCGAGAGCTTTTCCTCATAGCCATCGAAGCTGTCGAACCAGTCGAGCGGATAGGCGGCGGCGGCGATCTTCATGGGCGGGCTCCTGTCGATCACCGGGTTATAGGGGCGCGTCGGACGGGTCGCAACCGGACCGCCGGGGCCTGTGCACACCACGTATGATTCACGTACACATCGCGTGCATACTACGTGCATACGTTGCGAACGCCGCCCGTGGCCGGCGCGCAACGGGGTGGCGGTGGCGGAGTGTGCACATCACGTATGAACTGCGTGCATCTGCCGTGCATACAACGTGCATACGTTGCGTGTGCTGGCCCCGGCCTTGCCAAGACCGGGGCTTGCGGCGCGGGCGGCAATCGGGTCTAGACTGCCCGCCATGGCCGAGCTTTTCGCCTATACCGACGGTGCCTGCAGCGGCAATCCCGGCCCCGGGGGCTGGGGTGTGCTGCTGGTTGCGCGCGACGGCGACCGGGTGCTGCGAGAGCGCGAGTTGTCGGGGGGCGAGGCGGACACCACGAACAACCGGATGGAGTTGATGGCGGCGATCAGTGCGCTGGAAAGCCTGAGCCGCCCGTCCGAGATCACCATCGTCACCGACAGCGCCTATGTGAAGAACGGCATCACCGACTGGCTGGCGGGCTGGAAGCGCAAGGGCTGGCGCATCGCATCGGGCAAGCCGGTGAAGAATGTGGACCTGTGGCAGCGGCTGGATGCGGCGCGCGAGCGCCACACGGTGCACTGGCGCTGGATCAAGGGCCACGCGGGCCATGCCGAGAACGAGCGGGCCGACGAACTGGCCCGCGCGGGAATGGCGCCCTTCAAGCCGAACGCGCGGGCGGCGGAATGATCGGCGCGCTGCCTGCCGCGCACTGGCTTGATTATGCCGCGGTGGCGGTCTTTGCCCTGACCGGCGCGCTGGTCGCCAGCCGGTCGCAACTGGATATCGTGGGCTTCATCTTCATCGCCTGCCTGACGGCGGTGGGGGGCGGCACGCTGCGCGACGTGATCCTGAACCGCGATCAGGTGTTCTGGGTGGCCGATCCCGGCTTCATCGCCGTCGCCAGCGCGGCGGCGGTGGTGGTCTTCTTCACCGCGCATCTGCTGGAAAGCCGGTATCGTGCGCTGCTGTGGCTGGATGCCTGCGCGCTGGCCGTGGCCGTGCCCGCCGGTGTCGCGGTGGCGGTGGGGATGGGACAGTCCTGGGGCATCGTGCTGCTGATGGGGGTGGCGACGGGCTGTTTCGGCGGGTTGATGCGCGATGTCGTGTGCAACGAGGTGCCGCTGGTGCTGAAACAGGGCGAGCTTTACGTCACCTGTGCATTCACGGGCGCCGGTGCGGCGCTGGCCGTGCTGTGGGCCGGGCTGGACATGGCGGCGGCGCTGCTGACCTGCGCGATTGTCACGCTGACCCTGCGCGCGGGCAGCCTGCTGTTTGGCTGGCGCCTGCCGGTCTACAAGGGCTATGCGCCCAAGAACGAGCCGAAGCGGTAGTCGAGCAGCACCAGCCCCTGCGGGAGGGGCGTCACGGAAGAAAGCTCTGCCGCGCAGGGCGGTGTCGGCCCCTGGGGAAACAGTCGCAGCCCGCGCCCGAGCAGTATCGGAACAAGGCAGATCTGCAGCCTGTCCAGCGCACCCTGGGCCAGGAGATCGGCCTGCAATCCCGGCCCGCCGACGATCCAGGCGTCGCCGTTCCCCTGCCGCAGTTCGGCCGTCAGGGCGTGCAGATCGCCCGACCACACCTCTGCCTCGCCGCGCCGCGCATCCAGCGGGCGAGAGGTCAGCACGATGGCGCGCTTGCCCGGATAGGGCCAGTCGGCCGACAGGGCGCAGGCGTCGTCATAGGTGCGCCGGCCAATCACCACGGTTCCGATCTCGGCCATGAAGGCCGCGAAGCCCCAATCGACCCCATGCCAGGGCTCCAGCCAGCCGACACCGCCCGTGGAATCCGCGACAAAACCGTCAAGGCTGCAGGCCATCAGTCCACGGATTTCGGCCATGTCATTCACCATTGTGGGGGATGGCCCGCGAAGTCACCGCCGCCGCAGATAGGTCTGCCACAGCCAGATCAGCACCATCGCGCCCGCGACCGCGCCGACGAAGCCGCCCAGCCAGCCTGCAAAGGTGCTGGCCATGCGCAGCACCAGCCCGCCGACCAGCGCGCCGCCGATGCCGATGGCGATGGTGGTGGGCACGTCGGTGTTCAGCTTCATCAGCCGCGTGGCGATGAAGCCCGCAGCGGCCCCCACGATGATCAGAACAACAACCGGCATCTTTGCACCCCTGACAATCCGCCCGCACTATGGTCCGAATCGCGGCGCCGGCAAAGCGGTCAGAGCAACACGACGCCCGGCTGCAGGGGCAGGCCGCGCAGCAGTTCTTCTGCCAACATCGCCCGCCGCCCGCCGCGCTGGGCTTCAACGATTTCCACCGCGCCGGCGTCGCAGGCCACGATCAGCCGCGGCCCGGCCTCCAGCACCGTGCCGGGCACGCCGTCGCCGGGGGCGAGGCGGCTCCGCAGCAGCTTGATGCGTTCGCCCGCGGCATCGCCCCAGGCGCCGGGGAACGGGGACAGGCCGCGGATATGGGCATCCACCGCAGACGCGGGGCGGGACCAGTCCACCCGCGCCTCGGCCTTGTCGATCTTGGCGGCGTAGGTGACGCCCGCGTCGGGCTGGGGTTCGGGCGTCAGGTCGGGCACGCGGGCGAGGGCGTCGAGGATCAGCCGTGCGCCCATTTTGGCCAGCCGGTCGTGCAGGTCGCCGGTGGTGTCCTCGGCCCCGATGGCGGTGGCCTCGCGCAGCAGGACCGGGCCGGTGTCCAGCCCCGCCTCCATCTGCATGATGCAGACGCCGGATTCCGCGTCGCCCGCCATCACGGCGCGGTGGATCGGCGCCGCCCCGCGCCAGCGCGGCAGAAGCGAGGCGTGGATGTTCAGGCAGCCGTGGCGGGGGGCGTCGAGCACCGGCTGCGGCAGGATCAACCCGTAGGCGACGACCACCGCCACATCGGCCTTCAGCGCCACAAACTCCGCTTGGGCCTCGGCGCCCTTCAGGCTGACGGGATGGCAGACGGGCAGGCCGAGGGTTTCGGCGCGGGCCTGCACCGGGCTGGGGCGGGGCTGCTTGCCGCGACCCGCCGGGCGGGGCGGCTGGGTGTAGACGGCGGCGATGTCGTGCGCGCCGGCCAGCGCCTCCAGCGCGGGGACCGAGAAATCGGGCGTGCCCATGAAGACGACCCTCATGCCCGCCGCCCGATCTTTTCGGCGCGCGCCAGCAGCATCTTGCGCTTCAGCGGGCTGAGGCGGTCGAAATACATCCGCCCCGCCAGATGGTCGACCTGATGCTGCACCGATGTCGCCCAGAGCTGGACGAAATCGCGCTCCTCCATCTCGCCCTCCGCGTTCAGGAACCGCACCGTCACGGCGCGGGGGCGTTCGATCATGGCCGAGACGCCGGGCAGGTTCGGGCTGGCTTCCTCATGCTCCCGCATCCGGCCGCTGGCGTGCAGCACCACCGGATTGGCCATCCGCACCGCCTGCCCGCGCGCGGTCGAGGCATCGACCACCGCCAGCCGCAGCATCACCCCGATCTGCGGCGCGGCGAGGCCCACGCCGGGCATCGCCTCCATCGTGTCGATCATGTCGGTCCAGATACGGCGGACCTCGTCGGTGATCTCCGCCACGGCGGCGGCCGGGGTGCGCAGCCGCCGGTCGGGCCAGGGCAGGCAGGGGCGGGCGGCCATTCACGCCCGCGCCTGCTCGCGCTTCAGCTTCTGCATCTTGCGGGTGATCATCTGCCGTTTCAGCGGGCCGAGGTAGTCGAGGAAGAGCCGCCCGTTCAGGTGGTCGATCTCGTGCTGCACGCAGGTCGCCCAGAGGCCGGCGAAGCGTTCCTCCTGCGCGGTGCCGTCCAGATCGGTCCAGCGCACCCGCACCTCGGCGGGGCGCGTCACATCGGCATAATGCTCGGGGATCGAAAGGCAGCCCTCTTCGTAGGTGTTCATCTCCTCGGACATCCAGGTGATCGCGGGGTTGATCAGGACCATCGGGCGCGGTTCGGCCTCGGGATCCTTCACGCAATCCATCACCAGAAGGCGCTTCAGCACGCCGACCTGTGGCGCGGCAAGACCAACGCCGGGGGCGTCATACATCGTCTGCAGCATGTCCTCGGCCAGCGTGCGGATCTCGTCGGTGATCGCGGCCACGGGTTCGCAGACCTTTTTCAGGCGCGGGTCGGGATGCAGCAGGATCGGGCGCAGGGTCATGGCGTCAGGGATTTAGGGCATGCCCGGCGCGCGCGCAATGGGCGTGGCCTTGCGCGTGCCCACGCAGCCGCTAGGGTGCCCGCGACCAGCAGGAGTGGACCATGGATTTCGACACGATCATCGACCGGCGCGGCACCCATTCGGTGAAATGGGACATGATGGAGGCGCGCTACGGGGTCTCGGCCGACGACGGGATTGCGATGTGGGTCGCCGACATGGATTTTCGCGCCCCCGACTGCGTGCAGGCGGCGGTGCGGCGGATGGCCGACCACGGCATCTTCGGCTATTTCGGCGACGACACGGCCTATCTGGAGGCGATCCGCTGGTGGATGGACACCCGCCACGGCTGGCAGGTGGACCCGAAGGCCATCTTCACCACCCACGGGCTTGTCCACGGCACGGCAATGTGCGTCGATACCTGGACCCGGCCGGGCGATGGGGTCGTCTTGTTCACCCCGGTCTATCACGCCTTTGCCCGCGTGATCCGCGCCGCCGGGCGGCAGGTTGTCGAATGCCCGCTGGTGGATGTGGACGGCCGCTACCGGATGGATTTCGACGCCTATGACGAGCTGATTACCGGGACCGAGCGCATGGTGATCCTGTGCTCGCCGCACAATCCCGGCGGCCGCGTCTGGACGCGGGAGGAGCTGCGCGAAGTGGCCGATTTCGCCCGCCGCCACGGGCTGATCCTGGTGTCGGACGAGATCCATCACGACCTGGTCTATCCCGGCCAGCGCCATGTTCCGATGACGCTGGCCGCGCCGGACTGCCTCGACCGGCTGGTGATGCTGACCGCGACGACCAAGACCTTCAACATCGCCGGCGCCCATGTCGGCAACGTCATCATCCCGGACGAGGGGCTGCGCCGCGACTTTGCCGCAAAGATGGCCGCGCACGGCATTTCGCCCAACGCCTTCGGCATGCACATGGCGACCGCCGCCTACAGCCCCGAGGGCGCGGAATGGGTCGATGCCCTCGTGCGCTATCTGGACGGCAACCGGCAGATCCTTGACGCAGCCATTGCGGCGATCCCCGGCTTGCGGTCGATGCCGCTGGAGGCGACCTATCTGTCCTGGGTCGATTTTGCAGATACCGGCATGGACATGGATGAGGCACTGCAGCGGGTGGAGAAGACGGCGCGCGTTTGCGTCAATCACGGTCCCACCTTCGGTCGGGGCGGCGAGACGCATCTGCGCTTCAACTTTGCAACGCCGCGGGCGAAAGTCGAAGAGGCTGCGGCGCGGCTGACCGATGCCTTTGCAGACCTGCAATAGAAATCAGGCGCGGGGCAGCAGCCCCACAGGATGATCGGGGTCGATCGCGAAATCGAGCGCGGCGCGGTCGGCAACGGCCGTGCTGCGCTTGTAGTCGCAGACCAGTTCGCCCCCTTCCTCGGCCGATGCGACGATCAGGCAGGTGGCCAAGTGGCGGCTGCCGTCATAAAGGTCGACCAGCCCCCGCAGGGCCGGAGTCGTCGCCGCATCCAGCGCGAACCCGCCGGGCCAGGATCGCAGCACCGGATAGACCGCATCGCCCGCCTGCACCCGAAGGCGAGAGCGTTTGCGCGCCGCGCGCCGCTCTGCCTCCAGCAAGCCAGAACGGATCTCCCGTGGCAGAAACTCGAACATGGCAGCACTCCCCCACGGCAAAGCATGAACCTGCCCCGCACGAAATCAAGAGAATGTAATTGAAATTCAACGGATTTCCGAAACTTCGTTAACGCTCCGTGCGCTGGCGCACACCCCATTTGCCAATCGCGCAAAATTGCGCAGGAACGCGCAGGGCTTATGTGAGTTCGAAAGGTATGGAGGGCATAATGGGACGACTGGTCAACGGCCGCTGGGAATCGGGCTGGTACGACACGAAGAAATCGGGCGGCAAGTTCGTCCGCTCCACCGCGGGCTTCCGCAACTGGATCACCGCCGACGGCAGCGCCGGCGCGACGGGGCAGGGCGGGTTCAGGGCCGAAAGCGGGCGCTACCACCTCTATGTCTCCTACGCCTGCCCCTGGGCGCACCGGACGCTGATCTTTCGCGCGCTGAAGGGGCTGACCGATCACATCGGCGTCTCGGTCGTGCATCCCGACATGCTGAACGATGGCTGGACATTCGCCACCGACTTTCCCGGCGCGACCGGCGACGACCTGTTCGGCCTGCCCTTCCTGCGCGACATCTACACCCGCGCGAAACCTGACGTGTCGGGTCGCGTGACCGTGCCGGTTCTCTGGGACGGGGAGCGAGAGACCATCGTGTCGAACGAATCGGCCGAGATCATCCGCATGTTCAATTCGGCCTTCGACGGCATCACCGGCAACACCGACGACTATTGGCCGACGGATCTGCGCGACGACATCGACGCGGTGAACGGGCGCATCTACGACGGGCTGAACAATGGCGTCTATCGGGCCGGCTTCGCCACGAGCCAGGATGCCTATGACGAGGCGGTGGCCGAGGTGTTCGAGACGTTGGACTGGCTGGAGCAGCATCTGGGCGGCAACCGCTACCTGGTGGGGGACCGCGTGACCGAGGCCGACTGGCGTACCCTGACCACGCTGCTGCGGTTCGACCCGGTCTATCATCTGCATTTCAAGTGCAACCGGCGGCGGCTGATCGACTACCCGAACGTGACCGGATACCTGCGCGAGTTGTACCAGTGGCCGGGCGTGGCAGCGACGTTCAATCTGGATCATGTCGTCCGCCACTACCACTACAGCCACGACACGATAAATCCGAACCGGATCATCCCGATCAACCCGATCCTGACCTATGACGAACCTCACGGGCGGGGCTGATCCTGGTCAGTGACGCCCCTGCCCCCGAGCCGGGGCCTCGCCGGTCCCAGCGTAGCCTTGCCTCATCGCTCCACGCTGCTAGGCTCATCCAGTCCAAACCGGGGGAACCGATGCGCGCCATTCTTACCGCCGCCCTGATCCTGACCGCGCCCGCGGCCCTTGCCTGCGGCGGTGATTTCCGGGCCTTTGTCGACGGGCTGCGGGCCGAGGCAGCCGCCGCGGGACATCCGCAATCCGCCATCGACCGCTTTTTTCAGGGCGTGCAGCGCGACGAACGGGTCATCCGCGCCGACCGCGGACAGGGCATCTTTCGCCGCGATTTCATCGACTTCTCGCGCGCGCTGATCAGCCAGAACCGGCTTCAGAACGGCCGCGCCCATGCCCAGCGCCACGCCGCCGCCTATGACCGGGCCGAGGCGGAATTCGGCGTCTCGCGCTGGATCCTGCTGTCCTTCATGGCGTTCGAAACCGACTACGGCGCGGTGCAGGGCGACTACAACACCCGCAACGCGCTGGTCACGCTGGCGCACGACTGCCGCCGGCCCGACCTGTTCCGCCCCCATGTCATCGCCGCCGTCGCCCTGACCGACCGCGGCGATTTCGACCCCGCCCGCACCCAGGGCGCCTGGGCGGGGGAAATCGGCATGCTGCAGATGCTGCCCGCCGACATCCTGACCCGCGGCATAGACGGTGACGGCGACGGGCGGGTGGATCTGAAATCCTCGGTCCCCGATGCGATCCTGTCAGGCGCCAACATGCTGCGCGGCCTCGGCTGGCGCGCGGATGAGCCATGGTTGCAGGAAATCACCGTGCCGGAGTCGCTCGACTGGGCGCAGACCGGGCTGGAAACCGCCCGCCCAGTGGCCGACTGGGCGGCTGACGGCGTGCGTGCGCGCGACGGCGATCTGCTGCGGCCCGACCTGCCGGCCTCGGTCCTACTACCGATGGGGCGGCGGGGGCCGGCTTTCCTCGCGTATCCCAACTTTTCGGTGCTGTTCGAATGGAACCGCAGCCTGACCTATGTCACCACGGCTGCTTACTTCGCCACCCGCCTTGCCGGGGCGCCGGTCTATGACGCGGGCAACCCCGAAACCGGGCTTTCCGGCGAGCAGATGATGGAGCTTCAGCGCCAACTGCAGGCGCTGGGCCACGATGTCGGTGGGGTGGATGGAATCCTGGGGGCGATGACCCGCCCCGCGGTGCAGGCCGAACAGACGCGGCTCGGCCTGCCTGCCGACGCCTGGCCGACGCCCGCGCTGCTGAACCGGCTGCGGTAAACTGGCCGGTCGCAATCGCGGTTTGCATCGCGTGCGCCCATCAGTGAATGAAAAAAGCGCGGCCGGGGCCGCGCTTTTTCTGGCTTGGATCGCTTCGACGCACTCTTGCGCGTCAGCGCTTGGAGAACTGGAAGCTGCGACGGGCCTTTCGCTTGCCGTATTTCTTCCGCTCGACCACGCGGCTGTCGCGGGTCAGGAAGCCTGCCGCCTTCAGTGCGCCGCGCAAGCTGGGCTCGTAAAGTTGCAGCGCCTTGGAAATACCGTGCTTCACGGCCCCCGCCTGACCGGACAGGCCGCCGCCGGCGACCGTGGCCATCACGTCGAACTGGTTTTCCACGCCGGCGACCTGGAACGGCTGGCGCAGGATCATCTGCAGCACCGGGCGGGCGAAATAGGTGCCCATCTCCTTGCCATTCACGGTGACCTTGCCGGAACCCGGCTTGATCCAGACGCGGGCGACCGCATCCTTGCGCTTGCCGGTGGCATAGCTGCGGCCCAGCTTGTCGCGCGAAGGTTCGCGCGGTGCGGCGTCGGGTTCGGCGACCACGGCGGCGGGGGTGCCGGCAACGGCGTCCTTCAGCCCTTCGAGGGTCTTGATGTCTTCGGCCATGGTCATGCGCTCCGAGTGTTCTTGGCGTTCAGGGATTTCACGTCCAGCACTTCGGGCTGCTGCGCCTCGTGCGGGTGCTCGGCCCCGGCATAGACGCGCAGGTTTGACATCTGCTGGCGGGCCAGCTTGTTGCCGGGCAGCATCCGCTGGATCGCCTTTTCGACCACACGCTCGGGGTGCGCGCCTTCGAGGATCTGCTTCGCGGTGCGCGACTTGATCCCGCCGGGATGGCCGGTGTGCCAGTAATAAGTCTTGTCGTTGCGCTTGTTGCCGGTCATCTGCACCTTGTCGGCGTTGATGATGATGACGTTGTCGCCCATGTCCATGTGGGGCGTGAAGGTGGCCTTGTGCTTGCCACGCAGGCGCATGGCGACGATCGAAGCGAGACGGCCCAGAACGACGCCCTCGGCGTCGATCAGGATCCACTTCTTCGAAATGTCCGCCGGGGTCGCGGTGAAGGTTTTCATGTCGGGTCCCATCGAAATGTCGAAGTCGGGGCTCAGGCCCCGACAGGATGGGCGGGTTATAGCGATTGCTTGGCGCGCGTCAACGCCTCAAAGTGTGATATAATGTAGCAAAATCAGAGCAGTAAAAAATAGGTAATATAGTACCCCACTATCGCAATCGTGGGGGCCGGTCCGGATCGCTGCCGGGTGGGGCTGGGTTCGGCCGCTCGTTCACCTCGGGCGCGGGCAGGTCGAATCTCAAGCCGGCACGGGACAGTGCCGGCAAAGTTACATCGTCGGCAGAAAGAAAGGCGACGTCGATCTCGCCCGCCTCGGCCCCAGAAAAAACAAAAGCCTCGTGCGCCGCGCGGGCCAGCGCGGCCTCGGCGGCCGGGGCGGCATCTACAAAGGCCAGCAAATGCCCGCGACGCCCGTCGCGATAGGTGACGGCGGCAAGCCATGCAGCCGAGGCCAGGCCGCCGGCGCGGGCGAGTTTGGCATCCAGCGCGCTGAGCACGCCCTCTGGCAGGCCGCGAGGCGCCTGGAAGGTTTCCGGCTGACCCTCGGCCGCCTCGGGCGCGGCGTTCAGGGTACCAGCGAGCCATGCGATCCCCTCGGCCGGGATCAGATATGACGACGGTGCCACGCCAAGATTGAGTCCGATACCGAGGTGCTGTTCGGCCAGAAGCCGCACCAGTACCCGACCCGGCAGGGCGGCATAGGGGGCGGTCGCGCCGGTGAACTCCGCCAGACGCTCCTCGGTATCAAATGCCAGAACCACCGGTCCTTCTTCCAGCGGAAAGACGCGGGGGGAGAGTTTGTCGCCCACGGCCTCTGCGTCCAGAAGCAACAGCAGTTCGACATCAGCCACACGCGCATAGAACTGCAAGCGCGCGGCGTCATCCTCAGGCGCCGCTGTCATGGCGGCATGGGCGTCGTCAAGAAACGTCATTCAGTACCAATTGCAAATGCGACTTCAGGGCGGGCAAAAGATCGGCCGCGAACCACGGATTGCGCGTCAACCACGCGGTATTGCGCCAGGAGGGGTGCGGCAAGGGCCAGTAGTCGGGCGCAAGGCTCTGCCAGTCGGCGACGGTGGCGGTGACGTTCCGGGTTCCCAGATGCCAGCGCTGGGCATGGCCGCCGACAAGGATCGTGAGGCGCCGATCGGGCAATGCTTTCAGCACGCGCCCGCGCCAGGTGCGGGCGCAGACTGGCGGCGGCGGCAGGTCTGCCCCGCGGGCGTCATACCCCGGAAAGCAGAAGGCCATCGGCACGATGGCGATGCGGTCGCGGTCGTAGAACGTCGCCTCGTCCAGTCCCAGCCAATCGCGCAACCGCACGCCCGAGGGGTCGGCAAAGGGCCGTCCGGCCCGATGCACGCGAAGGCCGGGCGCCTGTCCGGCAATCAGTATCCGGGCCGTCGGGCGGAACCAGACCACCGGCCGGGGCACATGGGCCGTTGCTGTCGCCGCGAAGCGGTCGGAGCAAATACGGCAGCCCGCGATCTCGGCCGCGAGGCCCGGCATGGCTCAGCCCTGCGCCGCCGTGACGATGATTTCCACCTTGTAGTCGGGGGTCGCCAGCTTCGCCTCGCCGGTCGCGCGGGCCGGCGCATTGCCCTGCGGCACCCAAGCATCCCAAGCGGCGTTCATCTCGGCGAAATCTGCCATGTCGGCCAGCCAGATCTGGGCAGACAGGATGCGGGTCTTGTCCGACCCGGCCTGTGACAGCAGGCTGTCAATCTTGGCAAGGATCGCGTTCGTCTGCGCGGTCACGCTTTCGCCCGGCTCCGCAACCTGCCCGGCAAGCCAGATCAGGCCATTGCAGCTCACGGCCTGGCTCATGCGCGGGCCACTGTCGATGCGGGTGATGTCGGTCATGGGTTCTCCCTTTCTGTTCGTCGCCGGGATAGCGCGGCGGGTCAGCCCTGACCAGCCCCCGCGCCGATTCACCGGGTATGCGGACGACTGCCGGACAGGGGCCGGGTGCCCTTTCGGCCACGGTGGTCCGGGGCCTGCATGTCCCCCCTACCCAAGCCATCGCGGCCCCCATATAGTCCTGCCTCAGCATATGGGGTCTGGGGCGAGGGGATGCGATGCGCTGCCCGTTCTGCGGAAATATTGATACTCAGGTAAAGGACTCGCGCCCGGCCGAGGATCACGTCTCGATCCGCCGCCGCCGCTTCTGTCCGGCCTGTGGCGGGCGCTTCACCACTTACGAACGGGTGCAGCTGCGCGATCTGGTGGTGATAAAGTCGAACGGCCGGCGTGAGGATTTCGACCGAACCAAGCTGGAACGGTCGATCCGCATCGCCATGCAGAAGCGCCCGATCGACCCGGAACGGATCGACCAGATGATCTCGGGCATCGTGCGACGCCTGGAATCGTCGGGCGATACCGACATTCCATCCAAGACCATCGGCGAGATCGTGATGGAGACGCTCGCGCGGATCGACACCGTGGCCTATGTGCGCTTTGCCAGCGTCTACAAGAATTTCCAGGCCGCCGACGATTTCGACAAGTTCGTCTCGGAACTGCGGCCGCAAGGCCAAGCCGAGGAGTGACCGGGGACGACACCCGCTTCATGCGGCTGGCGCTGGCGCTGGGCGCGCGGGGGCTGGGGCGGGTCTGGCCCAATCCGGCGGTGGGCTGCGTGATCGTGCAGGGTGGCCGGATCGTCGGGCGTGGCTGGACGGCGGATGGCGGGCGGCCGCATGCCGAGACGATAGCGCTGGCGCAGGCTGGGCCTGCAGCGCGAGGGGCTACGGCCTATGTCAGTCTGGAACCCTGCGCTCATCATGGGCAGACCCCGCCCTGTGCCGAGGCGTTGATCTCGGCGGGGGTGGCGCGGGTGGTTTCGGCGCTGGAGGATCCCGATCCGCGGGTCGATGGCGGCGGGCATGCGATGCTGCGCGCGGCGGGGATCGAGGTGACGAGCGGGGTGCTGGCCGAGGAGGCGGCGGCGCAGCATGCGGGGTTTCTGTCTCGGGTTCAGCTAGGGCGGCCCTGGGTAACGCTGAAGCTGGCGACCAGCATCGACGGCCGGATTGCGACGGCGGGGGGCGAGAGCCAGTGGATCACCGGGGCGGCGGCGCGGCGGGCGGTGCATGGGCTGCGCGCGACCCATGATGCGGTTCTGGTCGGTGGCGGGACGGCGCGGGCGGATGATCCGCTGCTGACGGTGCGGGACCTGGGCGTTACGCGGCAGCCGGTGCGGGTAATTGCGTCGCGGCATCTGGATTTTCCGGATCAGGGGCGGCTGGCGGGGTCGGTGGCGGAGGCGCCGCTTTGGATCGTTCATGCCGATGGCGCGTCGCGGGACCGGGTGGCGCGGTGGGGTGATCTGGGGGCGCGGCTGATCGCGGTGCCGCTCGGGGCGGACCGGCAGCTTGATCCGGGCGCGCTGCTGGCGGCGCTGGGGGCGGCGGGGCTGACGCGGGTGCTATGCGAGGGGGGCGGGCAGTTCGCGGCGGCGCTGCTGGCGGCGGGGCTGGTGGATGAGATGGTGGGCTTCACCGCCGGGCTGGCGCTGGGGGCCGAGGGGCGGCCGGCGCTGGGGGCGCTGGGGATCGGGCGGCTGGCCGAGGCGCCGCGATTCCGGCTGGTGGCGACCGAGGCGGTGGGCGGCGATGTGCTGCACCGCTGGCGGCGGGAGGGGGTCTAGTTCGCGCCGCGAGCCGCCTCGGGGTGGTCGGCCATGAAGTGGCGCAGGGTCACGAAAAGCTCCCTCGCATGGGGCAGGTTTCCGGTGTGGAGGGCCTGTCGGATGTCGTCGCAGATCATCCTTTGAACCGCTTGCGGACCCTTGGGCAGGTGCATCAGATACTCGGCTTTCGCGGCCATTCCGATCCCGTCGAGGTGTTCGTGTTCGCCGATGGCGGCGATTTCGTCGCGGCTTAGGCAGGTCATGTCGTAGATGTCTTCGAGGTTTATCATCCTTGTCTCCCCCCTGAATTTCGGCGGGGATTATCCAATGCCTGGGGCAGGCTGTCCTTGACTGCGATCAAGGCTGCTCACGCGTGAGCAGAATCGCAAGTTATTGAAAAACTTAGATTTCGTCTTTTTTGTTTACTTGAACTTAACTGAATCTCACGCGGTTTCGCCCGTAGCCAGCCCTAAATCAGCCTAGAAACGCCTGCAGCGTGCCCTCGAATTCGCGGGGCTTGTCGGCGTGCAGCCAGTGGCCGGCGCCGGGGATCTTCGCGAAGCGGGCGGCGGGGAACAGCGCCTTGATCCTGTCGCGGTGTTCGGGGCGGACATAGTCGGAATCGGCCCCCGAGAGGAACAGGGCGGGGCCGTCGAAGGCGCCCGAAACCCGTGGCCAGCCGGTGATCCGCGTCATCTCGGCCTCCAGCACATCGAGGTTCAGCTTCCAGCGCGGCGGATCGGCCTTCAGGTCCAGCGATTGCAGCAGGAAGGCGCGGGTTCCGGCATCGGGCACGGCTTCGGCCAGCCGGGCGTCGGCCTGAGACCGGGAAGAAATCCCCGACAGGTCCAGCCCGCGCATGGCGTGGATCAGCGGGGTCTGGCTGTGGCCATAGGCAACGGGGGCGATATCCGCCACTACCAGACGGCGGATCAGGTCGGGCCGGGTCAGCGCCAGCATCATCGCCGCCTTGCCGCCCATCGAGTGCCCGACCACATCCATCGGGCCGCCCGTCGCCTCGATCAGCGCGGCCAGATCGGCGGCGAGGTCATCATAGCCGTGGCTGGCCTGCCACGGGCTGTCGCCGTGGTTGCGCATGTCGGGGGCGATGACACGGCGATCCGCCGCCATGCGCCGGGCGATCACGCCCCAGTTCCGGGCCGATCCGAACAGGCCGTGCACGATCATCAGGGGCGGTTTCGCGGGCGCGTCGGGCGCGAAGGTCAGCGAGTTCAGCATGGCGCTGCGATAGCGCAACGGCGCGGGCCTTGCCAGCCCCGCCGGGGGCGATCATTGTGCCGCCATGGCACGCACCCCCAAACCCCCGGAGCAGATGATTGCAGAGGTTTCGGACCTGCTGGCCGACCGGATGAAGGCGCGCGGCGACGACCTGGCCGAGCGCCTGCACCACGTCCGCCGCAGGCTACCGCGCCGGCTGCGGGCCGAGGCCGATCGGCTGGCCGAGGCCGAGGGCCTGGCAGGCCATCCCCGTCTGGCACCCCAACTCGACCACCAGCGCCTTGCCGAGGCCCATGCCGCCCTTGTCCGGCATCTGGCGCCGATCGGTGCGGCCGACAGACGGATCGGATTGATCCTGTCGATCCTGGGAAGCGTGGCGTTCAATCTGCTTTTGCTGTTCGCGCTGATCGTCGCCCTGCTGCTGTGGCGCGGATTGCTGTGACGGGTGGCCCGGTGCCCGTTCGGGCATCACGGCGGGGAACATGGCGACGCGGCCCGGCATGCGAACGGCGACGGGCACGGGCGAACTGACGCGCACCGGGCGCAGCCGGTCATAGACCAGGTGAAAGACATAGGCGTAGCCGACATAGAAGAGCGTCAGGCCGATATCCGCCAGCAACGCCTCGGTCAGGCTGAGCCCGCCCAGCACCATGAACATCGGCAGGGTGAAGAAGATGCAGCTAATCTCGTACGAAAAGGCGTGGACGACGCGCAGGCGGTGGGGGCGGGCGCTGGCGGGGCGGCCGGTGAGCCGCAGGTCGAACCAGTCGAAGGCGGTGTTGTGGATCGGTGCCCAGAACAGCACGGCGACGACCATCAGGCCCAGAAGAAGCACCGATTCGGCCGTCCCGCTGCCGAAGCTTGCCACAAAGATCGGAACAGCCAGCGCAAGCCCTATCACTTCATATGCGAGTGTCTGGATCATCCGCTCTCTCATCGTCCGCAGTGCCATGGGAATCCCTGTAAATTGCTAATCGCGCTACATTTCTTCTCCATCGTGAGAGTTGCGTGAAATCATCCCGTCCGTTGCAGCCCCTTGCCCCGACCTGCCGCCGGGGGCATGGTGGGTGCAAAGACGGGCGCCCCACGGGCCGGCAGTTGAAAGCCGGTGGGGTTGGCACCAGATAAACGAGGCATGACAGGGGAAGGGGCGGCCGCCGACGGTCGGGGCCGAAGCCTTCTGCCACAGGATCAAGGAAAATCTATGGAACAGACGCTCAGCAACAGCTACCCGGTTCTGCCCTTGCGCGACATCGTGGTGTTCCCG
>JBJHCH010000080.1:0-17991 GCA_050485905.1 Paracoccaceae bacterium | reverse complement strand
CTGGCCTTTGGCAATGCGATCGTCTTCAAGCCGTCGGAGACAACGCCGCTTTGCGCGCTGAAGATCGCGGAAATACTGGTCGAGGCCGGGCTTCCCGCGGGGCTTTACAACGTCGTGCAGGGCATGGGCGCGGTGGGTTCGCGGCTTGTCACGGATACCCGCGTGGCCAAGGTATCGCTGACCGGATCGGTGCCGACGGGGCGCAAGGTCTATGCCGCCGCCGCCGAGGGCATCCGGCATGTGACGATGGAACTGGGCGGCAAGTCGCCGCTGATCGTGTTTGACGATGCGGATGTCGAGGATGCGGTGGGCGGGGCGATGCTGGGGAATTTCTATTCCTCTGGCCAGGTCTGTTCCAACGGCACGCGGGTTTTCGTGCAGAAGGGAATGATGGCGCGGTTCCTGGACCGGCTGAAGGCGCGGACCGAGGCGATCACGTTGGGCGACCCGCTGGACGAGGCGACGCAGATGGGGCCGCTGGTGAGTGCGGCGCAGATGGAGAAGGTGCTGGGCTATATCGAGGGCGCGCGGGCCGAGGGCGCGCGGCTGGTGACGGGTGGCGCGCGGCTGAACCGGCCGGGGTTCTTCGTGCAGCCCACCGTGTTTGCCGATGTGACAGACGACATGACGCTGGCGCGAGAGGAGGTGTTTGGCCCGGTAATGGCGGTGCTGGGCTTCGAGGCCGAGGACGAGGTGATCGCGCGGGCGAATGCCACCGAGTTCGGCCTGTCGGCGGGTGTCTTCACCCGCGACATGGCGCGCGCGCATCGGGTGATCGGCCGGCTGCAGGCGGGAAGCTGCTGGATCAACACCTACAACCTGTCGCCGGTCGAGGCGCCGTTCGGCGGGGTGAAGCTGTCAGGCGTGGGGCGCGAGAATTCGAAGGCGGCGGTGGAGCACTACACGCAGGTGAAGAGCGTCTATGTCGGCATGGGGCCGGTCGAGGCGCCATACTGAGGGGATGCTCCCGCCCGTCTTCGCCGCTTGCGCGGCTCATCCCGTTGGGCCGGGCCGCGCCTGCGGCGCGGCCGTGAAGGAAGAATTGCTGGGGAAGCGGTTGACGGGCAGGGCTGCCCGTCAACGCGCCGATCCGATTGTGGTGGGGCGAGTCGCCGCCGCGTCAAGGACCGTTGGCCGCCTTCGGCGGTCGCCTGCGGCGATCCTTGACCCGGCGGCGACTCACCGGGGATGGTGGGAATGGACGCGGATTATGTGATCGTGGGCGCGGGGTCGGCCGGCTGCGCGCTGGCCTATCGGCTGGCCGAGGCGGGGCGGTCGGTCATCGTGATCGAGCATGGCGGGTCGGACGCGGGGCCGTTCATCCAGATGCCGGGCGCGCTGTCCTATCCGATGAACATGGGGGTCTATGACTGGGGCCTGATGACCGAGCCAGAGCCGCATCTGGGCGGGCGAAGGCTGGCCACGCCGCGGGGCAAGGTGATCGGCGGGTCGTCGTCGATCAACGGCATGGTCTATGTGCGGGGCCATCCGCGTGATTTCGACCATTGGGCCGAGGCGGGGGCGGCGGGCTGGGACTGGGCGTCGGTGCTGCCCTATTTCCGGCGGATGGAGCACTGGCACGGCGATGCGGGCGATCCGGAATGGCGCGGCCATGACGGCCCGCTGCATGTGACGCGGGGGGCGCGCGAGAACCCGCTCTTCAACGCCTTCATCGAGGCCGGGCGGCAGGCGGGCTATCCGGTCACGCCCGACTACAACGGCGCCCAGCAGGAGGGGTTCGGCCCGATGGAGGCGACGATCTGGCGCGGGCGGCGCTGGTCGGCGGCCAATGCCTATCTGCGCCCGGCGCTGAAGCGCCCGAATTGCCGGCTGGTGCGGGGGCTGGCGCGGCGGGTGGTGATAGAGGACGGGCGCGCGACGGGGGTGGAGATCCGGCGCGGCGGGCGGGTCGAGGTGATCGGAGCGCGGGCCGAGGTGGTGCTGGCGGCGTCGTCGATCAACTCGCCGAAACTGCTGATGCTGTCAGGGATCGGGCCGGGGGCGCATCTGGCCGAGCATGGCATTCCGGTGGTGGCGGATCGGGCGGGCGTGGGGGCGAACCTGCAGGATCATCTGGAGATCTATCTGCAATTCGCGTCGAAGCAGCCGGTGACTTTGTTCAAGTATTGGAACCTGATGGGCAAGGCCTGGGTTGGCGCGAACTGGCTGTTCCTGGGGCGCGGGCCGGGGGCGTCGAACCAGTTCGAGGCCTGCGGCTTCATCCGGTCTGCTGCCGGGATCGAGTATCCGGACATCCAGTATCACTTTCTGCCCATCGCCGTGCGCTATGACGGCAAGGCGGTGGCCGAGGGGCACGGGTTTCAGGCCCATGTCGGACCGATGCGGTCGAAATCGCGCGGGGCCGTCACGCTGCGCTCGGCCGAGCCCGAGGCCGCGCCGGTGATCCGCTTCAACTACATGTCCCATCCCGACGACTGGGCCGAGTTCCGCGCCTGCGTGCGGCTGACGCGGGAGATCTTCATGCAGCCGGCGATGGGGGAGTTCGTGAAGCACGAGATCCAGCCGGGGCCGGCGGTGCAGAGCGACGACGAGATCGATGCCTTCATCCGCGAGCATGTGGAAAGCGCCTATCACCCCTGCGGTACCGCCCGCATTGGCCGGCGCGACGATCCGATGGCGGTGGTCGACCCTGAGTGCCGGGTGATTGGGGTGGAGGGGCTGCGGGTCGCTGACAGCTCGATCTTTCCGCGGGTGACCAACGGCAACCTGAATGCGCCGTCGATCATGGTGGGGGAAAAGGCCGCCGATCACATCCTTGGGCGCGACCCGCTGCCGCCGGCGAACCTGCAGCCCTGGATGCATCCCGGCTGGGCGGTGGCGCAACGCTAGCGCCACTTCTGCACCGCTGCACAGGTGGCCCGCCACTGGCGCGCCTTGCGGATGGCGGCGTGCGGCGTGATATGTGGGCAATGACCAACCCACCCGATCCGCTTCTTTCGCTTGAAACCCGCACCGCGCTGCCGGATGCGCTGCGCGTGCTGCTGCGCGACTATCCGCGCGAGGGGTGGGAGGGGCACCGGCATTTCGAGGGGCTGGTGCGCTTCTGGATGGAACGGCACCTGATGTTCCGAGAGGTCATGGACCGGCTGAACGCCGCCGCCGAGTCGCGGCTGGATGACAGGATGGACGCCCAGTCGTTCGGTCAGCAGACGGCGCGGCTAGGGGGCTTCCTGCTCAATCAGCTTCACGGCCATCACATGATCGAGGATCAGCATTATTTCCCGGTGCTGGCGCAGATGGAGACGCGGCTGGCGGCCGGGTTCGACCTGCTGGACGGCGACCACCATGCGCTGGACGGACATATCCACGCGATGGCGGATGGCATGAACGCGACGCTGCAGGCCATCGCGCAGGGCGCGGCGCGGGACGAGACCGGGCGGCTGCATGCCGAACTGGGCCGCTTCGCCACGTTCCTGAACCGCCATCTGATCGACGAGGAGGAACTGGTCGTGCCGGTGATCCTGAAGCACGGGCCGTCGCGGCTGGGCTGATCGCTTGCGGGTCGGCGGCATCCGGGGCACAACGGTGCCAAAGAAGGAGACTGACATGCCGATCCGCAACCGCTTTGCCGAACTGCTGCCCGAAATCACCGAATGGCGCCGTGACCTGCACGAACATCCCGAGCTTCTGTTCGACACCCACCGCACCGCCGGCGTGGTGGCCGAGAAGCTGCGTGAGTTCGGCTGTGACGAGGTGGTGACGGGGATCGGCCGCACCGGCGTCGTGGGCGTCATCAAGGGCAAGACCGATACCGCGGGTCGGGTCGTGGGGCTGCGCGCCGACATGGATGCGCTGCCGATCATCGAGGCGACGGATCTGCCCTACGCCTCGAAAAAGCCCGGGCTGATGCATGCCTGCGGCCATGACGGCCATACGGCGATGCTGCTGGGGGCGGCGAAATACCTGGCCGAGACGCGCAATTTCGACGGCACGGCGGTGGTGATCTTCCAGCCGGCCGAAGAAGGCGGCGCGGGCGGGCGCGAGATGGTTGAAGATGGCATGATGGACCGCTGGAACATCCAGGAGGTCTACGGGATGCACAACATGCCGGGCCTGCCGGTCGGGCAGTTCGCGATCAAGCCCGGCGCCTTCTTTGCCGCGACGGATCAGTTCGAGATCGTGCTGGAGGGCAAGGGCGGGCATGCGGCCAAGCCGCACGAGACCGTCGATACCACGGTTCTGGCGGCGCATCTGGTGCTGGCGCTGCAGACCATCGTGTCGCGCAATGCCGATCCGCTGAAGCCGATCGTGGTTTCCGTCACCTCTTTCCAGACCGAATCCACCGCCTTCAACGTGATCCCGCAAAAGGTCACGCTGCGCGGCACGGTGCGGACCCATGATGCCGACCTGCGGAAGCTGGCAGAGGAGCGGATCAAGGCGATTTCGACCGCCACGGCCGAGGCGTTCGGGGGGCGGGCGGATGTGCGGTACATCACGGGCTATCCGGTGATGGTGAATTCCGAGGAGCAGACCGAGTTTGCCGCGCGGGTGGCCAGGAACGTCGCGGGCAGCGTGATCGATGACACTCCGGCGATCATGGGGGGCGAGGATTTCGCCTATATGCTGGAGGCGCGGCCGGGGGCCTATATCATGATCGGCAACGGCGACACGGCGATGGTGCATCACCCGGCCTACAATTTCGACGACAATGCGATTCCGGCCGGGTGCAGCTGGTGGGCGGGGATCGTGGAGGAGCGGATGCCGGCGGCCTGAGCGGGGCTGCTCACGGTCTGCTCACGCGTGAGCAGAATCACAAGTGACTGAAAAGGAACGATTTCCGATTTTCTGTTAACCGGAAATCAACCGTTTCCCAGCCACCCGCGCAGGATCGCGCCGCCCATCAGGGCGGCGCCGACACCCGCCAGACTGGCCAGAACCGGGGCCGAGGCCAGGTTCGCCACCACCACCGCGACCAGCGCCCAGACCACCGCCGCGCCGTATTCCGGCGCGTGCGGCAGCGCGAGTTGCACCGTGCCCGCGATCAGCACCGCCAGCGCAAGTGCTGCGACGGCGGCCGCCGGTTCCGACATCACGCCATAACCGCCCAGCATCAGCCCGACCGACACGCAGCTTGCCGCCGTAAGCCAGCCGGCATAGATCGCTAGAGGCGCCTGCATCAGCCAGCGGTCCACCCGCGGTGCGGCGAAGAGCGCCAGTATCGCCCCGGCCAGCATCGCCCAGATGATGACCGTCGCCCAGACGGCCGAGGTATTGGCGACCGCGATCCAGCTTGTGCCGAGGCCGAGGCTGACCAGCAGCGGCCAGCGCGGCGCGTCCCAGTCTGCATCCTCGGCGCGGCGGAACAGGCCGAAAGCGGCGTGGACGATCAGCCACAGATAGATCAGCCCCCAGATCGCGAAGGCATAGCCTGCGGGCTGGGTTGGCGGGCGGTCCTGCGGGATCGGGAACAGATCCGGGTCGAAGCCGGAAAACCCGTCGGTCACATAGGGCGAGGCGACGAAGGACAGCGTGGCGACCAGCACCAGAATCGCCTTCATCCGCCGGTCGCCGGGCCGGCGGGTCAGGATCTCGGTGTCGGACGGGTTATTCAAGCGCGCCCTCCGCGGTGATGCGGGTCTTGCCCCCAAGATAGGGCTGCAGCGCCTCGGGCAAGATCACCCCGCCATCCGGCGTCTGGCCGTTTTCCACCACCGCGATCAGCGCGCGGCCCACGGCAAGGCCCGACCCGTTCAGCGTATGCACGAAATCCGGCTTGCCGCCTGCGGGGCGGTAGCGGGCGTTCATGCGCCGGGCCTGAAAATCGCCGCAGGTGGAGACGCTGCTGATTTCGCGGTATTTTCCCTGCCCGGGCAGCCAGACCTCGATGTCATGGGTCTTTTGCGCGCCGAACCCCATGTCGCCGGTGCAAAGGACGACGGTGCGATAGGGCAGGCCGAGCCGTTCCAGCACGGTTTCGGCGCAGCGGGTCATGCGTTCGTGTTCGGCGAGGCTGGACTCGGGCGTGGTGATCGAGACCATCTCCACCTTCTCGAACTGGTGCTGGCGGAGCATCCCGGCGGTGTCCTTGCCGGCCGATCCGGCCTCGGACCGGAAGCACTGGGTATGGGCGGTCAGGCGGATGGGCAGTTGATTTTGCTCGATAATCTCGCCCGCGACGGTGTTGGTGAGCGTCACCTCCGACGTCGGGATCAGCCACCAGCCGTTGGTGGTCTGGTAGCTGTCCTCGGCGAATTTCGGCAACTGGCCGGTGCCGAACATCGCGTCGTCGCGGACGAGGACGGGGGTGATGGTTTCGGTCAGGCCGTGTTCCGTGGTGTGCAGATCCAGCATGAACTGGGCCAGCGCGCGGTGCAGGCGGGCGGCGGCGCCGCGCAGGACGACGAAACGGCTGCCGGAGAGTTTCGCGGCGGTGGAAAAATCAAGTCCGCCGGACAAGCCCTTGATTTCAAAATGTTCCGCGGGCGTGAAGTCAAAGTCGCGCGGGGTGCCCCAGCGGCGGATTTCGACGTTGTCGCCCTCATCCGCGCCATCGGGCACCTCGGGAGCTGGCAGCGGAATATTGGGCAGCGCAGCTAGAATATCAGAAAGTCTCTGATCCTCGTCGCGGGCCTGCGCCTCTAGCTCTGCCATCCGGTCCTTCTTCTCGGCGACATTCGAGCGAAGAAGCTCGAACTCTTCCTCATCTCCATTCGCCTTGGCTCGGCCTATCGCTTTGGAAAGAAGATTAATTTCAGCCTTAAGGGTCTCGGCTGTGTGAATTGCAAGGCGCCTTGCCTGATCGACAGCAAGGATCGCCGCCGATGCAGGGTCGACGCCCCGGCGGGCCAGGGCGGCGTCGAAGGCTTCCGGGTTCTCGCGGATCGCGCGGATGTCGTGCATGGGGTTTTCCTGCGTGTTTCGGGCGTTCTATGCCCGATCGGGGCGGGCGGGGGAACCGTAATCCAACGTATGATTCACGTATGTTTCGCGTGCATATCACGTGCATACGTTGATGTGCACACCCGCAGGCACGGGCTGGCGAAGGCCCGCGCGATCAGGGGCTTGCGGTGCGGCCGGGGTGGCGGCGGGCCGACGCGCCATACCTTATCGGGTATATACCTTTTACGGTATGGCGTGCCGGACGGAACCGGCGGAGCGGGGGCGGCGTTGAGGCGCGACAGTGAACAACGAAAGGATACCCTCATGCGTGGTGCATTGCTCTGGCTGGTTGGTGTTCCCCTGCCCATCGTGATCCTGCTGTACCTGTTCGGGGTGCTTTGACGCCTGACGGGCTGACCCCACGGCGGGGACGGCGCGTCCCGATGGATGCGCCGCCCCGCCGCAGTTTCCGAACAATCGAGGATCACGGCCCGGCGTGCGTTTTCCCGTCACGCCGGGCAGATGGTCTGGCCCCGCAAACAGCGGTTCGACGGCCCCCGGTCACGCCGCGCGGGCGGCGGGGGCCTTGGCGCCGAAGATCGCCGGGTGGATGGCGCGGATCGCGTCTTCCAGCGCGTCGCGCGGGACGATGAACTGCACGTCCACGCGGCGGGTGTTCTGCTGGGCGGCGATCACCTCGATCCCCGCACCGTCCAGCGCATCGAGGCCGCGCGAGAGGATGCGCAGGCCCGACAGATCGCGCCCGATCACCGAGACGACCGCCAGCGCGCGCACCGTCAGGTCGGCGGTGGGGTAGCGGTCCTTCAGGTCACGCTCGGCCCGGCGGATGGATTTCAGCGAGGCGTCGACATAGTGCGTGATCGTGTTCGCGTTCGAGGATTTCGACACGATGTAGATGTCGTGGCGCGTCAGCACGTCGAGGATCGCGGCGTCGTAGCCCTTCACGCCGACCATGTCCTGCTCGAACAGTTGCAGCGCGAAGATGTCGAGGCCGGCGATGATCTCTGCTGCCGGCGTGTCGGCGGGGGCTTCGTCGATCAGGGTGCCGGGGTCGTGGGGTTCGAAGGCGTTGGTGACACGCAGGGGAACGCCCGCCTGCCGCAGGGTCTTGGCGGCGGAGGGGTGGATCGCCTCCATCCCCATGTTCGAAAGCTGATCGGCCACGTCGTAGTTCGTGCGGCCGAGTTTCTGCACCGCATCGGCGCCGACCAGCGCGGGGTCGGCCGAGGACAGGTGAAACTCCTTGTGGATGATCGCCTCTCGCGCGCCGACATGGGCGGCGAGGCGCGAAAAAGTCACCTCGGAATAGCCGCGGTCATATTCGCGCATCAGCCCCTCGGTGCATTGCGCGTAGCCGGTGACGATGGGCATTTCGGTGGTGACGTCGATGCCCTTCAGCCCGGCGGCGATGCGATCCTCCAGCGTGTATTCGCGCTCGTCCCGCCAGCCCGACAGGTCCACGAAGCGGGCGTTGAGACCGTGGCGGCGCAGAAGCAGGGCGGCCACGAAGGCGGAATGCGCCTCGCCCAGGCCCGAGAGCAGTTCGCGGATCACCGCCATCTGCTGCGAGAGCCGGAAATGTCCATAGGAGCAGAGGCGCTGCAGGTCGATCAGGCAGGTGCGCGCGCCCTCTACCCGGTCGCGGACGAAATCGTCGGCAAAGCCGCGGTCGCCGGGATCGGTCAGGATGGCGGTATGCGCCTCGGTCATCGCGCCGGCGACGCGGCTCAGCGCCTCGGACCAGCCGCGGTCGCTTTCGGCATTGGCAAAGAGGCCGTAGACGCCCGGTTCGCCGGTCTTCTTGTTCTCCAGCAGCAGGTTGGTGATGCCGCCGAAGGCCGAGACGACGAAGATGCGGCCGTAAAGGTCGGCCCCGGTGCGGTCGCCGATGAAGAGCGTGTCCACCAGTTCGCTGAGGCGCGACATGGTGGTGCCGCCGATCTTTTCGACCGTGGGGCCGGTGGCGAGCTGGGGGGCAGGTCGGCTGTCGGTCATGGTCAGCCCCCGGCGGCGGCGTAGGAGCCGTCTGCCTGGTGCACCTCTGTCCCCGTCACGGGCGGGTTGAAGCAGCAGGCCATGACCAGTTCGGTCTCGGCGCGGACGGTGTGCTTGTCGTGCTGATCCAGCGCATACATCACGCCGGGGCGGATCGCGTGCGTCTCGCCGGTGGCCAGATCGGTGATCGAGCCGGTGCCCGAGATGCAGTAGACGCTCTCGAAGTGGTTCTTGTAGTGGAACGTGTGCTCCGACCCGGCCTGCAGCGTGGTGATGTGGAAGGAAAAGCCCATGCCGTCGTCGGCAAGGAGCATCCGGACAGAGATCCAGCGGGCGTCGGACACCGCGCGGGGGCCGGTCTTCAGGTCGTTAAAGTCGCGTACGATCATCGGGATTACTCCGCTGCCATCTTGGTGGGGGTCGCGATGCAGTCCTGCGCGGCCTGATCGAGGATCGCAAGACCCGCGCGCAACTGTTCGGCGGGCGTGGTCAGGGGGGCGAGCACCTTGACCACCTCGTCATGGGCACCGGAGGTTTCGATCACGAGGCCGTTCTCGAAGGCCCGCGCGCAGATCGCGGCGGCGAGGTCGCCGGAGCCGACATCCACCCCCTGCATCATGCCGCGCCCCTTGAGATAGGCGCCGGGGATGCGGTCGGCGATGCGTTGCAGGCCGTCTGTCACGATGGCGGCCTTTTCGGCGATTTCGTTCTTGAAGGCGTCGTCGGACCAGAACTTCTCCAGCGCCACGCGGGCGGTGACGAAGGCATGGGTGTTGCCGCGGAAGGTGCCGTTGTGTTCGGCCGGCTTCCAGATGTCATCCTCGGGCCGGATCAGCACGGCGGCGAAGGGCAGGCCGAAGCCCGAGAGCGACTTTGCCAGCGTGATCATGTCGGGCTCCACGCCCATCTCGTCGAAGCTGAAGAACGTCCCGGCGCGGCCGATGCCGGCCTGGATGTCATCGACGATCAGCTTGGCGCCGTGCTTCTTTGCGATCCGGGCGATGCCGCGTACCCAGTCGGGGCTGGCGGCGTTCAGCCCGCCCTCACCCTGCACCAGTTCCACGAGGAAGGCCGCGGGCGCGTCGATGCCGCTGGAGGGGTTGTCGAGCATCGCCTCGATCACCGCCAGCGTATCGACGTCGCCCAACGCGCCCTCGAACGGCATGCGGGCCATGTCGTTGAGCGACACGTCGCCCGAGCCCGCGCGCTTGCCGGAATTCGCGGTCGCGGCCAGCGCGCCGAGCGTCATGCCGTGAAAGCCGTTGGTGAAGGCGATGACGTTCTTGCGCCCCGTGACCTTGCGGGCGAGCTTCAGCGCGGCCTCTACCGCGTTGGTGCCGGTGGGGCCGGTCATCATCACCCGGTGGTCCATGCCGCGCGGGGCGAGGATCAGGCGCTCGAAGGCTTCAAGGAACGCCTGTTTCTGCTCGGTATACATGTCCAGCGCATGGGCGATGCCGTCGCCCATGATGTGGTCGACCAGTGCCGCCTTCATGTCCGCATCGTTATGGCCGTAGTTCAGCGAGGAACACCCGGCGAGGAAGTCGATATAGTCGCGACCCTGCGCGTCGGTCAGCGTGCTGCCGCTGGCGCGGGTGAAGACCGTGTCGAACGACCGGCAGTAGCTGCGGACGGTGGATTCGCGGCGGGCAAAGATTTCGGGTTCGGTTGATGCAACCGTCATGGCGTTTCTCCGATGTAGGGGGCAGGGGGGGTCAGGCGGCCTTGCGCAGCGGCTCTGGCAGGGCGATCGTGACCATATGTTCGGTCGCGTGGGCGCCCTGGAAATGGTCGTCGCGGGTGAAATGCGGCGCGCTGTCGAGGTCGGCATCCTGACGGTCGGCGAATTTGGTGAACAGCGCCCAGGAGGCGGCGTTGTCCTTGGTGATCGTGGTCTGGATCTGCGCCACATCGGCGCAGATGTCGCGCGACAGGATCGCCTGCAGCATCCGCCCGGCAAGGCCCGCGCCGCGCGCGTGATTGGACACGGCGACCTGCCAGACGAAGAGCGTGCTGTCGTCGCCGGGCGTCAGATAGGCCGAGATCCAGCCGACGACGCGGCCGCCGCTTTCCGCGATCACGCAGGTGTCGCGGAAGTGGTCGCATTGCAGCATGTTGCAATACATCGAGTTCTCGTCGAGCGGGCGGCAGGCACGGATCAGCTCCCAGACGGCCGCGCCGTCCTCGGCTACGGGTTTGCGAAGCTTGATGTTCTGCATCGCCCTGGAGTGGATTGTCTGTGCCATCGTCTGCCCTCGACTTTGTTTCGCTATACGAAATAGTGTGGCGGGGTTGATAAGTCAACAGTGCTGACAATATTAGCAAGTAAGCAAAAAATTTGCACAATCGCATGGAGGATTTGCTTTGCTAAACGAATATCCATTCCAGTGGCGGGGCGCAACGCCGGCTGCTATTCATGGCAGGAGGGCCCGCGGGCCAGCGTTGTCGCGCAGGGGAAGGATGAGCCGCACCGACCAGAGCTTGATCGCGATTCGCCGGATGCTGCGGGCGACGGAACTGCATGGCCGAAAGCTGGCGCAGGCGGCCGGGTTGACGCCGGTGCAGATCCGCGTGCTGCAGATCGTGGCGGAAAGCGGCCATGCAACGGCGCGCGACATCTCGCGCCGGATGGGCGTGTCACCGGCGACGATGACGGTGCTGGTGGACAAGCTGGTGGCCAAGGGCATGGTGGAGCGCAAGCAGTCGGCCACCGACCGGCGGCAGACCGACATCGTGATCACCGACCGCGGCGCGACCGCGGTAGCCGACGCGCCCGACCCGCTGCAGCAGGCCTATGTGCGCCAGTTCGAGTCGATGGAGGACTGGGAACAGGCGATGGTGGTGTCGGTGCTGGAACGGGTGGCCGACATGCTGGACCCCTCCGGGCTGGATGCCGCGCCGGTGCTGGATACGGGCGATTTCCTGACCGACACGCGCGGCGCTGACGGGTAGGGCGCGAGTTCTTCTCGCATGTCCGGGAAGCGCAGAAGCGGTTCCCACTTCTGCGCAATATGCGTCAGGGCGCGCGGAAGTGCTTCGACAGCTTCAGCCCCTGACCCTGATAGTTCGAGGCGATGCCGGTGCCGTAGAGCGCGTCCGGCACCGCGGCCATGCGTTCATAGACCAGCCGCCCGACCACCTGCCCGTGTTCCAGGACGAAGGGCGCCTCGTGGCAGCGCACCTCCAGCACGCCGCGGCTGCCTGCGCCCCCCGCTTCCGCCCAGCCGAATCCGGGGTCGAAGAAGCCGGCGTAATGGACGCGGAATTCGCCGACCATGGCCAGATAGGGCGCCATCTCGGCGGCGTGGTCGGGGGGGATGGTCACGGCCTCTCGGCTGACGAGGATGTAGAAGGCGCCGGGGTCTAGGATGATGCGCCCCTCGCGGCTGCGCACCTCCTCCCAGAACTCGTGCGGGTCGTAGTGCCCGATGCGGTCGAGGTCGATGACGCCGGTATGAGGCTTGGCGCGCCAGCCGACCAGATCACCGGTGGCGGGGCGCAGATCGACGGAAAAGCCCAGCCCGTCGGAGATCACCGGGTCGCCATCGACCAACGGGCTGCGGGTGTGGAGCGCGGCGAGGTCGGCGTCGGACAGCACGGCATGGCCCCGGCGGAAGCGGATCTGGTTCAGCCGCATGCCCGGGCGGACGAGGACGGAGAAGGAGCGCGGGCAGATCTCGGCATAGAGCGGGCCGTCGTAGCCGGGCGGGATGCGGTCGAATTCGGTGCCGCCGTCCGTGATGGTGCGGGTCAGCAGATCGAGCCGCCCGGTGGAGCTTTTGGCGTTCGCCACCGCCTGCACGCCCTCGGGCAGGGCAAGGCGCTCCATCAGCGGCACGACGTAGACGCAGCCCTTTTCCAGCACCGCACCGTTGCTCAGGTCGACCTTGTGCATCTCGAACTCGGCCAGACGGTCGGCCACGGTGCGGCGGACACCCGCGAGGAACGAGGCGCGGACCCGCCAGGCGGTATGGCCGAGCCGCAGGTCGAGGCTGGCGGGCTGCACCTGTGCCTCGGTCACGGCGGGGTCGGCGCTCAGCGCGCCCGCGGCGATCAGGTCGCGGATGGATTGGGCGGGCAGAACCCCGGACGAGACGGCAGTCATGTGGCCCCCGGATTGAAAACGCCCGCGGCGCGGGGCACGCGGGCGGTTTTCCGATGGTCGGGCCGGCGAGATTCGAACTCGCGACCTTCCGCCCCCCAGACGGACGCGCTAACCAGGCTGCGCCACGGCCCGACGCGCGCCCTACATACCGGTTTTGCGACCCGGCACAAGCGCGAAAACCGCGCCGCCGTCACCCGCCGCCCCCCGGTCAACGCCGCCCGGAGCCCGCAGCCTCGGCCATGCGGTCGCGCAGATCGGCGAGCATGTGATGGACGACGGCAAGCGTCTCGGCATGGGGGCTGAGATCGGCGCGGCGCGTCGCACGCAACCGCGCCGCCAAGGTCGCCGTCATGACCGGCTTCGGCCGCGGCGCCTCTGGCAGATCGAACGGCAGGCGCGGCTGGCGGGGCAGGTCGAGCACCTCTGCGCTCTCGCCCTCCTCCTGTGGCACGTCGAGCGCCATCGGCGCCTCGGCCAACTCGTCCTCGACCACCGCGTGCTCGATCACCTCCTGCTCGGGCGCCGTCTCCTCGGTCGCAGCCGGTGCTGCTTCCGATACGGTCGGCGTATCCTTCGCCTCGGTGGTGCGGTCACTGCCGGACAGCGTGCTGGCATCGCCCGACGGGGCGTCGCCGGGGGCCAGCACTGACAGTGCCGCCACCTGCTTTACCCCCTGTTCGCGCAGGATTTTCTGCACACCGCGGATCGTCAGCCCGTCATCGTGCAGAAGCTTCTTGATCCCGCCCAGCAGCGCCATGTCGGCGGGGCGGTAATAGCGGCGCCCGCCTGCACGTTTCAGCGGCTTCACCTGAGTAAACCGCGTCTCCCAGAAGCGCAGCACATGGGTCGGCACCTGCAGCCATTCGGCCACCTCGCCGATCGTGCGAAAGGCGTCGCGGGACTTTTCCATTCCGGTCATATCCCCCGGTGCAGGCCGTCAGCAGCCCTCACGCGCTGCCCCGATTGCCGGCGGCGACGCGGTCCTTCATCAGATGCGAGGGGCGAAATGTCAGCACCCGGCGCGGCAGGATCGGCACCTCTTCCCCGGTCTTGGGGTTGCGGCCCACACGGGCGGCCTTGTCGCGGATACTGAAGGTGCCGAAGGAAGATATCTTCACAGTCTTGCCGCTCACCAGCGTGTCGGAGATATGCGTCAGAACGCTTTCCACCAGTTGCGCAGATTCGTTTCGCGACAGCCCGACCTCACGAAAGACGGCCTCTGCCAAGTCCTGCCGTGTCAAAGTCTTTTCGCCCATGCCACCCTCCACTGCAATTGCCGAAGCATGAGAGAATCGAAAAGCCCTGTCAATATAAGAGCTTGAAGCCGGGGCTTGTGACGGCGTCTACCAGCGCAAAACAACCGACCCCCAGGCCAGACCGCCGCCGATCGCCTCTGTCACGATCAGATGACCGGGCTTCAGGCGGCCGTCGCCGGCCGCGACCGACAGGGCGAGGGGAATCGATGCGGCAGAGGTGTTGCCATGATCCTGCACCGTGACGATCACCCGCTCCATCGGCAGCCCCATCTTCTGCGCGGTGCCCTTTATGATCCTGAGGTTGGCCTGATGCGGCACGATCCAGTCCACGTCAGCCGCCGTCAGGCCGGCGCGGTCCAGCGATGTCTCGGCGGTCTGGGCCAGCTTCTCGACCGCGTGGCGGAACACTTCCTTGCCCTGCATCCGCAACTTTCCCGCCGCGCCGGTGCTGGAAACCCCGCCGTCAACGTGAAGCAGATCAAGATAGCGGCCATCGGAGTTGAGATCGCAGGAGAGTATGCCCCGGTCGGCGGACGTGCCCGCGCCTTCGCGTGCCTCCAGCAGCACCGCGCCGGCGCCGTCGCCGAACAGGACGCAGGTGCCGCGGTCGGTCCAGTCGAGGATGCGGCTGAAGGTCTCTGCCCCGATTACAAGAACGCGGCGTGCCTGCCCGGTGCGGATCAGCCCGTCGGCATTGACCAGCGCGAAGACGAAGCCGGCGCAGACGGCCTGCACGTCATAGGCAAAGCCGCGCTCCATCCCCAGCCCGGCCTGCACCATGGTGGCAACGGCGGGAAAGGTGAAATCCGGCGTCGAGGTCGCCACGACCACGGCATCGATGTCGGCGGCTGTCAGCCCGGCATTCGCCAGCGCGGCGCGGGCCGCGCGGATCGCCATGTCGGACGTGGTCTGCCCATCGGCTGCAAAATGCCGCTGTTCGATGCCCGACCTGCTGCGGATCCATTCGTCCGACGTCTCCAGCGTCGCCTCGAATTCCGCGTTCGGCACGATACGTTCGGGCAGATAGTGCCCGTACCCAACCACAACGGCACGCGTCGTCATTCCCTGTCACCGCCTTCCGCCACAGGGTCATCCTGACCCGGCGGCGCGACCGAGGCAAGCCGTGCGGCCAGGCGTTCCTGAAAGCCGGAGCGGGCGAGCTGGAAGGCGAGCTTCACCGCGGCAGAGACCCCGGTCGCATCGGCCGAGCCGTGGGATTTCACAACAGTGCCGTTCAGGCCAAGGAAAACGCCGCCATTCTGCCGCCGCGGATCGATGCGTTTCTGCAGCCGCTTCAGCGAGGTCAGCGCGAGCAGCGCGGCGATGCGCGAAAGGGGGGTCTTCTGGAACGCCTCGCGCAGGAAGTCGCGGATCAGGCTGGCGGTGCCCTCGCCGGTCTTCAGCGCGACGTTGCCGGTAAAGCCGTCCGTCACGATCACATCGACCCGGTTCGACGGAATATCGCCGCCCTCGACGAAGCCGATGTAGTCGAAGGCGCCGTTGGTCGCGGTGGTCTGGATCAATTCGTGCGCGCGGTGCAGTTCCGGGCGGCCCTTGTGTTCCTCGGTGCCGACGTTCAGCAGGCCGACGCGCGGGCGTTCGATGCCGAAGCCGTTGCGGATGTAGGATGCACCCATCAGCGCGTATTGCAGCAGATCCTCGGGGTCGGCCCGGATGTCTGCGCCCACGTCCAGCATGACGTTGAAGCCGTGCTTGTTGCGCGACGGCCAGAGGCAGGCGATGGCGGGACGGTTCACGCCGGGCAGCTTGCGCAGGCGGATCATGCTGAGCGCCATCAGCGCGCCGGTATTGCCGCAGGAGACGGCGACGGTGGCTTCCTTGTTGCGCACCGATTCGACTGCGGACCACATCGAGGTGCCCTGGCCGTTGCGCATCACCGCGCTGGGCTTTTCGCTCATCCCGACGACGCGCGGCGCGTGGCGGACCTCGCACCGATCGGCCAGGCCGCGACGACGCCGGATCAGGCGTGTCAGTTCAGCCTCGTCACCATGGACGATGAAGCCGATGTCGGGATTCTTCCAGGCCGAATAGGCAATGCCCGCGACAACCGCCGCGGGCCCCCTGTCGCCGCCCATCGCGTCGACCGAAATGATCACGCGCCCCGTGGTCATGGCCGTCTTGTCAGGTTCGGCGGGCACGAGCCGGGGCGGGGCTGCGCGGCCTTACGCCGCGTCGTCTTCCAGATCGACCTCGTCGGTCGCTGCGACAACCTCGCGCCCGTCATAGTGGCCGCAGGCGCCACAGACGTGGTGCGGGCGTTTCAACTCGCCACAGTTCGAGCATTCGTTGGGGTTCGCGGCAACCAGCGCGTCATGGGCGCGGCGCATGTTCCGGCGGGACCGGGTTACGCGATTCTGAGGGACAGCCATGTCACCACCTCGGCCTTGCGGGCGGCGCTGCGGCAGCCCTGATGTTCCATATTCTGCTGGGGTCCGGCGGCCCCCGGTTCGACCCGGAAGCAGGGTTTGTGCCCAACCTTCAAACGAGCGCCGGAACATACTGCGATTCTGCCCGGGCGCAAGCCTTTTCTAATCCTTTTGCGGCGCGTTGTCCGCATCGTCAGGGTCACTATCGGGCGCGGGTTCGTTGCCGCCCTGCTGCCCCGCTTCCAGCCGGTCCCGCAGCGCGCCAAGACCGGCGAAGGGCCGGCGTGTCGGGGCGGTCTCCTCGGGTGTCGATGCCTCCTCTGGCGCGGCCACGCCCGCCGCGCGGGGCCAAGGGGGAAGCGCCAGCGCCAGCGCCTCGACCAGCACCGTGCCGAGGTCGATCACGGCGCCCAGCGGCTCCACCTCGTCGTCCGGCATCTCGACTTCGTCGCCTTCGGGCTCTGCCAGGTGCTTCACCCAGCGCCGGGCCAGAGGCTCATCGATCCGCGTCGTTACCGGATCGAGGGTGACGACGCAGGGCTGCACCACCGTGGCGCCAAGCTTTGCAGTCAGTTGCCAGTCGTCGCGGTCGTGCGGCGCCAGTTGCCCGGTCAGCCGCAGCTTGCGCACCGCGTTGATGCCCAGCGCCGCGGCAATTGCGGCCCGCGCCTCGGCGTCGGGCTGCAGGTCAACCTCGGCCCCACCCGACCGGCGCAGGTCGGAAAGTCGGATCGGGTGCGAAAACGGCGGCGCGGTCATCTCGATGCTCCTGTCGCGCGGGGCGGGGGTGGTGTTTGCATTCTTGAAGTGACGCCCGACCTTCTGTAAGCGGGTTACAAAGCTTGGCACAGCGGGGCAAGAGGGGCAGCATGGTCAACGGCATGGCAGGGGTGCGCCGGGCATTCCGGGGCGCGGCCGTCGCTCTGGCACTGCTGGCCGTGGCGAGTTGTTCCGAGGTGATTCACAACCACGGCTACGCGCCGACCGATGATGAACTGGCCGAGATCGAGGTCGGGCGGTCGTCGCGTGCGGGTGTCGCCCATGCCGTTGGGCGGCCAAGTTCCACCGGGCTCATGCAGGACAGTGGGTGGTTCTATGTCAAGTCGCGCTACCGCGAACGCTACTGGCGCGGGGCCGAAGAGTTCGACCGCGAGGTGGTGGCGATCAGCTTCGACGACAGCGGCCGGGTGTCGAATATCGAACGCTTCGGACTTCAGGACGGGCAGGTCGTTGCCCTGTCGCGCCGTGTCACCGACACCAACATCCGCAGTGTCGGCTTCCTGCAGCAACTGTTCCGGAACCTGGGCAACTTCACTGCCGAGCAGTTCCTGAACTAGTCTTCGGGTTCGAATCGCAGCGCGACGCCGTTCATGCAGTAGCGCAGCCC
>JBJHCH010000079.1:0-18469 GCA_050485905.1 Paracoccaceae bacterium | reverse complement strand
CGACAGCGGCCTGCCCTTCATCTTTGGGCGCGACGACGTGAAATACATCAAGTGCTCGGACGAGCACGGGGTGATCGAGGACACCGGCAACGTGCTGAAGATCAACGAGAAGCTGCGCCTGGTGCCGGGTCATTGCGACCCCACCTGCAACGTCCACGACTGGTATGTCGGCGTGCGAAACGGCAAGGTGGAAACGCTGTGGCCGGTGTCGGCCCGCGGCAAGGCCTACTGAGATCGGCGGCGGGGGCATCGGCCCCCGCCCGCATTTCACGACATGCGGATCGGGCTGGTCCCGGCCCAACAGGGAGAGCGTGCATGATCATCGTGCCCGAACGGCTGATTGCCGATCTGATTTCGGCCGAGGCGGCCTATGAGGCGGTCGAGGCGACTTTTTCTGCCATGGCGAAGGGAGAGGCATACAACTTCCCGGTCGTGCGCGAGGCGCTGGGCGAGGGGCGGCAGTATGGCTTCAAATCCGGCCTCGACCGGCCCGGCAACCTGTTGGGGGTGAAGTCCGGTGGCTACTTTCCCGGCAACGCCGACCGCGGCATCCCGAACCATCAGTCCACGGTGTTCCTGTTCAACCCCGACAGCGGCAAGCTGACAGCGACAGTCGGGGGCAATCTGCTGACTGCGCTGCGCACGGCGGCGGCAAGCGCGATTTCCATCAACCATCTGGCGCGCAAGGATTCCAAGGTGCTGGGCATGGTCGGTGCCGGGCATCAGAGCGCGTTTCAGATGCGGGCGGCGGTGAAGCAGCGGGCGTTCGAAAAGGTCGTCGGCTGGAACCTGCATCCCGACATGCTGCCGCGGCTGGCCGAGACCGCAGATGAACTGGGCCTGCCGTTCGAGGCGGTGGAACTGGATCAGATGGGGGCCGAGGCGGATGTGATCATCACCATCACCTCCTCCCCCTCTGCAAGCCTGCTGGATGCGCATGTGCGGCCCGGCACCCATCTGGCCTGCATGGGCACGGATACCAAGGGAAAACAAGAGGTTGACGCCGCAATCCTGGGTCGCGCCACGGTCTTTACCGATGAGGTTGCGCAGTCCATAAGCATCGGCGAGGCGCAGCATGCCATCGCCCGAGGGCTGATCGCAGAGGGCGATATCGTGGAGATCGGCGCAGTGATCAACGGCGCGCATCCGGGGCGGACGCGCGACGAAGAGATCACGCTGTTCGACGGCACCGGCGTGGGCCTGCAGGATCTGGCGGTGGCAAGCCGCGCAGTGGCGCTGGCGGTGGAGCGTGGGTTGGCCACTGAGGTCGATTTCTAGGCCACTTGCGGCTTACCAGACATCGGTAAATAACCTGTTCACGGGCGGCCCCGCGCCGCCCGTTTTCATGGCGTGGAGGCGGCAATGACGATCAGGCTGGCGATCAACGGCTTCGGGCGGATCGGGCGCACGGTGCTACGTGCGGCGCTGACCCGCGGGGCCTGGCCGGGGCTGGAGATCGTTGCCGTCAACGACATCGCCTCGGCCGAGGATTGCGCCTATCTGTTTGAATATGACAGCGTTTTCGGCCCCTATCGGGGCAAGGTCGCGCTGGAGCCGGGGGCGCTGCTGGTCGATGGGCGGCGGATAAGGCTGACGCGTGAGGCGGATATTTCCACGCTGGATCTGTCGGATATCGACGTGGTTCTGGAATGTACCGGGCGGGCGGATACGGTGGCGGCGTCGCGGCGCGGGCTGCAGGCCGGGGCGGGGCGGGTGCTGATTTCGGGGCCGTCGGCGGCGGCCGAGCTGACGGTGGTTCTGGGCGCGAACGAGGATCGGCTGCGCACGGATCATCGCGTGATTTCCAACGCCTCCTGCACCACGAACGCGCTGGCGCCGCTGGTGAAAGTGCTTGATTCCGCTATGGAAATCCGCACCGGTTGGATGACGACGGTGCATTGCTACACCGGGTCGCAGCCCACGGTGGATGCGCCGCGGGGGGATGCGGCGCGCAGCCGCGCGGCGGCGCTGTCGATGGTGCCGACGACGACCAGCGCGCAGCGGCTTCTGGATGTGGTGCTGCCCGATCTGGCGGGCCGGATCGAGGGCGCGGCGGTCCGGGTACCCACGGCCAGCGTGTCGGCGGTGGATCTGACGGTGATGACCGGGCGCGTCACCTCCGTGGAGGAAGTCAATGAAATCATGCGGATGGCGGGTGGCGTGATCGGCTGGACCGACCGGCCGCTGGTGTCCTCGGACCTGCGGGCGCGGCCGGAAAGCGTGGTCATGGCGCTGCCGGAAACCGCCGTCACGGCGGGCGGGATGCTGCGGGTTTTCGGCTGGTATGACAACGAATGGGGCTTTTCCTGCCGCATGCTGGACGTGGCGGAACGCTGGGCCGTCCTGCGCTGAGGGGTGTGCACACAACGTATGATTCACGTGCATCTGCCGTGCATATCACGTGCATACGTTGCCCGGTTCCGGTGAAGGCTGCACCGGAAAGCGGTTTCGGGTCAGGGGGTTGGGATGCCTGAGGGGTGATATACCTTTTCGGGTATGGCGGGTGTGCACCCGTCCGGCGGGGGCTGTGGGGCGCGAGGCCCCGGCTCGGGGGCCGGGGGCGGGGCAGAGAGGGGTGACAGGTGCCGCGCGCGGTGGCAGGCTGCCGGGGGATGTGCGGCAGGGTGATGCGGTGCGGGCCGAGGAGATCAGGGACCGGGAGACGCTGGAGGCGTGGCTGAAGGATCAGCCGCGCGCCGTTGCGGTCACGGTGTCCACGCGGGCGGCGCTGCGAGCCCTTCCCGGCGCGGCGTGGTTCTTCGAGATGGGCGGCACGCGGGATCGTGCCCGGGTATATGCGCTGACGCTGTTTCGCTGCGCCCTGGCCAGCATGCTGGGGCTTGTCCGCTCTGGCGCCGGCCAGGCGGTGCGGGCGGCGGCGGCCTCATCCCTGACCGATCAGATGGAGGATGCGGCCAACGTGGCCTACGACCTGTCGCAGGGTATGGACGACGCCTTTGCGGCCCATGTCGCGGTGCGGGCGGTGCTGAGGGCAGTACAGGCCGCGTCCGGGCGGATGGCATTGGAGACCTGGCCTCCGGGCCTGCCTGACGGGATGGCGGGCGCCGAGGTATGGGGGGCCGTGCGCTGGGATTGCCGGTCGCTGGGCGCGCGGGCGGGGGCAGGCGTCGTCAGCGTCGCGCGGCTGTGGCCGAACGACCCGCCCGAGGAGACGGTGCGGCGCTGGGCGGCGCTGGCTGCTGCGTTGCGATCACACAGCCGCGGATGGGAATTCTGGATCGACTGGTACGAGGATGTGGTTGCGGGGCGGGTCCAGAACTGGGTGATGCTGGAGGAAATCGCCGCGATCCCCGAGGCGGATTGGGCACAGGGGTCGCGTCACGTCAATGCGCTGATCGCCGAGATCGTGGCGCGGCATCGGGCCGGCGGCGCGGGCCCTGCGGCGGAGACGCTGGCACCTGCGGCGGCGGTTCGTCTGCAGGCGCAGGTGACGTTTCTGCTGCAGTCATCGGCCTGCGCGGAGGTGACCGCCCAGGAGATTGCCGGGCAGATCGGCCATGCGATCACGGTCTACAAGCGCGAGGAGCAGTGCAACGACCTGCCCGACCACCTGCAGATCTTTCAGCATATGGCCGACACGCTGGAACGGCTTTCACGAACCGTGGTCCGCGCCCGCGACGATCCCGATCAGGTAGCGGCGCTGAAGCAGCAGATCGTCGATCTGGAAGCTCAGATCGAGACGCTGACGGCGCGGCTGCGGGTGGCCGAGCATCGCGACGATTTCCGCCGGTTCTGGGATGCCGGGGTGGAAAGCGCGGGGCGCTGGGCGGGCCCGGCGATGATGGGCGGGATCGTGTGGTTCGTGAACAGCTATGTCGATCCCGGCACGCTGAACCAACTGGGCACCGAGCTTACGCGCTGGGCGCAGGCGGTGCGGGGCGTGCGGGGCTAGGGCGGCGTAAGGGCACGGTTGTGGCGCGAGGCGTTGGCTCGGGGCGTGATCGTGAGGGGCGGTCTACGCCTTGTCCCTGACCAGCAGCGTGTTGCCCGGCCCCTGCTTCACCTCGAACCGGGCGGTCTTGCGGATCAGGTCGCTCAGTTTCGGGCTGCCATAGGTGCGGGGGTCGAAATCGGCGTGGGCCTGGGTGATGAACTGGCCGATCTGGCCCAGGGTGAACCACTCGCCCTCGGGGTCGATGCGCTTCATCGCGTCCACGATCAGGGGAATGGCGTTCTTGGCCGGTTCCTTGGTGGTGTCGCGGCGCGGGGTGGCGTCGGGTTCGGCGCTGTCGCGCGGGCGGTCGTCGCGGTCGTCGGCGCCGCCGAGGTTTTCGACATAGATGAACCGTTTGCAGGCCATGCGGAACGCCTCGGGCGTCTTCTTCTCGCCGATGCCGTAGACGTCGATGCCCTGTTCACGGATCCGCGCGGCAAGGCGGGTGAAGTCGCTGTCGGAACTGACCAGAACGAAGCCGTCGAAAATGTCGGAATGGAGGAAATCCATCGCGGCGATCACCAGCCCGATGTCGGAGGCGTTCTTGCCCTTGGTGTTGGAAAACTGCTGGTCGGGCACCATGCCGAGGGCCTGGATCTTTCTGGCCCAGCCGGCAAGCCGCTGGCTGGACCAGTCACCGTAGATGCGGCGCACCGACGCCTCGCCCAGGCCCGCGATCTCCTCGAAGATCGCCTCGGCATGGCCGGACGGCACGTTGTCGGCGTCGATCAGCACACAAAGCCGGGCGGGGCGGGTGTCGGGCATGGCTCAGTTGCCTTCGATCGAGAGGCCGCTGTCATTGAGTTCGATCGAGATGCCGGTGGTCTGGCTGGCCTGATAGTAGCGATAGCCGAGCACGGCGACGATGACGATCAGGGCGCCGATCACGGCGTAGAGCAGGTTGCGGTTCATGATCCCTCCACGGGTTGTTGCGGACTTAGACCACGAAACGCCGGCGGGTGCCATCCGGGTCCGTCAGGACTGCGGCAGGGGCGCGCCCATGGTGGACAGCGCCCAGCGGACGAGATCGGTCATCACCACCCCGGCGGCGGTGTTGAGTGCATCCACCACCTCCAGCGTGTCGGTGGAGGGGGCGGGCTGGCTGGCGGCGAAGCGGCGGGTGGCGATGACGCTGGCGTTCGATTCCCGCACCAGCCGCGCGGTCAGGGCGATGCGGGTCAGGATGGCGCTGTCGCCGGCAAGCTCGGCCTGCAGGTCGGTCAGTTCGGTGACCAGCGCGAAATCGCCCCCCGCGCCCAGCGGCCGGCGGCCGACATATCGCAGGGCGCCTGTCGCCTCGAACGAGCGCAGGATCAGGGTCTGCACCATGACCGGGGCGGCATCGGTCCAGCCGGCGCCGGGCAGGTATTGCGCCTGCAGCGCGTTGGGGCGGATCAGCATCCGGTCGGTATCCAGCGCGCCGCCTGCCGTGGGCACCTCGACGATCAGGTCGCGGGCCAGCGTTCGGGTCGCCACCGGCAGGCTGGCCGGTGCGCGCAGTTCGTAGACGTCAAGCGGCGTGGTCGCATCGCCCAGCGCAGAGAGCGCACCGCAGGCGGGCAGGGCGGGCAGGGCCAGAAGCGACAGCAGGGTGCGGCGGTTCATCGGGGCCTCATCGTCTGAATTCGGGGGTCTGGCGGTTCAGCAGGAACCGCGTCGGGTTGCGTTCGATCTGGCGCGTCAGCCGTTCGAGGTTGGTCACAAGGCTGCGGGTTTCCTGCGCCAGCCGGGTGAACTGCGGCAGGCCGCTGGCGGCGAAATCGCGCAAGGGCGCGCCCGAGGCGGTGACCAGTTGCCCGATCTCCTCGAACGCCTGACGGGCGGTGTCGCTGGCCGCGCGCAGGTCGGCGGTGATGCCGGGGATGTCTTCGGACACCTGCGCAATGGTCTGATCCAGCCGCGAGATGGTCGCGCGCAGGTCGGAGGTGATCGTTGCCACATCCTCGTTTATGACCCGGTCGGCGCCGTCAAAGGTGCGTTCTGCCGCGCCAAGGGTGCGTTCGGCGGCGGCCAGAGTGCGCTCCCCGACCGCAAGCGCGTCGTTGATCGCGGCAAGCGTGGTGTTCGCATTGCCGAAGGTTTCGGCAACGCCTGTCAGCGCGGCGGAGGCATCGGTCGTCAGCCCCTCGATCCGGCCAGAGGCCGAGGACAGGTCCTCGCCGATCTCCTCGATCACGCGGGTTGCGGTGCCGGTGGCCGTGCGGATGTCCGCCACGATGGCCGAAAGGTCGTTCTCGGCGATCTGGTTGACGCTGCGAATGGTTTCGGTCGCCTCGGTCACGGCGGTGCGGATCTCGGCCACCGCCTCGGTCGCATCGCCGGTGATGAAGGCGTCGAATTCGGCTGCTGCGGTATCGATCGTCTCCAGCGTTTCGTTCAGGCGTTCGATCATCGCGTCGGCCGCGACAATCGTCGCCTCTGCCTCGGTCAGGCGCGCGGTGGCGGCGCTGCCGGCATCGGTGAAGCTCGCGATCATCGCCCGCGCCTCGGTCGCTATGGCGTCGGCCTGGCCCTGCAGGTTCACGACGGTGTCGCGCGCGGCCACGATCGTCTCGGCCACCTCTCCGGCCAGCAGGCGCTCTGCCTCTTCCACCGCCGCCTGGGCCGTGGTCAGGGTGCCGGTGCCGGCATCGACCATATCGCGCGCATCGGTGGCGAGGGCGGCATATGCCTCCAGCGTCTCGTCGGCCGTGGTCAGCACCTGGGTGAACGCGCCGGTCAGCTCGTCCAGCGTGGCGTTGAAGCGCGAGATTTCCACCGCGAACCCCGAGATCGAGGCGGTGACGACCGAGAAATCGTCAAGCGCGGAGGAGAAATCCTCGGTCGCGCCCTCGATATTGGCGAGGATGTTGTCGATGCGGTCCTGGTTCTCGCCGCCGATCAGGTTGCGCAGGTCCTGGATCAGGGACAGCACCTCGGCCAGGATCTGCGGCGCATCTTCTGTGAGGCTTTGCAGGACAGACCGCCCGGCCTCGATCTGGGGAATCGGCTCTCCGGGCTGGGCGGTGAGAAGCGGCGCCTCGGGCGTGCCGGCGCTGATGCCGACGAACGAGACGCCGGTGACGCCCTGCGCCTCGATCGTGGCCACGCTGTCGGCGCGCACGGGAACGTCGGCATTGATCTCTATCCGTACGCGCACCGTGCCGTCGCCTTCGGGCGACAGGTTGACCGCGACCACCTGACCCACCGGCAGCCCGGCAAAGCGGACGTCCGACGCGCGGCTGAGGCCCGAGACGGACTCGAAGTTGATGTCGAAATAGGCGAACTGGCGGTCAAGCTCTACCCGCGCGAACCACAGCAGAAAGGCGAGCAGGCCGACGAAGCCGGCAAGCGTGAAGGCCCCGATGAGGATATAGTTGGCGCGCGTCTCCATCAGGCCGGCGCCCCCGCGGCCACGTCCTGCGCCGCGCGGGCGCGGGGGCCGTGGAAATACTCGTGCACCCAGGGATGATCCACCGTCAACATGTCCTTCATCGTTCCTGTTACCAGCACCTTCTTTTCCGCCAGCACCGCGATCCGGTCGCAGCAGGCGTGCAACGTATCAAGGTCATGGGTGACAAGGAATACCGTCAGGCCCATCGACCGGCTGAGGCCCCGGATCAGATCATCAAAGGCCGAGGCCCCGATGGGATCGAGCCCGGCCGTGGGTTCGTCCAGAAACACGATTTCCGGGTCGAGCGCCAGCGCACGGGCGAGACCGGCGCGTTTCCTCATGCCGCCCGACAGTTCCGAGGGATACTTGTCGCCCGCAAACCACGGCAGACCGGCCATCGAGATCTTCAGATCCGCCAGGGCCACCCGGATCGCGGGGTCGAGGCCGGGGACGCTGCGGAGCGGCACCTCGACATTCTCTCGCACCGTCAGCGACGAGAACAGCGCGCCGTCCTGGAACATCACGCCCCAGCGCCGTTCCAGATCGGTACGCGTGTCCTCGTCGGCGGTCAGCACGTCCACGCCCAGCACCTCCACCCGGCCCGCCGCCGGGGGTTGCAGGCCGGAAATTGTGCGCAGAAGCACCGATTTGCCGGTGCCCGAGCCGCCGACCACGCCCAGAACCTCGCCCCGGTAGATGTCGAGGTCGAGGTTGTCGTGAACCACCTGCCGGCCAAACTGGTTGCGCAGCCCACGCAACCGGATCACCACTTCGCGCTCTTCGGTGCTGTCCATCAGACCCCCATCTGCGCAAAGAAGATCGAGAAGAGCGCATCCGCCACGATCACCGCAAAGATCGCCGTGACCACCGCGCTGGACGTCATCCGGCCCAGCGATTCAGCGTTGCTTTGCACCTGCATCCCGGCGTGGCAGCCGACAACGCCGATTATCAGCGCAAAGACCGGTGCCTTCACCATGCCGACGATGGCGTGGCTCACGTCCGTGCCCTCGATCAGCCGGGTGCGGAACATGCCGGGTGAGATGCCGAGTTCCAGCCAGGACATCAGCGCACCGCCGAACAGCCCGGCGACATTGGCGATCAGGCCGAGGATCGGCAGCATCAGCACAAGGGCAAGGATACGCGGCACGAACAGCGCCATCGCCGGGTCGATACCCAGGGTGCGCATGGCGTCGATCTCTTCCCTCATCTTCATCGAGCCAATGGCGGCGGTATAGGCCGAGGCGGTGCGGCCCGCGACGATGATCGCGGTCAGCAGGATCCCCAGTTCGCGCAGGATCGATATGGCGATCAGATCGACGACGAAAACCTCTGCCCCGAACTGGCGCAGTTGCGCCGAGCCCTGGAAGGCCAGCACCACGCCGATCAGGAATGCCATCAGCGAAACGATGGGCACGGCCTTCACGCCGACCTCGTGGCAGTGATGGACGAGCGAGGTGAGGCGAAACTCGGACGGGCGCCCCACGCTACGGCCGAGGCGCGCGACGAAGAGACCAAGATAGGCGGTCAGCGCCACGAGGAAGCCGAGCGCCGTGGCGACGCCGCGACCCACGGCCTCCAGCCGGTCGGCAAGACTGACACGGGTGTCGGCAGGCGGGTCGGGCTTTGGCAGCGACTCGGTCACCGTCTCCAGCAGTGCCGCGTCGGTGGATGAGGCGCCGGTGATCTCGCACCGCTGGCCCGCAGCCTCCAGCCGGGCGCTGTGTTGGGCCAGCACCCAGGCGCCGGCCGTGTCGAACCGAGTGACCGCCGAAATATCGATGGTCATGCCCGCGGCGGTGCCGAAATCCTGCATGATCCGGTGCAGCCGGGTTGCATGATCCACGGTCAGCGCGCCGCCAAGGGACAGCAGGCCCGCCTCGGCGTCGTGGTCTACGCTCAAGCGGGCATGTGCGGACCCTTGCGGCCCGGCTTGCTCCTGCCGCGCTGGCTGCTTCGTTGACTTCATTAAACAGGCTACTCTGTCCGCCACGCCCTTCTGTGCCGGACAGATTTTAGCGGCGATGTGACGAAGGACCAGTCCTTTCGTGCGTCCATGTCACGGGCGCGTCGCAAGCTCTGCGACAAACAGCCGATAGTAGGTCCAGCCGAGGGCGGCACAGAAGGCCAGCGCGTAGAGCGCGAGCAGCGGAAGGCCGAGGATCAGGAAGGCGATCCCCATGACCAGCCGTTCTGCCAGGCCGATCAGGTTGGGCAAGCGGATCGTGGCCGGCCGCATCATCCCCGGCAGATAAAGCAGCGTCAGGAACAGAAGCGCCAGCGCCCATGCCGGAAGCCAGGGCGCGGGCGCGCCGGCCGCGCCGACGAGGTTGGCGAACCATGTCGGGAACAGCAGGGCAAGAAGCACGATCACCACGTTCAGGCCCAGATTGATGCCGAGGATGCGGCGGTAGGTGGCGCCCGCCCCGGCGGCGCGGGCCATCGATCCGGAAAGTGTCGCCGTGTCGGCCATCGCATCGTCCTTTCGTTCAGAGCGTCAGAAGATAGGCCAGCAGATCGGCCTTGTCGTCGGGTGGCAGGTCGGTGCCGTAGAGATGCCCGCCGTTGCCGTTGCCGCGTTCGGTCGTATCAAGGCAGAAGCCCTGATCCCGTGGCGGCGGGTCGGTGGGGTCGCAGGGCGGGGAGAGGAAACCGCCGCGGTCGGCGTCCAGCACCTCGCTGCCTCGCAGATAGGCGGTTGGGCGGGCCTCTGGCGGTTCCAGCAGGTCGGCAAGCGTGGGGACCGAGCCGTTGTGCAGGTAGGGGCCGGTCGCCCAGAGGCCCCAGAGCGGCGCGGTCACATAGCCTTCGTGGTTGTGGAAATGCCGGAAACCCCAGTCGCGGCCGTAGCTGTAGCCTTGATAGGCGTCGCGGGCGGCGTCGGTCCACATGTCGACCCGCTCACGGTCGGTGCCGACCTCGTCGACAGGGATCACGGTCAGGGTGCGGTCACCGGCCTCGCCGTGGCACTCGGCGCATTCGGTGGCGAAGATCTCGGCACCGCGCGCCACGGCGGCCGGGTCGGGCCCGTGGGGCGAGGGCGGCGGGGGCAGGGCGCGCAGGAAGGATTCGATGCGGTTCAGCCGGTCGAAGCTCAACTCCTCGGCCACCGCGCCGTCGCCGAGGGCGGATGACAGCACGACCTCGGGGATTGAGGAGTTCAGCCCGTCCCAGTGCAGCGGCGCGTCTGCGCGGATCGCCTCGCGCGCACCGAGGTTCCAGATCGGCAGCATGTCGGACAGGCCCACGGTATCGTCCACCGGCAGGCCCAGCATGCCGTATTTCACCGGGTTGAACGGCTCGATCCGCCCCGGCCCCCAGTCCGGGCGCCCCTCCATCCAGGCGTGATCTTCCGCTAGCTGCTGCAACTCCTTGCGGGTCATGCGGATCAGGGCAAGTCGATGCGCCTGCCGTTCCAGCCAAGAAATGTCGCCCCGCGCCGCCATCGCCGGCACGAGATTGCCGGCGGTGAAGCGCGGATCGTTCGCCGCCTGCGACAGGAAGCGGATGTAGCCCTGCACATCGACCGTGTTGCTGGTGCCCGCGACGATGATCTGCGGGTCGGCGTCTTCACTCTCGCGCAGGCGGGTGGTGTGGCAGAAGGCGCAGTTGATCGCCATGCGGTCGACGCCGACGCGGGCGCGGGAAAAGCCGATGGGCTGGTCGCCCCGGTCGCCATAGACAAAGCCGAGCGAGGCATAGCCCGGCCCGGGCAGCAGGTCGGGGAAAACATCGGGCAGCACCGCCCAGATCGCAAAGGGAACGCCCGTCGCACCGTCGTTGCCGATGGAGCCGTAGTGGAACTGCTCCACATCGTCGGCGAAATCGGTCACCACCGGGGTCGTCAGTCGCTGGTATCCCCACCAGCCCAATCCGCCGAGGATGGCAAGCCAGGCGAGGAGGCGCAGGAACCCCACCATCAGAAGGTCAACAGATAGGCCAGCAGGGCGGCCCTCTGCGCCTCGGGCAGGTCGGTTCCGTAGAGATGCCCGCCGTTGCCATTGCCCGGCAGGGTGGTGTCGAAGCAGAAACCCTCGGTCGTCGTTCCGGGATCGCAGGCGGGCGAGATGAAGCCGCCGCTTGCGCCGTCAACGACGTCGCTGTGGCGCAGGAAGGCGGCGGGTCGCGCCTCGACCGGTTCCAGCAGGTCGGCCAGTGTGGGGACCGAGCCGTTGTGCAGATAGGGGCCGCGCAACCAGAGTCCGTCGAGCGGCATGTTGGCGTAACCGTCCGTCAGTTGGAAATGGCGAAAGGCGTGGCGGGTGCCGGCAAAGAGGTATTGGCGCTGAAAGGCGTTGAACGCTGCCGTGTAGCTGTCCAGCCGCGCCGGATCGGTGCCGATGCTGTCCAGCGGCTCCACCTTGCCCAGATACTCGCCCTCGAACACATAGCCGCCCGGACCCTGATAGCCGTGGCAGGCGGCGCAGTTCTCCATATAGATCTCGCGGCCCGCCTCGATGGCCTCGGGCTCGGGGCTGTGCGGGCTGGGCGGTGGCGGCAAGTCAAGCAGCCAGTCGGCCACCCGGCGGATCGCGGCGTGATCGACCGTGTCGGGCGTCACCCCGGCGCCGAGCGCGGCTGACAGGTTGCGTTCGGCCAGCGATGCGTTGTTGCCGTCCCAGTGCAGGTCCATTCCGTCGCGCGGGCGCTGCAGGAAGATCGACGGGAAGTCGGAGGCGCCGACCCGCTCCGCCGGGTCCATTGCGTCGAGCGTCCAGCCGCCGTGCAGAAGCTTGTAAGGGTTGAACGTATCCACGCGCCCCGGCCCCCAGGCGGGCTGATAGTCCAGCAGCGGCAGCAGCCGCGCGCGGGTGGCGAGCAGCCCCTCGCGCACCTGCGGCAGAACGGCGTGGCGCCAGATCAGCCGCTTGATCGGCCCCGGCCGGTCGCCCGCGCGGCGCATCGCGGCGAAAACCGCGTCGGGCGACAGGCGTTCGTCCACCGCCGCATCGAGCAGGACGCGAATGAAGCCGCCGAAGTCGAGGTTGTTCGACGGCATTCCGGCGACGATGACCGGGTCTGCCCCCTCATCCGCGCGCCAAGTGCCGGTGTGGCAGACCGCGCAGTTCAGCCATGCGAGTTCCACGCCGCTGACCCTGCGGGTGGAGACGCCGATGGGCAGGTCGCGGCCGTCCTCATAGAGGAAGCCAAAAGCCGACCAATCGCCACGATTGTCAAATGCCTCTGGCATCAGATGCGGCAGCAGGCGCCACAGATCGGCCGGCAGGCCGCTTTCAGGTTCCGACCCGATGGAGCCATAGAGGAAATGCTCTACCGCGTCCGCGTGATGCGGCGTGCGCTCGCGCGAGGCGACGGCCCAGGCCAAGAGCGCGGCGATAAGTGCTGCGGCCCCCAGCAGGAAGCACAGCAGTCCCAGCAGCACCAGCGGGCGGGTCCAGCGGCGGCGGGTGGACAGGGCTTCCTCGACGGCGGTGACCTGGCGGGGCATGCTACACCTCTTCCGGGTCGGGCACGCGCAACCCGCCGCGCGCGCGGTAGATCGACATCAGTTCCGCGACCATCGCCTCGTGGCTGTCAAAGCGGTCGCGTTCGTAGCACCCCATCGGGTTCTTGGGTGCATTCAGCAGGCACTTGTTGCAATAGGTGCAGGGCTTTTCGGGCAGGTCGTGCCCGGCGGCCCAGACCTGCGGTAGATCCGGGTTGGCGACCAGCGAACGGGCGATGGAAACGCCGTCTACTGCGCCCGAGCTGATGGCATCGCGCACCGCCGAGGCGTTCTGCCAGCCGCCGGTCGAGATGACCGGCACCGAGACGACCTTGCGGATGGCGCGGGCGGCGTCCAGCCCCACGCCCTCGACCGGGTGGCCCTTCTTCATGCGGAACCAGAGCCAGCGGAAGATCGGGCGCAGCATTGGATAGCGGAACAGCAGGAAGTTGCGAAAACCGTGGACGCCGGAGGAGATCATGGCATCGTAGGTCGTGGCGATGGTCTCGAAGCTGAAATCACCTGGCGGGTTCAGCGGATGCGGGAACAGCGAGCCGGTGGAGACATGGATCGCATCCACCCCCGCTGCCTCGGCCCAGCGGACCACCTGCAGGGTGTCGGACAGGGTGTTTCCCTTCGCCTCCCACGGCAGGACGTTGTTCATGTCCTCGGCGCTGATCTTGATCTGCAGATGGAAATCGCGCCCGACCCGGTCGCGGATCGCACCGATCACGTCCAGCAGGAACCGCGCCCGGTTCCAGAGAGAGCCGCCATAGTCGTCGGTGCGGTCATTGATCGCCGACGACAGGAACTGCGTGAACAGATAGCCGTTCGCGGCGTGCAACTCGACCCCGTCCAACCCCGCCTCTCGCGCCCGCCAGGCGCCGTCGGCAAAGGCGCGAACGGTGCGGTCGATCTCGGTCCGGCCCATGGCGCGGGTTAGGAATCCGTGCAGCGGCTCCTTGTGGTTCGTTGGGCTGGGTGTGCGGCGGTGCTGGTTATGGATGCCCGGTAGGTCCATCTGTCGGCCGGAATGGCTGAGCTGCATGATGAACTTGGCGTCGAAACTGTGCACCGCCTCGCCAAGCTTCGCCCACATCGGGATGAAGTCGTCGCGGTGGATGGTGGCATAATGCGGGATGATCCGGCCTTCCATCAGCACTGGGACGTAGGAGGAGATGATCGTGCCGACGCCGCCCTTGGCGAACTTGCATTCCCAGTTGATGCGGACCTGGCTGGGCGATCCGTCCTCGCCGTCGAACCGCCCCGAGATGTTGGAGCGGAAGATGCGGTTTTTCACCGTCAGGTTGCGGAATTCGAGCGGCTGGAAGATCGGGTCGGTCATTCCGGGCCACCCTTGTGCGCAGCAGCATCCGTCCACAGGGCCTCGAACAGCGCGCGCACCCAGGCGCCGGCAGGGCAGGCGGACCATGTGCCCGCCATGAAGACCATGCTGTCTGTCGGGCAGCGTCCGCGTGCCCTTTCCAGATCAAAAACGACGATGGTACCGGCGCGCCAGCTTCCCTCGGCCGTCGTGCCGGGGGCTGTGGCCTGTCGCAGCACGCGCGGCGGGGCGGGCAGGCACCGGGCGGCAGCGGCGGCGGGTGTCAGCCGGGCAGCCGTGCCAGGTGCGGCAAGAAGGGCGCGCATCCGGTGCAGACCGGCGACGATGTTGTGCGCGGCGATGCCGACCGCGTGGATACCGGCGCGGTCGCCACCGACAAGGCCCGCGAGACGTTGCCGCGCACCGTGCAGACCGAGCTGTAGCGCCCAGAACAGGCGCTCGGCCGGGGTGGCCTTCACCGCGCGGTTCAGCCGTCGTGCGGCCCGCCAGCTTTCGGCCGACCCCACTGCTCCGGCGCCGAAGCGGCTAGCGAGCAGGGTTTGTACCATCGGTCCGATGGCATCGTTATCGCCGCGCGCATTGAGCCAGCCAAGGATATCGGCGATCTCGTCCATTCGCACAGGATCGGCCAACGCCCTGACGAGTCGTGCTGCAGCCTCGTCCCGCACCGGGTCGGCCCGTTCCGCCGTTGCGGGCAGTCGCTTTCCGTCATGGGCGAGGTCGATCCGGATGCGCCCGGCGATGTAGCGGTTGACCAGCGGCCCGGCAGGCTCGAACGCCCGATCAAGGCGCGGGTCCGCCGCCAGTGCCGCGATTGCCGCGGGCTCGCGCACGGTCAGCGTGTCGATCAGCCCGGGGATACGCATGGGCCTATCCGGTCCCGCGCGCCCAGGGTGAGAACGGGTTGCGCAGGTCCGCAAAGTGCTTGACGAGGTGCGGCATATGGCGCGTCAGCACGGTTTTCAGGCTGTTGTCGCGCACCCAGGCGAAGCCGGCGGGGGTATAGACCTCTGGCGTGAAATCGTCGGTGAAGAAGCGGTCGCTCTTCAGCCGGCGCGAGGCCATCAGCACGAAGATCCGGAACGCCGTGTCGGAGAAGGCAAAGCCCGGCGGGGCGGCCTCGGCCAGGGTGCCGACCAGCAGATCGACCTTTTCGACCTCGCCGTAGATCTCGCGCAACAGCTTCTGGTCGTCCTTGTTGGCGGTCAGGTCGGCAAACGTCTTGGGGTAGATCATCCCCAGGTGGCGGCGCATCGCACAATAGCGCGGCACCCCGCGCTCCCGGTCGCGCAGGACGTCGATCGTGCCGAGGTCGTTGAAGAGTTTGGGTTTTCCCGGTTCCGGAATCTTCCGCAGGATGTTGGGGAAGTTGTGGAGCACCGGCGCGCCGCAGGGGCTGGTGGCCAGCGAATAGAGCACGTCGGCAAATTCCACTTCGCGGTACAGTTGCTTCACGCCGCCCTCGGCAATGTCTCCCAGATGGCAGGTCTTCAGCGGCGCGTCGTCTGTGCGGTGGCGGAAGCTGAACTCGTCCGGGATCAGCGAGTGCATCCGGTAGACGGCGGTGAACTCCTCGGTCATCGCATAGGGGGCAGCGTGGTGGTCGCAGGGCGAGCCGGGGATGCCCGACAGGATCTCGCTGTCGCTGATCCGGCCATAGGCGCGGCTGAACTGTTCGCCCGCAAGGCCCCACCAGTTGGCGCGCATCGCAAGCCGCCCCTCGGTCGATTCCATCAGCGCCGGGGTCCACTCGATCGTGTGGATCTTGGCCATCAGCGCCGCGTTCACCAGCCGCGCCTTCTGGAACAACCATTCGCCATCCTTGGCGCGGTCGGGGTGATCCATCGCGATCCGGTCCACGATGGCGTTGTGTTCGCGGGCAAAGAGCGTGTGGAAGACCGAGAGGCCAGCCCACCAGGCGCCATTCACGCCTGCCAGTTCCTGATCGTCGTGCTTGGCACCTTTGTCGATGGGCAGGTGGCCGTTTTCATCAAGGTGCAGCTTGCCGTCCGGGCGCACCTCGCCCGTCGCGGGATCGGTCCGCACGAGGCGCAACCGCTCGTCGCTGGAGCCGTAGATCTGGCTGCCGTCCCACCAGTGGGTTTCGTGGTTGGTATATGTCGCCGGGCGCCCCTCGTCGGTCGGGCCGCGGGTCGGATCGACATGGGTGCGCGGGACGGTCACCTCCTCGGTCGGCCAGTCGTCGCCCTCGGGTCGGGGAAAGCGCATCAGATTCTTTGAATCGTTCGGCCCGTGGCTCAGCCAGTCGTGGACCATGAACTGCAGCCATGCGGGCACCAGTACGTTCAGGTGCCCGGCCGGGATGAAATCTCGCCGGGCCAGCAGCTTTGAGCTGACCAGCCTGGGGTTCGGCTCGTAGAGGCCGGGTTCGGCCTCACCATGGGTCTGGTCAATCGGGCAGTTGCGCCCGAACCGGGTGCCGGCCATGCCCATCCAGGGTTGTGCAAGGTCGTTGAAGCTGCCGTCCGCGGTGCGGGCGCCGCGGATGTCCAGCCCATCGGGCGGTGCGATCTTCGGTGGTGCCGTCTCGCAGTCATACAGGTTGTCGCTGCGCATGTAGATCCGGACGCCGACCAGATTGGCGAGCGAGAACGGGAAGGGCATGCGAAACCAGAGCGTGCGGCGATTTGTGAGACGTGCAAATCCCGCCAGCAGGCGGTCATACCAGGGAACGGACATTACCTACCCCCAATCTTCTTTTCGCGCCGCAGCAATAAAATTTCACACGCTGCAGCCAGCTTTTTCAAACAGTTGCAGAGTAGTGAAGAACCAGCATCATTGCAACAGCGTAGCTGAGCGCCACGCCGCCAAGTTGAGTCAATTTTCAGATGCCGTGGCGGTGGCGGTCAGGCGTGGATTGCCCCGTCGCCGCAGGCCAGCGCGGCCTCGCGCACCGCCTCGGAATAGGTGGGATGGGCGTGGCAGGTGCGGGCGAGATCCTCGGCCGCGGCGCCGAACTCCATCGCCACGCAGACCTCGTGGATCAGGTCGCCGGCCATCGGGCCGATGATATGCGCGCCCAGGATGCGGTCGGTCTGCTTGTCGGCGAGGATCTTCACGAAACCCTCGGCGGCGAAATTCGCCTTGGCGCGGCCGTTGCCCATCAGGGAGAACTTGCCGACCTTGTAGGCGCGGCCCGCTTCCTTCAGCGTCTCCTCCGTCTCGCCGACGCTTGCGACCTCGGGATGGGTGTAGATCACTCCGGGGATCACGCCATAGTTCACATGGCCCGCCTGACCGGCGAGGATCTCGGCCGCGGCCATGCCCTCATCCTCGGCCTTGTGGGCCAGCATCGGGCCGGCGATGGCGTCGCCTATGGCGTATATCCCCTTGATATTCGTGGCATAATGCCGGTCTGTCGCAATCTGTCCCTGCTTCGTCATCTCCACGCCCAGCTTGTCGAGGCCCAGCCCGTCCACATAGGGGCGGCGGCCGGTGGAGAGCAGCACGGCGTCGGCTTCCAGCGTGTGTTCGCTGTCGTCCTTGCGCAGCTTGTAGGTCACGGTGGCCTTGCCCTTGGCGGCGGCTGCGGCTTGGACGGCGGCACCGAGGATGAACTTTATCCCCTGTTTCTGCAGGATTTTCTGGAACGCCTTGGCCACCTCTCCATCGTTGCCGGGGATGATCCGGTCGAGGTATTCGACCACCGTCACCTCTGCCCCAAGGCGGGCGAAGACCGAGCCCATTTCAAGGCCGATCACGCCGCCGCCGATCACCACCATGCGATCCGGGATGCGGCCGAGCGTCAGGGCGCCGGTGGAGGTGACGATCACCTTCTCGTCCACCTCGACGCCCTTCAGGGGGGAGGACTCGGAACCCGTTGCAATCACGATGTTTTTCGCCTCGTGGACCTCGTCGCCCACCTTCACCTTGCCGGGCTCGGGGATGCTGCCCCAGCCTTTCAGCCAGGTCACCTTGTTCTTCTTGAACAGGAATTCGATGCCCTTGGTGTTCTGGCCGATCACGTCGTCCTTGTAGGCGAGCATCTTTTTCCAGTCGACCTTGGGCTTGCCGCCCATCAGGCCCATTTTCTCAAAGTTCTCATGGACTTCGTGCAACTGATGCGTGGCGTGCAGCAGCGCCTTGGACGGGATGCAGCCGACGTTCAGGCAGGTGCCGCCCAGCGTTTCGCGCCCCTCGACGCAGGCGACCTTCAGCCCCAGTTGCGCCGCGCGGATGGCGCAGACATAGCCGCCGGGGCCGGCGCCGATGACGATCAGATCGAAGCTTGCCATGGGTCTTTCCCTTCCAGAATTGCCGTGTGCATCCACGTATGATTCACGTGCATCCGGCGTGCATATCACGTGCATACGTTGCGCGCGTTGCCGCTAC
>JBJHCH010000078.1:0-18483 GCA_050485905.1 Paracoccaceae bacterium | reverse complement strand
CAGGGCGGACAGGTTGATCCCGATGGTCTGCCCGCGTTCCGAGACCAGCTTGTGGAGCCGGGCGTGGATCGCCTCCAGATCGCGCGGGTCGCAGCCGATCACGGCGGGGCCAAGGTGGTTGTTGACCACTGCTGCGATGCCTTGTGGCAGGAAGCGCGCGGCCATGCCGATACCGGCATGGCCGGTGTCCGTCTCGACTTCGCAAACCACGCGAAGCGAATCCCCCGCGGGCTTGCCAACCAGCGGCAAGGTCGCCTCAAAGGCATGCACGCTTGCACGCACCGCCGCTATCTTCATCCGCTCCCCCCTTGGCCCGGCCCGCCGTTTCGGTGGTTCCGGGCTGCACTCTCGTCTTCCTACTCGGCAGCCACCTTTGGCGCGGCGTTGCCGTTCAACCACTGCATCGCGGCCTCCACTCCACCCGGCTTGTGCGGGATGCCGCAGACGGCCAGCCCCATCTCCACGCCCGAAAGGGTGCCGGTGATCGAAAGATCGCTGAAATCACCCAGATGCCCGATGCGGAAGACCTTGTCGGCAAGTGGCCCAAGCCCATTGCCTAGTGACATGTTCGATCGCCTCAGAATCTCGGAACGAAGATTGTCGGCCGAATGCCCCTCGGGCAGCCTCACGGCGGTCAGGGATCCGGAGTATTCGGCCTCATTCCGGCACTGAATCTCCAACCCCCAGTGACGCACGGCGCGGCGCGTTGCTTCGGCGGCGCGCTGATGCCGTGTGAAAATGTTGTCCAGCCCCTCGTCCTCCAGAAGCCGAAGCGCCACCTTCAATGCCTGAAGCATGTTCGTCGCAGGTGTGTAGGGAAAGTAGCCGGTCTTGTTCGCGGCGATCATGTCTTCCCATTCCCAGAAGGACCGCGGCAGCGTCGCGGATTTCGCCGCTGCCCTCGCCTTCTCTGACACGGCGTTGAACGACAGCCCCGGCGGCAGCATCAGGCCCTTCTGCGATCCCCCGACCGTAACATCCACGCCCCATTCGTCGTGCCGATAGTCGATCGAACCCAAGGACGAGATCGTGTCGACCAGAAGAAGCGCGCCGTGGCCGGCCCGGTCGATCGCGCGTCGGACGGCGGCGATGTCAGACGTCACCCCGGTGGAGGTTTCGTTGTGCACCACGCAGACGGCCTTGATCTCGCCATCGCGGTCTTCGGAAAGGCGGGCTGCGATACGCTCCGCGTCCACGCCGCTGCGCCAGTCGCCTTCGATAAACTCTGCCCGAAGCCCGAGTTTCGCGGCCAGCTTGCTCCACAAGGTCGCAAACCAGCCTGTCTGGAACATCAGGACCTTGTCGCCGGGCGACAGCGTGTTGACCAGAGCCGCCTCCCACGCGCCGGTGCCCGAGGCCGGGTAGATCACCACCGGCTGCTCTGTCTTGAAGACCCGCTGAACGCCCGACAGCACCTCGCGCCCCAGCGCGCCGAACTCTGGCCCGCGATGATCGATGGTCGGGATGGCCAGCGCGGCAAGGATCGGGAGTGGCGTGTTCGTCGGGCCGGGGATTTGAAGGAAATGTCGACCTGTCTGCATCTTGGCTACTCCTTGCCGCAACGCCGCTCGAGTCGCGTCGCCCTTGCTGAATAGAATGTTGCATACTGTATTCAGTTCTGGCAAGCATTTTGTAATGGGCTCGAACGTCGACGCCGCACCCGCCGCCAGGAGCATTCCGATGATCCGAGAATCGACGAAGAACAGCCCCGGACGGGATCACTCGGCCTTTGTCAGGCAGATTTCCCGGGCGATGGAGGGCGAGGTCGCTGCGGACATCTTCACACGGGGCCGCTACGCGACCGATGCGTCGATCTATCAGATCATGCCACAGGCCGTCGCCTTTCCGCGCGGCGAGGACGATGTGGCCGCCGCACTTCAGATCGCTGGCGAACACGGCGTGCCCGTCATCGCGCGAGGCGGTGGCACATCTCAGAACGGCCAGCCCATCGGAGACGGGCTGGTGCTGGACTTCAGCCGACACTTCAACGAGATGATCGCATTCGACCGCGAGGCGCAAAGCGTCGAGGTGCGCCCCGGCATGGTGCTGGAAAGGCTTAACACCCGACTGCGCTCCGATGGCCTGTTCTTTCCGGTGGAGCCTTCGACGGCCAGCCGCTGCACGATCGGGGGGATGACAGGAAACAACTCCTGCGGCGCGCGCTCGCTTGCTTATGGCAAGATGGTGGACAACGTCGTCGCGGTCGACGCCTTGCTGCATGATGGGCAATCCATCCGCTTCGCGCCGCAAACGAAGGGCGAAGCCGCAGCGGTGCTGAGCGCGCAGATGATCGCACTGGCAGAGACCGAGCGCGACGAGATCGAGTCTAAGTTTCCCAAAGTGCAGCGGCGGGTCGGGGGCTACAACCTCGACAGTCTGCTTCAACCAGCGCCCAACCCCGCTCACCTGCTGGTCGGCTCCGAAGGCACGCTGGCGTTGTCGACGAGCATCACGCTCAAGCTGGCACGCCTGCCGGAACATCGGGTCATGGGGGTCTGCCACTTTCCATCTTTCCGGGCAGCTATGGAGACCACGCGCTTTCTGGTCGAGCTGGGGCCGACCGCGGTGGAACTGGTCGACAACAACGTGCTGCGGCTGGGCGCGGATATTCCGCTGTTTCGCCAGACCCTGGCGCAGATCACCCGCGGCCAGCCCGAATGCCTGCTTCTGGTGGAGTTCGCCGGTCAAGATCGAGATGCGTTGCTGGCGGACCTGCGGCGCCTCGATCAGTGCATGGTCGACCATGGTTTCCCCGGCGCGGTGGTCGATGTCTCCGAACCGGCGGACCAGAAGCAGGTCTGGGAGGTGCGTGAGGCGTGCCTGAACATCATGATGTCTGCACGCGGCGACGCCAAGCCCGTCAGCTTCATCGAGGATTGTGCGGTGCCGCTGGAGCATCTTGCCGACTATACCGATGCGATCACCGACCTGTTCGACCGGCACGGCACGCAGGGAACCTGGTATGCTCATGCCTCGGTCGGCTGCCTGCATGTCCGGCCAATCCTGAACATGAAGGATCCGCGCGGTCTCAGCGCCATGCGCGCAATCGCCGAGGAAGCTTGCGATCTGGTGCGCCGCTTCAAGGGCTCGCATTCCGGCGAACATGGCGACGGCATCTCGCGGTCGGAATTTCACGAGCCGATGTTCGGCAGCCGGCTGGTCCGCGCCTTCGAGCAGGTGAAGGATGCGTTCGACCCAGGGAACCGCCTGAATCCCGGCAAGATCGTGCGGCCCTACCAGATGGATGATCCTGGCCTGATGCGCTTTCCGCCGGGATATCGTGCGGCAGAGCCGGCGAAGACAGCGCTGGACTGGTCCGACTGGGGTGGATTGGGTGGCGCGGTGGAGATGTGCAACAACAACGGCACCTGCCGGAAACTCGCTGGCGGCGCGATGTGCCCCAGCTATCGGGTGACGAAGGACGAGAAACACCTAACCCGTGGTCGGGCGAACACTCTGCGCCTTGCGATCTCTGGCCAGTTGGGCGAGGGCGCGCTCACCTCGGCCGAGATGAAGGACAGCATGGCGCTGTGCGTAGGCTGCAAGGCTTGCAAGCGGGAATGTCCTACAGGTGTCGACATGGCGAGGATGAAGGTGGAGGTGCTGCATCACCATCATGCGCGCCATGGCCTGCCGCTACGCGAACGGCTGGTGGCTAACCTGCCGCGCTACGCACCAGTGCTAGCGCGCCTGCGATGGCTGGCGAACCTGCGTGACCGTATCCCGGGCCTCGCCGCGGTATCTGAGTGGACTGTGGGACTATCAGCGAAGCGGCGGCTACCCGTGTGGCAAAAGCCTTGGAGAGACCCCGATAGAGCCGCCACTGAAGCTGATATTATTGGCGACGGGCGAGACCTTGTTCTCTTTGCCGATACGTTCAACCGCTATTTTGAGCCGGCAAACCTGAATGCCGCAAGGCGTGTGTTGCTGGCGGCGGGATACCGGCTTCATGTGCCGCCAACCGGCGCGGTTGATCGGCCCTTGTGTTGCGGGCGGACTTATCTCGCCGTGGGCGACGTGGACCGGGCGAGGGCCGAGGCCGTGCGTACCGTCGAAGCGCTGCTTCCGCTCGTCCATCGCGGTGCGCGGGTTGTCGGTCTGGAACCATCGTGCATTCTGACATTGCGTGATGAATACCATGCCCTTCTGTCCAAGGATAAGGCAGCAACTCTTGGGGCTGCGGCGAAGCTGATCGAGGAGGTTCTGGCCGAGGATCTGGAGGCGGGGCGGATTTCGCTGCCCTTGCAAGACATGGCAGGTCATGTCGCCCATCTGCATGGTCATTGCCATCAGAAAGCGCTCGGCGTGATGGGGCCGGTGGAACGCATCCTTTCCAAGATTCCGGGGTTGGAGGTGCGAGTGATCGAGTCGAGCTGCTGCGGTATGGCCGGAGCCTTCGGCCATCAGGCCGAAACAATTGATGTGTCGCTGGCCATGGGTGAACTTTCCCTGCTGCCCGCCGTGCGCGCGTCCAGTGCGGGCGACTTGATCGTGGCCGACGGAACAAGTTGCCGCAGCCAGATAGAGCATGGCACCGGCCGCACGGCCCTGCATGTCGTCCGGGTTCTCGATCAGGCGCTCCGCGTGGACAGAAGCGGATCCGGCGTCTAAGGTTCGCGGGAAGGGTCATGTGATGAATGTTCCGGGAAACTCACAAAGTTCCGAGCTGATCGGAAGGAACTATCTGCACGACGAGGTGGCGCATCGCCTGCGCGCGCTGATCCAGTCCGGCGAGATGAAACCGCGTGAGAGGCTGAACGAAACCGTTCTGGCGAAGCGGTTCGGAATCTCCCGGACGCCCCTGCGTGAGGCGATCAAGATTCTCTCGGCCGAGGGGCTGCTCGACATCCTGCCCAATCGCGGCGCCCAAGTGGCAAGTATCTCGCAGGCCGAGATCGAAGAGGTCGCGGAAGTCATCGCCGGCCTGGAGGCGACGGCCGGAGAACTGCTCTGCCGGCATATCGAAGACGACGAAATCGACGCGATAGATGCCCTGCATCAGCAGATGTGTGCCGCCTACCAGCGCAGGGATGCGCCGGTCTATTTCGAACTGAACCAGCAGATCCACGAGGCGATGATGGCCGCTGCGCGGAACGAAACGCTGCAAGGGATATACGCGAACCTTTCAAGCCGCATCCAGCGCGCCCGGTTCACCGCCCACAAGACACCCGAGCAATGGGCGCAGGCAATGGACGATCACGAGCGGATGGTCGAGCTGATCCGCGCCCGCGCGGGCGAGGAACTGGGCAAGTTGCTGCGGGACCATGTGCGCAGCAAGAAGGCGGTGATCTCTGCGACTTTCGGCGACCGCGACGAACGCGAACATTGAACTGCAGCGCGTCGTGGCCAGTTCATTGGTTGTCTATGCTGCAAGTAGTGCCAGCAGATCTTCCGTAGGCACCTCCGGAAACCGAGCGACACTGGTCGAGTTCTGACCTCGCCGGCCAAACCCGTTGCTCTCGGCGACTGCCGATCGCACTTGCCAGCCCGCGCGAGGCTGGGCTAGACCGGGGACGTCAGATCGGGAGAATCCGGGTGCAAGCCCGGTGCCGAAGGAGCAACCGCCCCGGTAAACTCTCAGGCACAAGGGACCGGTCTGGCGGGAAAACTCTGGAGAGAGGCGCATGGGCGTCCGCCGAAGGGATAACGATCTCAGGCGAAAGGACAGAGGGGGCATCACGGCACGGGCAACAGCCCGGCCCGCGATGCCGGTATGCGCAATCCGGCGAACAGGGAAGGGGGCGGCATGGCCGACCTGAAACGCACGGTGCTGCATGGTCTGCACGAAAGCCTGGGCGCCAGGATGGTGCCCTTTGCCGGCTACGAGATGCCGGTTCAGTACCCGATGGGCGTGATGAAGGAACACCTGCACACCCGCGAGGCCGCCGGGCTGTTCGATGTCAGCCACATGGGGCAGGTTATCCTGCGCGGGCCGGGCGTTGCCGAGGCGCTGGAGACGCTGGTGCCGGTCGATGTCGTCGGGTTGGCCGAGGGGCGTCAGCGCTATGGGCTGTTCACCAATGACGAGGGCGGGATCCTTGACGACCTGATGATCGCCAACCGGGGTGATCACCTGTTCCTGGTGGTGAACGCGGCGCGGAAAGCGGCGGACGTGGCGCATCTGCGGGCGCATTTGACGGGCGTTGAGGTTCAGGAGATCACCGACCGCGCGCTGATCGCTCTGCAGGGGCCAGCGGCCGAGGGCGTGCTGGAGCGGCTGGTGCCGGGGGCTGCGGCGATGCGGTTCATGGATGTGGCCACTCTGGACTGGGACGGGGCAGAGATCTGGGTGTCGCGGTCGGGCTATACCGGCGAGGACGGCTACGAGATCTCGGTCCCCGAGGGCCGGGCCGAGGCTCTGGCCGGGGCGCTGCTGGCGGAGGCTGAGGTGGCGGCCATCGGGCTGGGCGCCCGCGACAGCCTGCGGCTGGAGGCGGGGCTGTGCCTTTACGGCCATGACATCGACGAGACGACGACCCCCGTGGCGGCCGGCCTGAACTGGGCGATCCAGAAGGTGCGGCGTGCGGGCGGCGAGCGCGCGGGCGGCTTTCCGGGGGCGGAGCGGATTCTGGCCGAGCTGAAGGCGCCCCCCGCCTGCACCCGCGCGGGCCTGCGCCCCGATGGCCGCGCGCCGATGCGCGAGGGCACCAAGCTGTATGGCGGCGAAACCGGCGGCGTGGTGATCGGCCATGTCACCTCGGGCGGGTTCGGCCCCAGCCTGGAGGCGCCGATCTCGATGGGCTACCTGCCGCCCGCGCTGGCCCATGTCGGCAACACCGTCTTTGGCGAGGTGCGCGGCAAGCGCCTGCCCGCGACCGTGACCAAGCTGCCTTTCCGACCCGCAACATACAAACGCTAGAGGGACCAGATGAAATACACCGAAGACCATGAATGGCTGCGCGTCGAGGGTGACCTTGTCGTGGTGGGCATCACCGAACACGCCGCGACGCAACTGGGCGACGTGGTGTTCGTGGAGTTGCCGGAACCCGAGACGCAGGTTGCGAAGGGCGATGAGGTCAGCGTGATCGAAAGCGTGAAGGCAGCGTCCGATATTCTGGCGCCAATTGATGGCGAGATCGTCGAGGTGAACGAGACGCTGGTGGACAACCCCGGGCTGGTGAACGAGGACCCCACCGGGGATGCCTGGTTCTTCAAGATGAAGATCGATGATCTGGCGGTGCTGGACGACTTCATGGACGAAGACGAATACGCCGACCTGATCGGCTGAGGATACAGATGACCTATACCCCCGTCGCCTACGACCCCTACGATTTCGCCAACCGCCGGCACATCGGCCCTTCGCCCGACGAGATGGCCGAGATGCTGAAGGCGGTGGGCGCGGCCAATCTGGACGCGCTGATCGAAGAGACCGTGCCTAAAAGCATCCGCCAGAAGTATCCCCTGACCTGGGCGCCGCTGGCCGAGCACGAGTTGCTGGCACGGATGCGCGAGGTGGCGGGCAAGAACAAGGTCATGACCAGCCTGATCGGGCAGGGCTATTACGGCACGGTGACACCGCCGGTGATCCAGCGCAACATCTTCGAGAACCCTGCCTGGTACACCGCCTATACCCCCTACCAGCCCGAGATCGCTCAGGGTCGGTTGGAGGCGCTGCTGAACTACCAGACCATGGTGGCGGACCTGACCGGCCTGCCGATTGCCAACGCGAGCTTGCTGGACGAGGCGACGGCGGCGGCCGAGGCGATGGTGATGGCGCAGCGGGTGGCAAAGTCGAAGGCGGGTGCCTTCTTTGTCGACCGCAATTGCCATCCGCAGACCATCGGTGTGATCCAGACCCGTGCCGCGCCCTTGGGGATCGAGGTGATCGTGGGCGACCCCGCCAAGCTGGAGGCCGGGGCGGTCTTCGGCGCGATCTTCCAGTATCCGGGCACCTATGGCCATGTGACCGATTTCACCGACCAGATCGCCGCGTTGCACGAGGCGAAGGCAGTTGCCGTGATGGCGACCGACCTGCTTGCCCTGACGATGCTGAAGGAGCCCGGCGCGATGGGGGCCGATATTGCTGTCGGCTCCAGCCAGCGGTTTGGTGTGCCGCTGGGCTACGGCGGGCCGCATGCGGCCTTCATGTCATGCCGGGATGACTACAAGCGGTCAATGCCGGGGCGGATCGTGGGTGTGTCGGTAGATGCGCGCGGCAACCCGGCTTACCGGCTGGCGCTGCAGACGCGCGAGCAGCATATCCGGCGCGAGAAGGCCACGTCCAACGTCTGCACCGCGCAGGCGCTGCTGGCTGTGATGGCCTCGTTCTACGCGGTGTTCCACGGGCCGAAGGGCCTGCGCGCCATCGGCGAGCGGGTGCATTTCCTGACCAACCGTCTGGCCCGGGCGCTGAAGGCCGCCGGTGCGCGGGTCAGCCCCAAGGCGTTCTTCGACACGATCACGGTCGAGGTCGGCGTCGGGCAGGCGGGCATCCTGCAGGCGGCGCGGCACGAGGGGCTGAACTTCCGCAAGATCGGGTCGGACCGGGTCGGCATCAGCCTGGACGAGACGACGGACGAGCGGGTGCTGATCCGTGTGCTGCGCGCCTTTGGCATCGACGGCGTGCCACCGCACCGGGCGACGCTGGGCTTTCCCGACGACCTGCTGCGGCAGACCGACTATCTGACGCATCCGGTTTTTCACATGAACCGCGCGGAATCCGAGATGATGCGCTATATGCGCCGCCTGTCCGACCGCGACCTGGCGCTGGACCGGGCGATGATCCCGCTGGGGTCCTGCACGATGAAGCTGAACGCGGCGGCCGAGATGATGCCGGTTTCCTGGCCCGAGTTCGGCAGCCTGCATCCCTTTGCCCCGGTCGATCAGGCGGCAGGCTATGTCGAGGTGATTGCGGATCTGTCGGACAAGCTGTGCGAGATCACCGGCTATGACGCGATGTCGATGCAGCCCAATTCCGGTGCGCAGGGGGAATATGCCGGGCTGCTGACGATCCAGGCCTGGCATCGGGCCAATGGCGACGGGCACCGCGACATCTGCCTGATCCCGACCTCGGCCCACGGCACCAACCCGGCCAGCGCGCAGATGGCGGGCATGCAGGTGGTGGTGGTGAAGTCGGCGGCGAACGGCGATGTGGATCTGGACGATTTCCGCGCCAAGGCAGAAGCCGCGGGCGACCGGCTGGCCGCCTGCATGATCACCTATCCCAGCACCCATGGCGTCTTCGAGGAGACGGTGCGCGAGGTCTGCAAGATCACCCATGATCACGGCGGGCAGGTCTATCTGGACGGGGCGAACCTGAATGCGATGGTCGGCCTGTCGAAACCGGGCGAGATCGGCGCCGATGTTAGCCACCTGAACCTGCACAAGACCTTTGCCATCCCCCATGGCGGCGGCGGCCCCGGCATGGGGCCGATCGGGGTGAAGGCGCATCTGGCGCCGCACCTGCCGGGGCATCCGGCGACCGGCGGCGACGAGGGGCCGGTGAGCGCCGCACCCTATGGCTCTGCCTCGATCCTGCTGATCAGTTGGGCCTATTGCCTGATGATGGGGGGCGCGGGGCTGACGCAGGCAACCAAGGTGGCGATCCTGAACGCGAACTACATCGCCGCCCGGCTGGACGGCGCCTATGACGTGCTGTTCAAGGGTCCGTCGGGGCGGGTGGCGCATGAATGCATCCTCGATACCCGCCCCTTTGCCGCCGCCGGTGTCACCGTGGACGACATCGCGAAACGGCTGATCGACAACGGCTTCCATGCACCGACGATGAGCTGGCCGGTCTCGGGCACACTGATGGTGGAACCGACCGAGAGCGAGACCAAGGCCGAGATCGACCGCTTCATCACCGCGCTGCAGGCGATCCGTGCCGAGATCCGGTCGGTGGAGCAGGGCGAGATTGACGCCATAAACAACCCGCTGAAACACGCGCCCCATACGGTCGAGGATCTGGTGGCCGACTGGGACCGCCCCTATCCGCGCGAGCAGGGCTGCTTTCCGCCGGCCTCGTTCCGGGTGGACAAGTACTGGCCCCCGGTCGGGCGGGTGGACAACGTGCATGGCGACCGCCACCTGATCTGCACCTGCCCGCCGCTGGAGAGCTATGCCGATGCGGCGGAGTAGCCGCTTTGCCGCCGGTTGCGGGCCATGACGCCCCGCTTGACAAAGCGGGACCAGAGGGACAATACCCGGCGCGTTGGGGCCGTAGCTCAGTTGGGAGAGCGCGTCGTTCGCAATGACGAGGTCAGCGGTTCGATCCCGCTCGGCTCCACCAATCAAGATTTCCCTGCGGTAGATCAGTACCTTACGGGGAGAGCCCGTCTTTTTTAGCGTTGCTACAAACGAGGGCTACAATGAGCGCACCTGAAAACATGCCCAACTTCCCCGGCTTCGTGCTCCGTGCCTCGACCTACTACTACCGTCGATTCTTTCCCAAAGACCTTCGTGACAGCTTCGGCAAGCGCGAGGCTCTTTGGCCTTGCCCGGAACAAGTGGAGAGCAACAACAGAGGAGCTAGGGGGGTGTTCTATGGGAAACGGCAACAGACCGCCGCCGGAGTTTCGGCGTGAAGCGATGCGGTTGGCACTGACCAGCGGCCGGACGCGACGGGAGATCGCTGAGGATCCGGGCATTGGGCTATCGACGCCGACGCGATGGCTGAGCCACAAGTGCGATGCGAGCGAGCCGAGTGAGGCCCCGGTCGACCTGCATGCCGAGTTGAAGCGGCCGCGGCGTGAGAATCCGATCCTGAAGCAGGAGCGCGACCTCTTAGGAAAAGCCGCGGCCTTCTTCGCGAATGAGGAATGTGGCGGGTGAACACCACCGGTTCGAGTGAACCCGCCACGGATTACCTTCGGCTTCATCGAAGCGGAACGAGCCATTGAGACCCACTGGGCCGAGAGACCATGGCGAGGCCCCGGCGCTGGGTTGCGAGCGACCAAAGCACGACACAGGGCTTCGACAGCGACATCACGCTTCAGACGGTCACTCGTGGCCCAGCCGAAGACGCGCCGCGAGAAGATGTCCAAGACGATGGCGAGGCAAGCCCGAGTGATCGGTCTAGGGAGGCGGCAATGTAGGGTAGCGGTGCGCATCACAGTCTGCAAAGTGGCCGCCCGGCACGAACCTCGCCGGGCGCGATTTGACTACCTCCAGAGCCTTATCGCGTGCACCGATCAGTCGCCCTAAATCAGGCGCTTGCGAATCTGGGTGACAAGTATTTCTGCCAGAACAACTACCGTGAAGATGGCGATCAAGATCGTCGCCACACGGGTCCACTGAAAGAAATTCATCGCGCTATCAAGGGCAAGCCCGATTCCGCCTGCACCCACCAGCCCCAGAACCGCAGACTCGCGCACGTTGATATCCCAGCGAAATAGCGCGATCGACCAGAAGGCCGGCTGCACCTGTGGCCAGTAGCCCTTGATCAGCAGCTTGGGCCACGAGGCGCCGGCGGCGGTCAGTGCTTCGACCGGGCCGGCGCTGGCCTCTTCCACGGCCTCGGCGAAAAGCTTGCCGACGAAGCCGATGGAGCGGAAGGCGATCGCAATGGTGCCCGCCAGCGCGCCGGGGCCGAAGATCGCGACAAATAGTAGCGCCCAGACCAGCGAATTGACCGAGCGCGAGGCGACGAGGATCAGCTTGGCAAACTCGTTGATCAGTCGGATCGGCACCATGTTGTTCGCGGCCATCAGCCCGATTGGCACCGCCATGCCGATCGCCAGTATCGTGCCGAGCGTCGCGATATGCAGCGTCTCGATCAGCGCGGCATGCACCGTCGTCGGGTAATAGGCCAGGTCGGGCGGCCACATCCGTCGCAGTAGGTCGGCCATCTGGTTGTGCGCGTCGTAAAGGAACTCGTGGATGATCCTCACGTTGCGCACCGACCAGACCACCGCCATGACCATGCCGAGATAGACGGCGAAGCGGGCGAGCCGCTGGGCCGGTGTGAACCGTTGCCAGCGTGGCCCGTGGGAGGTATCGGCGCCCACGCTCACTGAAAGGTCTTCCTCAACCAGGTGGCGATGATCTCACCCGCCATGATCATGGCGATGATGGAGATCAGGATCGCTGCGACAAAGTCGTAGTCGAACCGCTGGAACGCCGCAAACAACGTCCCGCCGATGCCGCCGCCACCGACGATACCGACCATCGTGGAATTCCGCAGGTTGCTGTCGAGCTGGTAGGTGGAGAAGCCGATGAAGCGCGACATCACCTGCGGCAGCACACCCATGATGACGATGCCCAGGAAGCTAGCTCCGGTCGCGCGAACTGCTTCTACCTGCTTGAGGGAAATCTCCTCGATTGCCTCGGCGAAAAGCTTGGCGACGAAACCGATAGAGCCGAGGATCAGGGCGAAGATGCCGGCGAGTGGGCCAAAGCCGATCGCCTTGACGAAGATGATCGCCACGATGATCGGGTGGAACGACCTCGCCAACGCAATAAGGGCCCGCGCCGGCACGGTGACGAAGGCCGGCATCAGGTTGCGCGCCGCAAGAAGCCCGACCGGCAGTGACAGAAGGATGCCGATCGCCGAGGCGATTATCGCGATCTGAAGGCTTTCCACCAACCCCTCGACCAGCAGCTGCCAGCGCACGAACTCGGGCGGGAACATCCGGCCCAGAAAGGTCGCGCCCCGGTCGAGCCCTACGATGAAGCGGTCCCAGGTAAAATTGAGCTGACCGGCCGCATAGACCACGTAGAGGCCAAATCCCAGCCAGATGGCACGCATACGCCAGTCGGGGCGGAAGGCGCGCTTGCGAAGCCTGTCGCCCGCCTCGGTTCTACCCGTCGCGCTCATCCGATCCACTCGCCGGCCTCCCCGCGACCGTAGATCTCGGTCAGGTGCCTGTCGGCCAGATCCTCGGGCGGACCGTCGAACACCACGCGGCCGCTGGACATGCCGACGATCCGCGTCGCAAAGCGTCGGGCCAGCGCCACGTCATGGATGTTGATGATGACCGGGATGTCGCGCTCGGCGGCTATGTCGCGCATCAGCGTCATGATCTCGACCGAGGTGCGCGGGTCGAGCGACGAGGTGGGTTCATCAGCCAGCAGAAGCCGGGGCTGCTGCATGACCGCGCGCGCGATCCCTACTCGCTGGCGCTGCCCGCCGGAAAGCGCATCGGCGCGCCGGGTGGCGAACTCGCCCAGGCCCACGCGTTCTAGAAGTTCAAAGGCGCGCTCAATATCCGCCTCGGGGTAGCGGCGGGTCCAGACCCGCCAGAGCGGGGTATAGCCGAGCCGGCCGCAGAGCAGGTTCTCGATCACGCTCAGGCGTTCGACGAGGTTGTATTCCTGAAACACCATGCCGATCTCGCGCCGCGCGCCGCGTAGCGCGGCGCCGCGCAGCTTCGTCAGATCGCGCGCGCCAAGCCAGACCTCGCCCGAGGTCGGCTCGACCAGCCGATTGATGCACCTGATCAGCGTCGATTTACCGGTGCCCGACGGGCCGATGATCGCAACCACCCCGCGCGATGCGAAGTCCAGAGAGATGTCGCTGAGGACCGGCTTGTCGCGTTCGTATTCCTTGGTGAGGTTGCGCAACGACAGGACGCTGTCTCGCCCCGTGGCCTGGATCGGGGAGGGCGTGCCCCCCCCCCGGCTCGGGTCTCGTGCGCCGTCCGCAGATGCCGCCGCGTCGAGCAGCCGTTCGCTCACTGCGCTTCCCAGGTGGAACGGTTGAAGGGTGCGCCTGAGGCGTCGGCCACCTGCCGCACCACGGCCCAGTGCTCCTCGTAGGTCACTGGATAGAAGCGGTCGGCGCCATCGAACTCGCGCTGCATATCTTCGGTGTAGCGGTAGTCCATGAAGCACCCCAGCACACGGTCGCGAAGCTCCGGCGCCAGCCGGCTGTCATATGCGAAGGACGACGTCGGGAAGCGTTCGGAGCGATAGACGACGCGGAAGTCGTCGGCATTGACTTGGCCGCGACGCGCCATCCGCTCGAACACGTCCGAGGCGACGGCGGCGCCGTCGTAGTCGCCGGAATCCACGCCCATGACCGAATTGTCATGCCCGCCCGAGAAGATCACCTCGTAATCCTCGCCCGGTGTCAGCCCTTCGTCCGGGAATAGCGCCATCGGCGCCAGGTTGCCCGAGTTCGACGATGCCGAAGTATGCGCAAGGCGTTTTCCAGCCAGGTCGGACAGGCTTTCGATGTCGCTGTCGGCGCGCACCAGCACGATCAGGTTGTAGCCCTGCCAGTCCTCTGCATCGCCCTTGACCGCGAAGGGAACCGCACCGGCGAGGTTGACCGCAAAGCCCGTCGGTCCTGTCGAGAAGCCGCCAATATGCAGCCGTCCCGAGCGCATCGCCTCGATCTGCGCGGCGTTAGACTGGACATTGAAATAGACCACGTCGCGCTCAGTGCATTCTTTCAGATACTCGACGAGATCCCCGAAGATGTTGGCATAAACCGCTGGATCCTCGACCGGGGTATAGGCAAAAACCAGAGTAGACGGATCGCGCCACTGCGACGGGTCGTCCGGCGTGTCCGCAACCAGATCGCCGTCGGCGTCACAGAACAGATCGTCCAGATCGCCCCGATTCGGGCAATCGTCGGCCAGTGCGGCGGAGGCGTTGAAGGTGAATAGGGCCGCAAGGCAGAGCCCCGCCATGAGCCAAGACCGGTTTGTTGCCATCGCTGCAATCTCCTCCCGAAGTGATTGTGACGTTTCTGTGACAGTGAACGCTATCACAGCGTCACGAAACTGCAACCGCCCCAACCCGAGCAATAGGATCGGCCTCGTGGTGCGGGTCACCTGACCTGCCGCTCGACCTGATTTCCCTTTCCACTCATTGCCTTGCTGTCATGATCCAGAGCGGTGCGCAGGGTCGTCGCGGCATAGTCGCCCATAAGGGCGACGATCTTGGTATGGGCGCGATGGCAGTGCGGAAGGGCTGGGGCACCACACGTGGCTTCCACGCAGAAAAGTTGCCGACCAGCCACAATACTGACAGGATGTTGTCAGGAGCCCTCCGCTATCGGTGACCCACTGCCCGAACAAGCGAAGAGGAACACGCAATGGCAACGAATACCTGCGTCTGGTTTGAAATTCCGGTCACCGATCTTGACCGTGCCCGCGCCTTCTACACTGCGGTGCTCGGCCGCGATCTGAGCCGTCTCGACGACGGGCCTAACCCGATCGTCGCCTTCACGGACATGTCCGACCCCGGGGTCAGCGGCCATCTCTACCCCGGCAAACCTGCGGAGGCTGGCACCGGCCCGACGATCCATCTTGCCGCACCCGATGGGCTAGCCGCCACCGCCGCGCGCGTGCGCGAGGCCGGTGGGGCGGTGGTGTCCGACCCGATTAGGATCCCCTTTGGTTCGTTCTTCTATGCGACCGATCCAGACGGGAACTCGATCGGCTTCTTCGAGGCCTGACGCGATGCGCCGCGCCGATCGGCTCTACCGCCTGACCGACCTTCTGCGCGGCGGGCGGGTGACGACGGCGCGGCGTCTTGCGGATCGGCTCTAGGTGTCCGAGCGCACGAACTACCGCGACATCGCCGACCTGATGGCCGCCGGCGTTCCCGTCGAAGGCGAGGCCGGGGTGGGCTACGTGATGCGTCCCGGGTTCGACGTTCCGCCCCTGATGTTCGATCGAAGCGAGATCGCCGCCCTCGTCACCGGCGCACGGCTCGTCGAGGCCTGGGGCGGGGCCGCGATGGCGCGCGCCGCCTCGGACGCGCTGGCCAAGATTTCCGCTGTCGTCCCAGCGGAGATCGCCCGCGCCGCCGCTCACACAGCGATCCATGCGTTCCGGATGCCCGAGCCTGATGTCGGGACCCGCGACCGGCTCGACCTTCTCGACCGCGCGATCCGTGATCGGGCGCGCCTGAAGTTGCGCTACACCAACGGGTCTGGTTCTGAATCCGCACGTCTCGTTCGCCCCCTCGGCCTTGTCTTCTGGGGCAAGGTCTGGACGCTTGTCGCCTGGTGCGAGCTACGTGACGACTTCAGGATGTTTCGCGTCGATCGCATTGCCGCTGCCGATCACGAAGGCCGGTTCGATCTGGCCTCACATCAGACACTTGCCGCATTCTATGCGCGCGAAGCCCACTGCGCAGGCTGAGACTGTTTGGCCGAACATGTCCCGCCGGTGCTGCTGATACTTGCCTCAGCTCCCGGATCTCGGCGCTGAGGCTGCTGCGGATGACGGCGGTGATCCAGAACTTCGTCTTTCCCGGCGCCTGGGTCGCCCACGCGCTCTGGGCGGTGGCGCATATGGTCGTGATCACCCAGGGACCAGGGCGGCTGTCGCTCGACAATGCGCTCGGACTGGATCGGGGTGCGAGACCCGCGAGCCGCGCGGCGTTCGTCGAATGCCCAGCGCCGCGCGTAGGGCGGCTCGGCGTAGTTACGTCGGCCGCACCGCTTCACGCCGAAACTCCGGCGCCGGTCTGTTCCCTTTAGCCATAGAACACCTCCTGGTTCCTCAATTGATGCTCTCCACTTTTTCCGGGCAAGTCCATTTCTTATCGGAATGGCGACATCCTTGGGTGGACTTGTCCGAATCGCCACGATGCGCTAACCCGTAATCACTTAAGGCCGTGCCGGGAGAAGGCGGGGTGACCCGCCGCCGAAGGAGCAACCGCCCCGGAAACTCTCAGGTCCCCGGACCGGCACAGCCTCAACACTCCGGAAAGCGGCCCCGCAAGGGCCCACCGAAGGAGAAAGCCCGATCCAATTCGGGTGAAGCTCTCAGGTCCAAGGCACGGAGGGGGCATGGCGGCTGCGGCCGCCCCGACCTTGGAGCGCGACCCATGACCTCTGTTGCCGTGATCGGCGCCGGCGTGACCGGCCTGACGACTGCCTATGAACTGCTCGACCGCGGGTTCGAGATGACGGTCTTCGACCGCCACCGCTACGCCGCGATGGAAACCAGCTTAGCCAATGGCGGCCAGCTTTCGGCCTCGAACGCCGAGGTCTGGACCCAGTGGAGCACAGTGCTGAAGGGGCTGAAGTGGATGCTGCAGGCCGACGCACCGCTGCTGGTGAACCCGCGCCCGACACTGCACAAGATCGGCTGGATGGCCGAGTTCCTGTCGAACATCCCGCGCTACAGGGCGAACACCGTGGAAACCGTCCGTCTGGCCATCGCCGCGCGGTCGATTCTGTTCGAGATGGCCGCGCGCGAGGGGATCGACTTCGACCTAGAGAAGCGCGGCATCCTGCATTTCTACGACAATCACAAAGACCTGTGGCACGCGCGCATGGTCAATGGCCTGCTGGCCGAGGGCGGGCTGGAGCGGCGGGAACTCGCGCCCGACGAGGTTGGGGCGATCGAACCCGCGCTGCATGGCGATTTCGTCGGCGGCTTCCTGACCGAGAGCGACGCCTCGGGCGACATCCACAAGTTCACCACGGGTCTGGCGCGCGCCTGCGCCCGTCGCGGCGTGGACCTCCGCCTTGGCGCCGAGGTGCGCGGTGTCGCCACGATCCCGGGCGGCGTGCGGATCACCTGCGCGGACCGTGAGGAGACCTTCGATGCCGTCGTGGTCTCGGCCGGCATCGCAAGCCGCGAGTTCGGCCGCGCCCTCGGCGACAGGGTCAACGTCTATCCGGTAAAGGGATATTCGATCACCGTCGAGCTGAAGGACGAGGCCAGCCGAGCCGCCGCGCCCTGGATCAGCCTGCTCGACGACCGCGCGAAGATTGTCGCCAGCCGCTTCGGTAAGGATCGTTTCCGGGTCGCCGGCACCGCCGAGTTCAACGGTGCCAACCGCGACATCCGCGCCGACCGGATTCGGCCCCTGGTTGCCTGGTGCGAAAAGCACTTCCCGCAGATGTCGACCGAGCATGTGACGCCTTGGGCAGGCCTGCGCCCGATGATGCCGTCGATGCTGCCGCGTGTCGGCCGGGGCAAGGCGCTGGGCGTGTTCTACAACACCGGCCACGGGCATCTCGGCTGGACGCTCTCGGCAGCGACGGCGCGGATCATCGCGACCACCGTCGCGGCAGACCTGTCTCCGCGCCGCACGGCCCTGCCGACACTGACCGCCGCGGCCGCGTGAAGCATCGGGCGGAGGGAACGCTTCCTCGAGCCCGGCACATTCTGTGCCGGGCTGAGCGTGCGCGTCCCAGCAGGGCAGCGTGAAGCAGTCAGGACGGCCGTTGCATGACCCGTCGCGCCTGTTCTGCGGCGTCCCGAATGGCGCAACCTTCTGCATGATCGTTGATGAGGCCCATGGCCTGCATGAATGCATAGACAGTCGTTGGCCCCACGAATTTCCATCCGCGCGCTCTCAGCGCCTTCGACAGTGCTTCAGATTCGGGTGATGTGGACCTACCCTGCGGTGCGCTGTCTTCGCCTTGGGGCTCGAACCGCCAGATGAACGTGGCAAGCGAGCCTTCGGTCTCCGCGATCTCGACGGCGCGCGCGGCGTTGTTGATCACCGCCTCGATCTTGCCGCGATGGCGCACGATGCCTGCGTCCGTCAGCAGCCGAGTGACATCGGCTTGATCGAACTGCGAGACACGATGAAAGTCGAAGCCTGCGAACGCTGCCCGAAAGTTGTCGC
>JBJHCH010000077.1:0-18505 GCA_050485905.1 Paracoccaceae bacterium | reverse complement strand
CGGGTGCGCACGATCGCCCGGCCGCGCCAGATCGCGATGTATCTGGCCAAGCAGCTGACCACCCGCAGCCTGCCCGAGATCGGTCGCCGTTTCGGCGGGCGCGACCACACCACGATCATGCACGGCGTGCGCAAGATCGAGGAACTGATGCCCGCCGACCGGCAGCTGACCGAGGATCTGCAGCTTCTGCGCCGGCTTCTCGAAAGCTGAGGCATCGGGGTCGCAACGGCCCGGAAAAGGGCCAGAAACCGCTTGAGCAGCGGCGGTTTTTGGCCCAACTTGCCGGTCCGAACTGGGGGACGGTGATATGAAAATCAGCATCGAACGCGGCACGCTACTCAAGGCGGTGGGCCAGGCGCAGTCGGTCGTCGAGCGGCGCAACACCATCCCGATCCTCGCCAACGTGCTGATCGAGGCCGAGGGAAACGCGGTCAGCTTCCGCGCGACCGACCTGGATATCGAGGTGGTGGACAAGGCCCCCGCGATGGTCGAACGGCCCGGCGCAACCACCGTTTCCGCCGTGATGCTGCATGAGATCGTGCGCAAGCTGCCCGATGGCGCGCTGGTCGTTCTGGCCGACGATGGCGCGTCCGGTCGGCTGACGGTCCAGGCCGGGCGGTCGAGCTTTTCGCTCGCCACGCTTCCTCGCGAGGATTTCCCGGTCATGGCCTCGTCGGAATATGCCTCCAACTTTGCCGCCAAGGCCGGGGTGCTGCGCCGGCTGTTCGACAAGTCGAAATTCGCCATCTCGACCGAGGAGACGCGCTATTACCTGAACGGCGTCTACATGCATGTGGCGACGGGCGAGGGCGGCCCGGTGCTGCGCTGCGTGGCGACCGACGGGCACCGGCTGGCCCGCATCGACGCCCCCCTGCCTGACGGTGCGGCCGACATGCCGGGCGTGATCGTCCCGCGCAAGACCGTGGGAGAGTTGCGCAAGCTGCTGGATGACGACGACATGCAGATCGCGGTGTCGGTCAGCGAGACCAAGGTTCGCTTCGCCACGCCCGACATCACCCTGACGTCAAAGGTGATCGACGGCACCTTCCCCGATTACACCCGCGTCATCCCCACCGCCAACACCCGCCGGATGGAGGTGGATGCCGCCGAATTCGCCCGCGCGGTGGACCGGGTGGCGACGGTCTCCTCGGAACGCTCGCGCGCGGTGAAGCTCAGCCTCGACGAGGATCGTCTGGTCCTGTCGGTCAACGCCCCCGACAGCGGCGCGGCCGAAGAGGAACTGGCCGTCGCCTATGGCGACGAGCGGCTGGAGATCGGCTTCAACGCGAAATACCTGCTGGAGATCGCCAGCCAGGTGGACCGAGAGAATGCGGTCTTCCTGTTCAACTCCTCCGGCGATCCGACGCTGATGCGCGAGGGCAACGACCCCTCTGCCGTCTATGTCGTGATGCCGATGCGGGTCTGAACCGCCGCACTCCACCACTTGCGGCACGGTCGCGGCGCGCGCTAGGGGCCTGTCATGGCCGAACCGGGGCAGTTCATCAGCGACCTGCAACTCTCGCACTTCCGCTCGCACCGGGGGCTGCGGCTGGCGCTCGATGGTCGGCCGGTGGCGATCTGGGGCGCGAACGGGGCGGGCAAGACCAACATTCTGGAGGCCGTCTCGATGCTCTCGCCGGGTCGCGGCCTGCGCGGCGCGGCGGCCGAGGAGATGGCCCGCCGCCCCGAGGCGCTGGGCTGGAAGGTGCGGGCGCTGATCGGCGGCCATCAGGTCGAAAGCTGGGCCGAACCGGGCGCGGCCGGCCGGCAGGTGCGCATCGACGAAAAATCCGCGCCGCAGGCGGCGCTGGGGCGCATCCTGCGCATGGTCTGGCTGACCCCGGCGATGGACAGGCTGTGGATGGACGCGGCCGAGGGGCGGCGGCGGTTCCTCGACCGGCTGGCGCTGGGGTTCGAACCCGCCCATGCCGAGGCCGCGCTGGCCTATGAGCGCGCGATGCGCGACCGCAACCGCCTGCTGCGCGACGAGGTGACGGATGCCCGCTGGTACGCGGCGCTGGAGTCGCAGATGGCGCGCGCCGGGGCGACCCTCGCCGCGAATCGCCGCGCCGCGCTGACCCGTCTGGCCGGGGCGCAGGCCGATGCGGCCACCGCCTTTCCGGTCGCCGATCTGGCCCTGACCTATCCCGAGGATCTGCCCGAGGACGAGGCCGGGCTGATCGCCGCGCTGGAGGGCGGGCGGCGGCGCGACATGGCGGCGGGGCGCAGCCTGACCGGCCCGCACCGCGCCGATCTGGCCGCCGTCTATGCCGCAAAGGGCCAGCCGGCGGCCCAATGTTCGACGGGCGAGCAGAAGGCGCTGCTGATCTCGCTGGTGCTGGCCAATGCCCGCGCGCTGGCCGCCGATCACGGCGCGGCCCCGGTGCTGCTGCTGGACGAGGTCGCGGCCCATCTTGACGCCGGCCGTCGCGCGGCGCTTTTTGCCGAGGTGACAGCGCTGGGTGCGCAGGCCATCCTGACCGGCACCGGCGCGGACCTGTTCGACGGTCTGGCAGGTCGCGCACAGGCATTCGAGGTGGCCGAGGCCGGGGACGGCTCGGTCGTGCAGGAAAGGACGATAGAATGACCCCGCAGCGCGTGACCCTCATCACCCTTGGCGTCGCCGATCTGGACCGCGCGCGGGCTTTCTACGGCGCCCTTGGCTGGCAGCCCACCGAGAGCGCCGAGGGCGTGGCCTTCTACCAGATGCACGGCGCGGTGCTGGCGCTGTTCGGGCATGACGAACTGGCCAAGGACCAGGGCCGTCCGGGGGCAACGCTTGGCACCGGCGCGATGACGCTGGCGCAGAACTTCACCACGCGCGACGAGGTCGACGCGGCCTTTGCCGCCGCGCTGGCGGCGGGCGCCACGGCGCTGAAGGCTCCCGAGGCCGTCTTCTGGGGCGGCTACTCGGGCTACTATGCCGATCCCGACGGCCATGTCTGGGAACTGGCGATGAATCCGTTCTGGCCACTGGCAGAGGACGGCAGCCTGACCCTGCCGACGGCCCCTTGACCGTCGGCCTCTGGGATCTGGCGTTCTACGCCGGCGCGCTGCTGATCCTGTTCCTGACACCCGGCCCGGTCTGGGTGGCGCTGGTCGCCCGCGCTCTCTCGGGTGGGTTCGGCGCCGCCTGGCCGCTGGCGGTGGGCGTGGTGGTGGGCGATGCGCTCTGGCCGCTGGCGGCGATCTTCGGGCTCAGCTGGATCGTCTCGGTCTACGGCGGCTTCATGGATGTGCTGCGCTGGGTCGCGGCGCTGACCTTTCTGGTCATGGGCTGGCTGCTGATCCGCCACGCCGACCGCAGCCTGGGCAGCGACAGTCGGCTGACCCGGCCGGGACGCTGGGCGGGCTTTGCCGCCGGTGTGGCGGTGATCGTGGGCAACCCAAAGGCGATCCTGTTCTACATGGGCGTGCTGCCGGGTTTCTTCGACATCTCGCGCATCACCGCGCTCGACATCGCTGCGATCATCGCGCTCTCGATGATCATTCCGCTGCTCGGCAATCTGGCCTTCGCGCTCTCCATCGACCGGGCGCGCCGGCTGCTCACATCCCCCGCCGCGCTGGCCCGCACCAACCGCATCGCAGGGGCGCTGCTGATCGGCGTCGGCGTGGTGATCGCGCTGACCTGAGCGGCGGCGGCAAACCACCAAATCTTGTGCCATCCGCGTGACAATCCCCGGCGGAACGCCTATAAGTCGTGCAGGTTTCCAAGGATTTTCCTGCATGGCTGAAGCGGCAAAGCTGCCTGACGAATACGGGGCAGAATCGATCAAGGTTCTCAAGGGGTTGGACGCGGTGCGCAAGCGTCCGGGCATGTATATCGGCGACACCGACGACGGGTCCGGTCTGCACCACATGGTCTACGAGGTGGTGGACAACGGCATCGACGAGGCGCTGGCCGGTCACGCCGATGCGGTGACGGTGAAAATCCACGCGGACAACAGTGTCTCGGTCACCGACAACGGCCGCGGCATCCCCACCGACATCCACCGCGAGGAAGGCGTCAGCGCGGCCGAGGTCATCATGACCCAGCTCCATTCGGGCGGAAAGTTCGACCAGAACAGCTACAAGGTCTCGGGCGGTCTGCACGGCGTCGGCGTCTCGGTCGTCAACGCCCTGTCCGACTGGCTGGAACTGCGCATCTGGCGCGCCGGCAAGGAGCATTACGTGCGGTTCGAGGGCGGCGAGACCGTCGCCCCCCTGCGCGTCGTCGGCGACGCAAACGGCCGGCGCGGGACCGAGCTGCGCTTCCTCGCCGCCACCTCCACCTTCTCGAACCTCGACTACAGCTTCAAGACGCTGGAAAACCGGCTGCGCGAACTGGCCTTCCTGAACTCCGGCGTCCGCATCGTGCTGGAGGATGAACGCCCCGCCGAGCCGCTGAGGACAGAGCTTTACTACGACGGCGGCGTGCGCGAATTCGTCCGCTACCTGGACCGGCACAAGCATCCCGTCATCCCCGAGCCGATCTTCATGACCGGCGACCGCGACGGCATCACCGTCGAGGTGGCGATGTGGTGGAACGACAGCTACCACGAAACCGTGCTGCCCTTCACCAACAACATCCCCCAGCGCGACGGCGGCACCCATATGGCGGGCTTTCGCGGCGCGCTGACCCGCACCATGAACACCTATGCCCAGACCTCGGGCCTGGCGAAAAAGGAAAAGGTCGCCTTCACCGGCGACGATGCGCGCGAGGGGCTGACGGCGGTGCTGTCGGTCAAGGTGCCCGACCCGAAATTCTCCAGCCAGACCAAGGACAAGCTGGTGTCATCCGAGGTGCGCCCGGCGGTGGAATCGCTGGTGGGAGAGAAGCTGGCGGAGTGGTTCGAGGAAAACCCCGGCCCGGCCCGCCAGATCATCGGCAAGGTGGTCGAGGCCGCACTGGCGCGCGAGGCGGCGCGCAAGGCCCGCGAACTGACGCGGCGCAAGACCGCGATGGACATCGCCTCGCTTCCGGGCAAGCTGGCCGACTGCCAGGAACGCGACCCGGCAAAATCGGAACTGTTTTTGGTCGAGGGCGACAGCGCCGGCGGCTCGGCCAAGCAGGGCCGCAGCCGCGCCAATCAGGCCGTGCTGCCCCTTCGCGGCAAGATCCTGAACGTCGAACGCGCCCGTTTTGACCGGATGCTCAGCAGCGCCGAGATCGGATCGCTGATCACCGCGCTGGGCACCGGCATCGGGCGCGACGAATTCGACATCTCGAAACTGCGCTACCACAAGATCATCATCATGACCGATGCCGATGTGGACGGCGCGCATATCCGCACCCTGCTGCTGACCTTCTTCTTCCGGCAGATGCCGGAGATCATCGAGGGCGGCTTTCTCTACATCGCCGAACCCCCGCTCTTCAAGGTCGCGCGCGGCAGGTCCGAGGTCTACCTGAAGGACAAGCCCGCGCTGGAGGATTACCTGATCGCCCAGGGGATCGACGACGCGGTTCTGCGCCTCGGCTCGGGCGAAGAGATTTTCGGTCAGGATCTGCTGCGTGTTGTCGACGAAGCCCGGCAGGTTCGTCGCAGCCTGCAATCCTTCCCCAGCCATTACCCGCAGCGCATTCTGGAGCAGGCGGCCATCGCCGGGGCGCTTTTGCCGGGGCGGGTCGATGCCGATGCCCAGGGCGTCGCCGATGAGGTGGCCGCGAGGCTTGACCTTGTGGCGGTGGAGTATGAGCGGGGCTGGCAGGGGCGGCCCACTCAGGACCACGGCCTTCGCTTCTCGCGGATGCTGCGCGGGGTAGAGGAGGTGCGCACGCTTGACGGTCAGGTCCTACGGTCGGGCGAGGCACGCCGCCTTGGCGGCCATACGGGCAGCCTGCGCGACGTCTACGATGCGCCGGCACGTCTGGTCCGGCGGGACCGTGCCCAGCCGATCTACGGCCCGACCGATCTGCTGGACGCGATCCTGACCGAGGGGGAGCGCGGCCTGACCCTGCAACGCTACAAGGGGCTGGGCGAGATGAACCCCGACCAGCTTTGGGAAACCACGCTCGACCCCGACGCGCGCACGCTGCTGCAGGTGAAGATCGACGATCTGGCCGAGGCCGACGACATCTTCACCAAGCTGATGGGCGATGTGGTCGAGCCGCGGCGCGAGTTCATCCAGCAGAACGCGCTCAGCGTCGAGAATCTGGACACCTGAGAAACGGCGCATACCTGCCAAAACGGCGGCAGGGCGGTGGTGGCAGCGGAACGTCCGCTGCGCCATTCACGCCAGCAGCAACGCAGCAAGCAATCGCGCAGGTCGCGGCCCCCGGTGCCGCCCTTGCGTCCTGGCGGTCATCCCTGCGCCGCCCAGACATATGCGGCATAGGCCGCAAGCAATATTGCCCCCATCGGGCGCCCGATCGACGGGCGGCGCAGCAGAAGCCCGGTCAGCAACGCCGACACGACGATCAGCACCGGCAGGTCGAAACTCAGGAACCGCGCCGCCACCGGGATCGGCGCGATCACCGCGGTGGCGCCAAGGATGCCGAGCAGGTTGAATATGTTGGAGCCAACGATATTGCCGATGGCGATTTCCGATTGCCTGCGGAACGCCGCAATCAGCGAGGTTGCCAGTTCCGGCAGCGACGTGCCGACCGCGACGATGGTGAGCCCGATGAAGGCCTCGGACAGGCCAAGCTCGCGCGCGATGCTGATTGCGCCATCGACAAGGAACCGCGCGCCCAGCATCAGTGCGGCCAGCCCCAACCCCACCCACAACAGCGCCTGCCACAGCGGCAGGGGTGGGGCCTGATCGATCTCTGGCTCTGCTGTCGAGGGGCGCAGATAGTGCCACAGCAGGTAGACGACCAGCCCCGCCAGCAGCGCCGCACCCGCCAACCGGCCCATCTGGCCCAGCCAGAACACCGGCACCAGTGCGAGTGTCGCGGCCATCATGCAGGCGGTGTCGCGGCCCAGCGTCGCGCCTATGACCCGGATCGGCCAGGTCAGCGCCGACAGGCCGACGATCAGCAGGATGTTTGCGATGTTGGAACCGACGACATTGCCAAGTGCGATGTCCGGCACGCCACGCTGCGCGGCATCGACCGACACCAATAACTCGGGCGTCGACGTCCCGAAACCCACCACCGTCAGTCCGATGACAAGCGGCGGCACCGCCAGCCGCCGTGCGATGCCGACCGCGCCGCGCACCAGCGCCTCGCCACCGGCAAACAGGCCGATCAGGCCGCCCAAAAGCAGCAGCAGGTCCACCTCAATCTCCCGAACCGGCGCGCAGGCCGCGCCCCTTTGCCTTGGGGCGGCGACCATCGCCTCGCCGCCAGGTCACCCACCGGCGCCGAAGCCGGATCATCGTCGCCGAGACGACGGGCCGCAGCAGCGGCAGGTCGATCGCCAGCACCATCAGGCCCAGCGGGATCATCCAAAGTCCGAAGACGGGCAGAAAGAACAGCAGGCCGCCTGCCATCAGCATCAGCGCAAGCGGCAGGCGCAACAGCAGGCCCGGTCTGCCATGGAGCAGCGAAATGAGCCCATCCAGCGCGGCCGATCTGCCTGAAAGCGCGCGGAACTGACGGTCCAGCCGCCGCCGGTGCCGGTCACGCATGACGGGATGTGCCTGAATGGCGTTGCATTGGTGCAGGACTGCCTGCCGGCGCCCGTGAAGGCAGTGTGCGACTGTGGGTAAACGAAAGCGCTGAGCGACGCGATGCCAGGGGCACGATGTAACATCCGCTATGCGTCGGGCGCTGTCTCCATGACCGATAACAACGCCCGATGCGGTCCGACATCACGACACCATGTCGCCAGAGGGGCCCGGCCCGCGGCAGTCAGATGTGCGGCGCCGGGGCAAATTGCAAGCAGGGGCAACAAAGAAAGCCGCGACGTGTTCTGACGCGCATCTGCGGCCGACATCGGTTCCGGCGCCCGCCCCCGGCGCCCGAACCCACCCCCCGACCGGCGGCCCGCGCAGCGCGCTTGCCGCCACCGCCCAAAGGTTTCCTGAGGGTTAACAAAAAATCGGTTATCGTTTCAGATCAATGGCTTGAAAAAGTGGGCACGCGTGCCCAACCTGCTCAGGCCACCATCTGCTCGGCCCGTTTCAGATCCACGCTGACCAGCTGGCTGACGCCTGCCTCACCCATCGTGACCCCAAAGAGGCGATCCATCCGGCTCATCGTAACGGCATGGTGGGTGATGATCAGGAACCGGGTATCGGTGCGCCGGGTCATCTCGTCCAGCATGTCGCAGAACCGGGTGACATTGGCATCGTCCAGCGGCGCATCGACCTCGTCCAGCACGCAGATCGGCGCGGGATTGGCCAGGAAGACCGCAAAGATCAGCGCGAGTGCCGTCAGCGTCTGCTCGCCCCCCGACAGCAGGGAAAGGGTAGACAGCTTCTTGCCCGGCGGCTGGCACATGATCTCCAGCCCGGCCTCCAGCGGGTCGTCGGATTCGACCAGCACCAGCCGCGCCTCGCCGCCGCCGAAGAGATGGGTGAAGAGCGTGGCGAAGTTGGCGTTCACCTGCTCGAACGCGGTCAGCAGCCGCTCCCGCCCCTCGCGGTTCAGCCCGGCGATGCCGGCGCGCAGCTTCTTGATCGCCTCTTCCAGGTCGGCCTTTTCATGGGCCAGCGTATCGTGCTCCTCCTGCACCGCCTTGGCGTCCTCCTCGGCGCGCAGGTTTACCGCACCCAGCGCGTCGCGGGCACGGCGCAGGCGGGTTATCTCTTCCTCGATCTGCGCGGACGGCGGCATCGTGTCGGGGTCCGCGCCCAGCCGTTCCAGCAGATCGGCGGGCTTCGCCTCGGCCTCCTCGGCGATCCGGGCCTGCGCCAGCGCCACGCCTTCGCGCGCCGCATCCCGGCGAACCTCTGCCCCCGCGCGGGCCTCGCGCGCCTCGCCCGCCGCGCGCTCGGTCTCGCGCTCGGCCTGCTGGGCGGCGCGCAGCCGCGCCTCGCCCTCGGCCAACGCATCAGCGGCGCGGCGGCGGCGGGTCTCGGCGGTCTCCAGCGCCTCGGCCAGCGCGGCGCGTTTTTCCGCTATCTCGGCGGGGACGGCGCTGGCGGTCTTCAGTTCCGCCTCGGCCTCTGCCCGGCGAGCGTCCAGCTCCGCCATCCGGCGCTCGGCATTGGCCAGACGGTCGCGCCAGGTGGCGGCTTCCTTATCCACTTCTTGCCGGCGGCGCACCCGCGCCTCGCCCTCGCGCCGGATCTCGTCATGCCCGGCGCGGCGCGACATCATGGTGATCCGCGCCGCCTCCACCGCCGATTTCACCTCCTCCAGCGCCGCGCGAGCCGCGCCCATGTCGGGCAGGTCGGCCTCTGCGGCCTCGGCCTCGGTCAGCCGATGGCGGGCTGCGGCGGCTTCCTCGGCATGGCGGGCGCGGGCCAGGCGGGCGCTTTCCAGCTTTCCGGCGGCGATGGAGCGGTCAGCCTCGGCCCGCGCCAGCGCCCGGTTCACCTCGGTCACGCGCCCGTCCGCCGCGCGCCGCGCCTCGCGCGCGGCCTGCTCGGCACGGGCCTCCTCGGCCATCCGCGCGGTCAGTACCTCGTGCGCGCGCTTGGCGCCCTCGGCCCGCGCGCTCAGCTCTTCCAGATCGCGCTTCAGCTCGACCAGCCGGTTCAACTGCTTCAGCCGCTCGGCGGCGGCCGAGGGCGCATCGGCAGCCGCCGCCCGGAACCCGTCCCAGCGCCACAGGTCGCCTGCGCGCGACACCAGCCGCTGGCCCGGCAGCAGCGCGGCCTGCAACCTGGGCCCGTCCGCCGCATCGACCACGCCGATCTGCGACAGCCGCCGCGCCAGCGCCTCCGTCCCCGACACATGCACCGAAAGCTGCTCCACCCCCGCCGGTAGGGCCTGGGGCGCCTCGTAAGGCGCAAGCGTCACCCAGCCCGAAGGCGCATCCACCCCCGCCTCGGACGCGCGCAAGTCCTCGGCCAGTGCGGCCCCCAAAGCCTGTTCATAGCCGCGCGCGACGGTCAGGTGATCAAGGATCTGCTCGCCGGCCCGCGACTCGCGCTCCACCAGACGGGCCAGTGCCGCGACCTCGGCGCGCAGCGCGCTCACCTCGCCCTCGGCCTCGGACCGCGCGGCGCGGGCGTCTGCCTCGCGCGCCTGGGTTTCGCCGCGGGTGGCTTCGGCGGCCTCCAGCGCGGCCTCGGCTTGCTGAGCGGCCTCGGTCACCTCCGCCTGCAGCGCCTCCGCCGCAGTGTGCTCGCCCGCCGCCTTGTCCAGCGCGGCGGCGGCCTCACGCTCGGCGGTTTCGGCGCGGGCCACCTCGGCCTCAGCCTTGTCGCGGGTGCTGCGGCTGTCCGCAATCAGCCGCTGCGCCGACTGGTGCCGGGCCGACAGGCGGGCGGCATCCTCGGTCACGTCCGACAGCTTCGCCTCGCGGTCCTGAAGCACGCTCGCCGCCTCGCGCGCCGCATCGGCGGCAGCGGACAGGCGGGCCTCGTGGCCCTCGCTGGCCTTGTCGAGCTGCGCGGCCTCCCAGGCCAGCCGCTCCAGCGTCTCGCCGGCGTCGCGGTTCAGCCCGGTCTCGCGCTCGGCATCGCGGGCGACCTGGGCCAGCGCAGCCTTCAGCACCTCGATCGCCGCCTGCGCCCGCGCCTCCTGATCGGTCAGCGTGTCGCGCTGGACCTGCAGCCGCTGCAGGATCGCCCCGGCGACGGCCTCTTCCTCGCGTAGCGGCGGCAGGGCGTCTTCGGCGGCCAGCCTCTCGGCACCGGCGCGGCGGGCGGCGCCCTCGGCCAGACCGGCGGCGCGCACCGCCTCGGTCAGCGCGGCCTCTGCCGCCGCCGCGGCCTGATCGGCCTCGCGCCAGCGACGATAGAGCAGCAGCGCCTCGGCCCGGCGCAATTCGGTGCCGATGGCGCGGTAGCGCGCCGCCTGCCGCGCCTGACGCGCCAGACCGGCAAGCTGCGCCGCCAGCGCCTCGATCACGTCGTCCACGCGGGCCAGGTTCGTCTCGGTCGCGTTCAACCGCAGCTCCGCCTCGTGCCGCCGCTGGTAGAGGCCGGAGATCCCCGCCGCTTCCTCCAGCACCCGGCGGCGGTTCTTGGGCCGCGCGTTGATCAGTTCCGAGATCTGGCCCTGCCGGACCAGCGCCGGGGAATGCGCGCCGGTCGAGGCGTCGGCGAACAGCATCTGCACGTCGCGCGCCCGCACATCCTTGCCGTTGACCTTGTAGGCCGATCCGGCATCGCGGGTGATCCGGCGCACGATGTCCAGATTGTCGTTGTCGTTGAACCCCGATGGCGCGAGGCGTTCGGAATTGTCGAGGCTGAGGACCACCTCGGCGAAGTGCCGGGCCGGGCGGCTGGCCGCGCCGTTGAAGATCACATCCTCCATCCCGTCGCCGCGCATCGCGGTCGGGCGGTTCTCGCCCATCACCCAGCGCAGCGCCTCCAGCAGGTTGGACTTGCCGCAGCCGTTGGGGCCGACCACGCCCGTCAGCCCGTCCGCGATCACCAGATCGGTCGGGTCGACAAAGCTTTTGAAGCCATTGAGGCGCAGGCGGGAGAATCGCACAGGGACAGTCCGATCGTTGACCCCGCCATCTTTGCCCAACCCTGACGCGAGTCAACCGCCAACCCCACGATCTGGCCAAATTTGACCGATTATCCCCAAGATATTGCGATCCGGCGCGGTGGCCGCATTCTGACGCCGCGTCGAACGTGACATGCGGCAGCTTTCGCGCGACCTTGCCGCGACGGAGGCGCCATGACCCGATACCCCCATCTGTTTCAGCCGCTGGACCTTGGCCATGTCACCCTGCCGAACCGGGTGCTGATGGGCTCGATGCACACCGGGCTGGAGGAGGCGGGCGACTGGAACCGCGTCGCCACCTTCTACGCCGACCGGGCGCGGGGCGGGGTGGCGCTGATGGTGACCGGCGGCATGGCTCCGAATGCCGAGGGCGGCGTGTTCCCCGGCGCGGCGGGGCTGTTTTCCGATGCCGACATCGCCAACCATCGCATCGTGACCGACCGGGTGCACGACGCAGGCGGGCGGATCGCGATGCAGATCCTGCATGCCGGGCGCTATGCCTATGGCAAGGACTGCGTCGCGCCGTCAGCGATCAAGTCGCCCATCTCACCCTTCCCGCCGCGCGAACTGGATGAGGCGGGGATAGAAAAGCAGATCGCCGATATCGTCACCGCCGCGACCCGCGCCCGCGAGGCGGGGTATGACGGGGTCGAGGTAATGGGGTCCGAGGGCTATTTCCTCAACCAGTTCCTTGTCCGGCACACCAATCGGCGGACCGACCGCTGGGGCGGCGACGATGCCAACCGGATGCGCCTGCCGGTAGAGGTGGTGCGGCGGGTGCGCGAGGCGGTGGGGGAGGATTTCATCCTGATCTACCGGATCAGCCTGATCGACCTGATCCCCGACGGATCGACCTGGGATGAGGTTGTGACGCTGGCGCGCGCCATCGAGAGCGCGGGCGCAACGATGCTGAACACCGGCATCGGCTGGCATGAGGCGCGGGTGCCGACCATCGCCACATCCGTCCCGCGCGCGGCCTTTGCCTGGCTGACCCAGCGGCTGCGGCCCGAGGTCGGCATCCCCGTGATCGCCTGCAACCGCATCAACACGCCCGATGTCGCCGAGGGCCTGCTGGCAGAGGGCTTCGCCGACATGGTGTCGATGGCGCGGCCGTTTCTGACCGATGCCGATTTCGTCGCCAAGGCCGCCGAGGGCCGCGCCGACGAGATTGCGCCCTGCATCGCCTGCAACCAGGCCTGTCTCGATCACACCTTCACCGGGCGGATGACCTCCTGCCTGGTGAACCCGCGTGCCTGCCATGAGACGGAACTGCGCTATGACCCCGCGCCGGTGGCAAAGCGCGTGGCGGTCGTCGGTGCCGGGCCGGCGGGCCTGTCGGCGGCGCTGGTGGCGGCGGAGCGCGGGCATCGCGTGACGCTGTTCGACCGCGCCGACCGGATCGGCGGCCAGCTGAACCTCGCCCGCCGGATACCGGGCAAGGAGGAGTTTCACGGCCTCGTCGGCTGGTATCAGACGATGGTCGCGCGCCGGGGCATCGACCTGCGGCTTGGGCAGCCCGCCGATGTCGACGCGCTGAACGACTTCGACGAGGTCATCGTCGCAACCGGCGTCACCCCGCGCGATCCGGGCATTCCGGGGCAGGACGGGCCGAACGTGCTGTCCTATATCGCGGCGCTGGAGGGTGCGCCGGTGGGCCCCCGCGTCGCCATCGTGGGCGCCGGCGGCATCGGCTTTGACGTGACGCAGTTCCTGACTGGTAATGGCGCCGCCGACCTGGCGCACTGGCGCCGGGAATGGGGCGTCGGCGACCCCGCAACCACCGCCGGCGGCCTGTCCCCCGATGGCCCGCAGCCGACCCCGCCCGCCCGTCAGGTCACGCTGCTGCAACGCCGCGCCGAGCGTCCCGGCCGCCGCTTGGGCAAGACCACCGGATGGATCCACCGCGCCCATCTGCAGATGAAGCGCGTCACCATGCTGGGCGGCGTCACCTATGACCGGATCGACGCCCGCGGCCTGCATGTCACGATCGACGGCGCGCCGCGGCTGATCGAGGCCGACACCATCGTCCTTTGCGCCGGGCAGGAGCCGGAGCGGTCGCTTGCCGATGCACTCACCCTCCGCGGCATCGCCGCCCATGTCATTGGCGGGGCAGATGTCGCCGCCGAACTGGACGCAAAACGCGCCATCGACCAAGGCGCACGGCTCGCCGCGACGCTCTGACCCCTGCGCGCCTGACCGCCAATCCGGTTTCCGGTCGGCGGACGATTGCGCATCCGTCCCGGTATTGTCCCCCCTTGGCCGCATTCTTGCCGCAATTCGCCACAAGTTTTCGGAAAATTGATTCAGTAGCCAGGGCTGGAATGGACCGACTGACCGAGATGGAAGCCTTTGCCACCGTGGTGGACCAGGGCGGCTTCACCGATGCGGCGCGCAAGCTCGGCATCTCCAAATCCGCTGTGTCGAAGCATGTCGCCGCTTTGGAACAGCGGCTGGGCGCACGGCTGCTGAACCGCACCACCCGCCGCGTCAGCCCGACCGAGATCGGCCTGGCCTACTACGACCGCGCCCGCCGTGTCATCACCGACGCAGGCGAGGCCGATGCGCTGGTCGCCTCGATGCAGGCCGAACCCTCGGGCCTGCTGCGGATATCCGTCGCCACCGATTTCGGCGTGAACCTGCTGTCGCCTGTTCTGGGCGATTTCCTGCAGGAATATCCCGAGATCACGGTGAACATGTCGCTGACCAACCGCTACGTCGAACTGATCTCGGAAGGCTACGACATGGCGATCCGGCTGGGAGAGCTGGAGGACAGCAGCCTGCGCGCCCGCCGGCTGACCGAGGCGACGATGCGCATGGTCGCCTCGCCGGCTTATTTCGACCGCTTCGGCCGGCCCGAGAAGATCGACGACCTGACCGAACACAAGCTTCTGCACTACACCGCGCAGGCCAATGGCAACGCCTGGCGGCTGACCGCGCCCTCGGGCGAGCGGCGCATGGTGCGCAACGGCGGCTGGCTGACGGTGAACGACGGCCGCTCGCTGCTGCACGCCGCCGTGGCCGGGCTGGGCATCGCCTATCTGCCCAGTTTCCTCTGTGCCGAGGCGCTGAAGCGCGGCGAGGTCGAGGAGGCGCTGCCCGGCCTTCCGGCAGAGCGGGTGGGCATCTACGCCGTCTATCCGCCGGGCCGATTCACCCAGCCCAAGCTGCGCGCCTTCATCGACTTCCTGGCAGAGAAGTTCGAGGGCCGCGGCCCCGATGACTGGTGATCGCTCCGACTGGTAGTCACTCCATCGCCGTCAGCACCACTTCCACCCGCCGGTTCAGCGCGCGGCCCTCTTCTGTCAGGTTCGTCGCCCTCGGCGCCAGAAAACCCGCCCCCGCCGCCGAAAGCTGGGCGCGCGGCACCCCATAAACCGCCACCAGCCGTTCGACGACCGAGGCCGCGCGGCGCTGCGACAGGGCGATGTTGCCGTCCAGCCCGCCCACCGCATCGGTATGGCCCACCACCGTCACCCGATGGCCGGGATTGGCGCGCAGATAGGCGGCCAGCCGGTCCAGCGAGTCAAAGGCGCCATTGCCAAGGTCCGCCGACCCGCTGGCAAAGGTCAGATCCTCCAGAATCACCGCGCCGGTGGCGGCAAGCGCCTCTGCCTCGTCGGGCGCCTGATCCGCCGGGGCCGCATCCGGCGGCGGCTCGGCGGTGAAGCTTTCGGCGGGGATCGCTGGTTGCTCGGCCGGTGCCACGCGGGTCAGTTGCACATAGGCCGACGCGCCGCCGCGGCTGACCAGCAGGCTGGCGACCTCCCCCCCCCGCGCGAACGCCGCAAAGCGGAAATCCCCCAGATCGACATTCATCGCCGGCGCCGGCAGGATCTCTGTCGCAAAGCGGAAGTCGAACCCGCCGCAGGTCGCCGTTTCACATTCGAACAGGATCTCGAACCCGTCTTCGACCAGCGCCGCGCGCAGCGGCGTCAGCACCGCCAGCGTCGCCATCCCCTCGGCCGCCACGCGCCACGCGGTCTGGCGCACCGCGCCCTCGGCCCGTCGCACCGGCAACTCGCCATCCGCCCATCGCCCCACGGGCAGCGCATAGCTTCCCAGCGGTTCCGCCCGGTCGGCCGTCACCTCGGCAGGCGCCGGAAACGGCAGATCCTGCCCCAGCGCGGGCAGCGGCAGCAGCACCAGCAGACACAGGGCGCGCAGGATCACCGATGCTGCCCGTGGTATTCCGCATTGGGCTGCATCGCCACGGCCGAGGCGAGCCGGTTCGACATGTTGAAGAACCCCGTCACCGTGGCGATGTCCCAGATGTCGCGGTCGGTGAGGCCCGCGTTGCGCAGCGCCTGCCGGTCGGCCTCTGTGACCGCATGGCTTTCCTTCGTCACCTTCTCGGCAAAGCCCAGCATGGCGACATGGCGCGGCGACAGATCCGCCGCGCGCCAGTTCATCACCATCGCCTCGCCCAAAGCCGGATCGCCCGACAGGCCGCGCACCGCCGCGCCATGGGCCACCTGACAATACCAGCAGCGGTTGATCGACGACACGACGACCGCGATCATCTCGCGTTCTAGCTTCGACAGGCCAGAGTCGGCCAGCATCACGTCATTGTAGAGTGCGGTGAAGGCATTGAGCTTCTCGATGTCGAATGCGTGCGCCCGCAGCACATTCGGCACCAGACCCAGCTTTTCCTCGCAGATGCGAAAGTATTTCGCCGTCGCCTCGGGCAGCGGATCGACTTGCGGCAGGTTCAGCGCCGTGGGGCTGTCGGTCATGGTCAGGCTCCTTTCGCGCGGTAATGGTAGCGCCCCGCCACCTGCATCCCAAGGGCGGCATAAAGCGCGCGGGCGCCCTCATTCGCCTTGGTCACCGCCAGCGCCAGCCAGTCCGCGCCATTGTCCCGCGCCCAGCAGGCCGCACCCTGCATCATGTGGCGGGCAACGCCCATGCGGCGGAACTCCGGCACCACCTCCAGCGCATGAACCATGGCGATGCGGTCATGCAGCGCCACGAAGCCGGTGGCGGCGGCACGGTCGCGGATGCGGCCCAGCAGCGCCGTCTTCGGCCCAGCCGCGCGGTCCATCACCGCCATGCGCGCCGGGCCGATGCCCGCATCCGCCCAGATCCGCCGCTGGATCGCCAGCGGCGGCCAGGACGGAATCGCCGTCAGCCGGGGCGGCACCTCGGCCAGCTGGGCGATCGGGGCAAGGTAAAGCACCGTGGGATCGACGATGTGAAACCCCGCCTGGGCCAGCAGCGCGTCCAGCGCCTCCTGCCCGGCGCGGACCATCACCAGATCGCCCGCCGCCGCCAGATCCGCCGCCGTCACCGCGCCCTCTGCCGTCGCCGCGCTGACCCGCTTGCCGCCGCCCGCACCGTCGCGCAGCACCCACGGCCCCGCCGGCTGCCGCGCCGCCGGGGGCCATGTCGCCTCCAGCACCGCGAAAAGCCGGGGCAGGTCGGGCGCGTTCACGCAAGCGCCTCGGGGAACAGGTCGCACAGTTTCATCATCGCCGCATCCACCCGCCCCCGGTCGGTGCCGCGGATCACGATGTTCGCGCCGAATGCCCCGTCCTTCTGGAACGGGTAGGATCCGAAGGTCAGATCCCCGAACTCCCCGGCCAATTCGGTCAGCGGCCCGGCGATCTCGCCCTCGCCGCGCGGGATGCGCAGCGTCTGGCTCAGCAGCGGCTCGCCCCCCGTCAGCGTCGGCAGCACCGACGCCACCATCGCCTGAAAGATATTCGGCACCCCCGCCATCACATGCACATTCTCCAGCGAGAACCCCGGCGCGGCCGAGATCGGGTTGTCGATCAGCACCGCCCCCTCGGGCACGCGGGCCATCCGCAGCCGCGCCTCGTTCAGCTCCATCCCGGTCTTCTCGTAATGCGCCACCAGGATCGCGCGGGCGTCGTCCCGCACCCCGCAGGGCAGGCCGAAGGCCGCCGCCACCGCCTCGGCGGTGATGTCGTCATGGGTCGGCCCGATCCCTCCGCTGGTGAACACATGGTCATAGGCGCCCCGCAGCGCGTTCACCGCCGCCACGATGGCGTCGCGCTCGTCCGGCACCACCCGCACCTCGCGCAGGTCGAACCCGCCCCGGCTCAGCTCGCCCGCCAGATGGTGCATGTTCGCATCCCGCGTGCGGCCTGACAGGATCTCGTCCCCGATGACCAGCATCGCAACGGTTGGGTTCGGCATCGGCGGCTCCTTGATCCGGTCACTCGCCCGGTATAGGCCCGCCGCGATGCGCTTTCAAACCCCCCTGATCCCGGCCCGGCTGATCCGGCGCTACAAGCGGTTCCTGGCCGACATGGTGCTGGAGGACGGAACGGAAACCACCGTCCACTGCCCCAACCCCGGCGCCATGCTGGGCCTTGCCGAACCGGGGATGCGCTGCTGGCTGGAACCCGCGCCGCCGGGGCGGAAACTGCCCTACGGCTGGCGGCTGGTGGAACTGCCGGGCGGCCACATGGCGGGCATCGACACCGGCGTCCCCAACCGCGTCGTGGGCCACGCCCTGCGCGCCCGCGCCATCCCCGAACTCGCCGCCTACACGGACATCCGCCCGGAAGTCCGCTACGGCACCAACAGCCGCGTCGATTTCCTTGCCACCGCCCCCGGCCTGCCGCCTGCGTATGTTGAGGTGAAGAACGTCCACCTGCGCCGCACAGGCACCCTTGCCGAGTTCCCCGATTGCGTCACCCTGCGCGGCGCGAAACACCTCGCGGAGCTTTCGGCCATGGTCGATCAGGGCGCTCGCGCCGTCATGCTCTACCTCGTGCAGCGCACCGACTGCACCGCCTTCCGCCTAGCCTCGGACCTCGACCCCGGCTATGCCCGCGCCTTCGACGCCGCCCGCGCCGCAGGCGTCGAAATGATCGCCCATTCCACGGGCATCAGCCCCGAATCCGTCACCTTCGGCCCCGCCCTGCCGGTCGATCCCGCGCCGCAGTCGCCGGAGCCACTGGAAAAACCCTGACCGACCCTCTATTTTCCCCCGGAGACAAGGAAGCCACCCGTGGACGACACACCGAGAGGCCGCATCACCAA
>JBJHCH010000076.1:0-18525 GCA_050485905.1 Paracoccaceae bacterium | reverse complement strand
GTGATCGACAGCATCGCCACCACGATGGACGGATCGACCGTCCCCGACATCCGCTTGGCCAGCAGATAGGAACCGGCGAACAGAAAGGCCGTGCCCAGCATCGCCACATGGCCGGGGTCGATCTCTCGCACCCCCGGCCGCAGGATGATCATCGCGCCGACCAGCGCCGCCAGAATCGCCAGTATCCGGCGCAGCGCCATCCTCTCGCCCAGAAACAGCGCCGCGCCGACGGCAATCCAGATCGGCGTCAGGTAGTTCATCGCCGTCACCTCGGCCAGCGGGATCCGGGTCATGGCATAGAACCACAGGATCACCCCGATCGCATGCACCGCGCCGCGCAGCGCGAACATCCCGCCGTCGCGCCCCAGCAGCCGGTCGCGCATGCGCCACATCGCCGGCAGGACGGGGATCAGGAACACCAGCCCCAGAACATAGCGCAGGAACGCCGACTGCGCCGCCGGCACGCCGCTGCCCACATGCTTCACGATGGCGGTGACCGCGACGAAGGCCATTCCCGTTGCCAGCATCCACAGGATGCCGTGCAGCGGGCGGGCGGCCGGGGTGGCGGGGACGTCGGCGGACATGGCCGGACCAGACACCAGCGCCACGCCAAGGGCAAGGGGCGCAAACGACCCGGTGCACCCGTGCCCAAAGATTAAGGGCAGGTAAACAAAAAATCGGAAATCCAGCCTTTTCAATGGGATGACTTTTTGGGCACGCGTGCCCAACCCGGCAAAACCGTGCCCACCGGCCAGTTCCCGCCCGTTCCGGCTTGTCACATTCCCGATGCAGGGGCATGGTTAAACCATCCCGCTGCCATCCAGAGGAATCCCCCAATGACACACACCCCCCTGTCCCGCCGCCGCGTCCTGCAAATGGGCGGCGCCACCATGGTCGTCACCGGCGCCGGCGTCTTCTCGATGACCACCGCCAACGCCCAGACCGGCTTCAAGATGCAGGTGCTGCATATCAACGACCTGCACAGCCGCGTGGAATCGATCAGCCGTTTCGACAGCACCTGCGGCGGCTCGGATCTGGAAGAGGGCAACTGCTTCGGCGGCTACGGCCGTCTGGCCACGAAAATCCGCAGCCGCCGCGCCGAACTGGACGAGGCCGGCACCCCCCACGTCACGCTCGATGCCGGCGACCAGTTCCAGGGCACGCTGTTCTATACCACCTACAAGGGCCAGGCCGAGGTGGAGTTCATGAACATGATCGGCTTCGATGCGATGGCGCTCGGCAACCACGAATTCGACGACGGCCCCGAGGTGCTGGCCGATTTCGTCCGCGTGGCCGAGTTCCCGGTGATCTCCGGCAACACCCGCATCGGCGCCGAGGAACCGCTGGCAGAACTGATCCAGCCCTCGGTCGTGCTGGAGGTGGGCGGCGAACGCATCGGCGTCCTGTCGGTGCTGACGCCCGACACCGCCGTCATCGCCTCGCCCGGCCCGAACGTCACCTTCGACGACGAGATCGAGTATCTTCAGCAGGCGGTGGCCGACATGCGCGCCGACGGCGTGACCAAGGTGCTGCTCCTCAGCCATGTGGGCTTTGTCCGCGATCAGGAAATCGCTGCAGCCGTGGACGGCATCTCTGCCATCATCGGCGGGCACAGCCACACGCTTCTGTCGAACACGGTCGAGGACGCGCCCAGCTACGCCACGATGATCGAAAACCCCTCGGGCCGCGCTGTGCCAATCGTGCAGGCCTATGCCTATTCGCGCTACCTGGGCGATCTGGAACTGGAGTTCGATGACGAGGGCTATGTGGTCGCCGCCACCGGCGACACCGCGCTGCTGGACAACACCGTCGAACCGGATGCCGAGATCGAGGAGCGCATCGCCGCCCTGGTCGGCCCGATCGAGGAGATGAAGACGACGCCGGTCGCGGATCTGGCGGCCAGCATCGACGGCAGCCGCGAAAGCTGCCGGTCGATGGAATGCGAGATGGGCAACACGGTCAGCGACGCGCAACTCGCCCGCGTGGCCGATCAGGGCGTGACCATTGCGCTGACCAACGGCGGCGGCCTGCGCGCCTCGCTTCCCGCGGGCACGGTGACTGTGGGCGACGTGCTGACCGTGCTGCCGTTCCAGAACACGCTGGCCACAGTCAACCTGACCGGGGCGACCATCGTGGCGGCGCTGGAACACGGCGTCAGCGGGATCGAGGAAGGCGCGGGCCGCTTCCCGCAGGTCGCAGGGCTGCGGTTCCGGCTGGACGCCAGCGCCGAGCCGGGATCCCGCGTGTCGGAGGTGGAGGTGCGCGACGGCGACGGCTGGGCGCCCATCGACGAGGGCGCGACCTATTCGGTCGTCACCAACAACTTCATGCTGAACGGCGGCGACGGCTACGCCATGATCCGCGACGAGGGTACCGATGGCTACATCACCGCCATCGATATGGCAGACTCACTGGCGGAATACCTGTCCGCGAACGCGCCCTACGCACCGCAGATCGACGGCCGCATCCTTCAGTAGATCGCTCTGCCGGGCGCGGATGCGCGCCCGGCCCCCGCAGGCCGGGCCGCACGTCAGTTCGGATCAGACCACGACCTCCAGCGGCTGCTGCTGGCCAACGCCAAAGACCTTCTTGTAGCGCGCGACCTCGGTCGCCGGGCCAAGCGCCTTGTTCGGGTTGTCCGACAGCTTCACCGTCGGTCGGCCGTTCGCGGCCACCGCCTTGCAGACCAGGCTGAATGGCGCCAGCCCTTCGCCCGGTACGAGCCCGCGGAAATCGTTGGTCAGCATCGTGCCCCAGCCGAAGCTTGTCTTCACCCGTCCGGAAAACCGCGCCTGAAGCTCTTCGATCCGCTCCACGTCCAGCCCGTCAGAAAAGATGACCAGTTTATCGCGCGGGTCCTCTCCGCGCGACTGCCACCATCGGATCGCCGTCTCGGCCCCCACCACGGGATCGCCGGAATCGATGCGAACCCCAGTCCATTTCGTCAGCCAGTCGGGGGCACGGTTCAGAAAACCCTCGGTCCCGAACGTGTCGGGCAGGATCACCCGCAGGTTGCCCTCGTGCTCCTCGTGCCAGTCCGCCAGCACCTGATAGGGCGCGCGCGCCAGTTCTTCGTCGCTGTCGGCCAGCGCGGCATAGACCATCGGCAGTTCGTGGGCATTCGTCCCGATCGCCTCGACCTCTCGCCGCATCGCGATCAGACAGTTCGAGGTGCCGGTAAAGGCACCGCCCAGCCCTTCGATCAGCGCCTGCACGCACCAGTCCTGCCACAGGAAGGAATGGCGCCGACGCGTGCCGAAATCGGCCAGCCGCAGCCCATCGACCTGTCGCAAACGCTCGACCTTTTCCCACAGCTTGGTCATGGCGCGGGCATAGAGCACCTGCAACTCGAACCGCCCCAACCCGTTTAGCACCGCCCGGCCACGCAACTCCATCAGCACGGCAAGCGCGGGGATTTCCCACATCATCACCTCGGGCCACTTGCCCTCGAACGTCAGTTCATACTGACCGTCTCGCTTTTCCAGGTGATAGGGCGGCAGTTGCAGCCCCTCGAACCATTCCATGAAATCGGGGCGGAACATCTGCCGCTTTCCGTAGAAGGTGTTGCCGCGCAGAAACGTCGACTCGCCGCGGCTGAGCCGCAGGGTGCGTATGTGATCGAGTTGCTCGCGCAACTCCCCCTCGTCGATCAGTTCGGCCAACCGGATGGTCTTCGTGCGGTTGATCAGGCTGAATGTGACGGTCGTGTCCGGCTTGTTGCGGAACACCGACTGGCACATCAGCAGCTTGTAGAAATCGGTATCGATCAGCGACCGGACAATCGGATCGATCTTCCACTTGTGGTTCCAGACACGGGTTGCAATGTCCACCATCTCAGGGCTCCAGCGAAACGCCGGCGGTTTGCATAGCGTCCCGCGCGGCGGCGAGAGAACCGTCAAGGTCTATCGCGCGGCAAGCCCCCTCCAGCACCGTAACTGCAAACCCCAACCGCGCGGCGTCGAGCGCGGAGAACTGCACGCAGAAATCGGTAGCGAGGCCGACCATCGTCAGATCGCTGACGCCACGGCTGCGCAGGTAGCCCTCCAGCCCCGTCGGCGTCGTGCGGTCGTTCTCGAAGAAGGCCGAATAGCTGTCGATGCCACGGCGAAAGCCCTTGCGGATCACCAGATGGGCCGGATCGGTGTGCAGGTCGGGGTGGAAGGCCGCGCCCGGCGTGCCCTGAACGCAATGATCGGGCCAGAGAACCTGCGGGCCATAGGGCATCTCGATCATGCCGAAGGGCTCCGCCCCCGGATGCTGGCTGGCGAAGGAGGAATGATCGGCCGGGTGCCAGTCCTGGGTCAGGACAACGGTCCCGAACTCGCCCATCAGCCCGTTGATCCGGGGCACGATCACGTCGCCCTCGGCAACCGCAAGTGCCCCGCCGGGGCAGAAGTCATTCTGAACGTCGATCACGATCAGGCCGGCGCTCTCCGGTCGCATGGCACTCTCCCCTAATGCTCGGGACTTGGGTAAGACCCGCGTGGCAGGGCGTCAATGGCCGCCCCCTTGCGGGCCGCCCCCGCGCGGGGGTAGGCATCGCCATGCCCATCGTTGCCGCCTTCTACCGCTTCACCCCGTTTGCAGACCCTGCAGCGCTACGCGACCCGCTGCTGGCTTCCTGTCGCGCCGCCGGTGCGCGCGGGTCGATCCTGCTGGCGCCCGAGGGGATCAACGGCACCATCGCGGCCGAGGCCGAGGGCATTGCCGCGGTGATGGCGCATATCCGCGGGCTGCCAGGCTGTGCCGGGTTGACCTGGAAACGGGCCGAAGCGCCAACGCGGCCCTTTGGCCGAATGAAAGTGCGGTTGAAGCGAGAGATCGTCACCATGGGCCGGCCCGAGGCCGATCCGGCCCGCGCTGTCGGAACCTATGTCGCACCGCAGGACTGGAACGACCTGATCTCGGCGCCCGACGTCGCGGTGATCGACACCCGCAACGACTACGAGGTGGCGCTTGGCAGCTTCGCAGGCGCAATCAATCCGGGCACGCGCAGTTTCGGCGAGTTTCCCGACTGGTGGGCACGGCACGGTGACGGGCTGAGAGGGAAACGGATCGCGATGTTCTGCACCGGCGGCATCCGGTGCGAGAAGGCAACGAGCTTCCTGCGGGCGCAGGGCGTCGAACAGGTTTACCACCTGCAGGGCGGGATACTGGATTATCTGGAACAGACGCCTGCGTCCGAAAGCCTGTGGCGGGGCGAATGCTTCGTATTCGATCAGCGTGTTTCGGTCATTCACGGCCTGAAGCCGGGCGCCGCCGGCCTCTGCCATGGCTGCCGGGCGCCACTGACCGAGACGGAGCGGGAACTGCCGGGCTACGAGGAAGGTGTAAGCTGCCACCGTTGCAATGAGGGGCTGACCGAGGCGACCCGCGCGGGCCGGCGCGAGCGGCACCGGCAGATGATGGCGAAATCTCAGCCGTGCGTCAGGTAGATCGACATCACCCGCAGCATCTCGTGATCCTTGGGTGACAGCTTCATGGTCTCGGCCGTGGCGCGGTGCATCCGCGACAGCATCGACAGCAGCGTCACCATCTCGGTATCGGTATACTCTCGGTCGCCGCGCGCGGCGCTACCAATGCTGCGCGAGCCGCGGGATTCCAGCGCCACCGTTGCCCCGAACCGCAACCCCTCGGACGCCGCTGCCGCCAGCACACCCCCCGGATCCTCGGGTGCGAGCGCGCTCCACCGGATCGTTCCGGTGTGCGAGAAGCCCCAGCGCACGGTCGGATCCTGCAGCACGTAGCCCCGCCGCGAGTAGAGGTCCATCCATGCCTTGTCGTAGGACTGGAACAGATACCGCGGGGTTGTGTACGTGACGTGAAGCGCGACCGCAAAGCCTGCCGGGCTCATTCCATGGAGATCAGCCAGAAGCTGGCCGATCCCGTTCTCATCTCCCATTCCCCTCACCTACTCGCTTGCAGGTTGATTGCCATGGATACAATGGCATAGGGTAACTGCACCGTCGTGTCCGCATCCAATCATGCGCACGGCGTTGCCGCAAGATCAAGGTTCACGCTTACATGAACAGCCCGGCCGTTCCGCGAGATTTCGAAAGCCTCGCCCCGGCCGGCTATTACATAGCCCTGCGCATCGGATTCGCATTTCCCCTCGAAGAGGTAAACGCACTGCCAGCCGAGTGGATCGAGCGCTATACGCGGGCGGGCTACATGCTGGCCGATCCTGTAATGCGTTGGCTTTACTCGAACACCGGCGCAATTCGGTGGAGCGAGATTGCACTGCCCGATCCACAGGGCATCCTGCAGGAAGCGGCGGAACACGGGCTGCTGTTCGGAGCCGCCATCTCTTGCACCGGGCGCGGGCGTGACGGCCAGCGCAGCCTGGGATCCTTTGCCCGGTCAGACCGCGAGTTCACAGATGAGGAGTTGCGGCTGCTGCGAGAGGTGCTGCAGCATCTGCACGATGCAAAGGCACCGCCCACTGGTCTGACCGACGCGGAGCTGGAAGCCTTGCGCATGGTGCGCGATGGTCTGCTGCTGAAGGAGATCGCAGCGCGGCTGGGAATCTCCGAGGGGGCGGTGAAGCTGCGCCTGCGCAACGCCCGGCGAAAACTTGGCGCGAAAACGGGCACCCACGCGGCCAGCATGGCGCAAGCCCACGGTCTAATATGACAATTTGCGGAAAAAAATTTGCCGGAACCGTGGCCGAATTGCGTTGAGTGATTCTCAACTTAAGGTGTAAGTGGTCTAATTGACTCTCCAAAAAGGAGAGCACACCATGGAAAACATCACCTTCGACCTGTCCGACCTGCACCTGCACGGCACCGCGTTCTACGATTACCTGCGCCTTCGGAAGCACTTCTTCGTCGATACGCTGGGCTGGGACATCCCGCACAATGAAACCGTTGAAATGGACCAGTATGACAACCCGCTGGCCCATTATTCACTTGTTTTGCGCGATGGAAAGGTGATCGGCGGGGCGCGGACGATGCCCACGACATCGAACTGGGGCGCCCATACCTACATGCTGCGCGATGCGGTCAACGGCAAGCTGGTGGATATCCCCGCCCAGGTCCTGTCGTCCGAGATCCGCACGCCCGATGTGTGGGAGTGTACGCGCCTCGTTCTGTCTGATTCGCTCCGCACCCATGCCGAACGCAGCGAATGTTTGTCGCTGGTCGTGGACGGACTGATCCGGGTGGCGCGACAGAATGGCGCAAGCGAACTCATGTCGCTCTCGCCGGTTTCGCTCATGCGCGCGCTGCGGCAACTCGGCTACGCTGCGAACCGCATCGGCGAACCCTACGAGAACGCAGGCGATGGCCGTCGCTATGCAGTCCTAAGCATGCCCACGCAACGGTCGGTCGAATCTCGCGTCACGCACTGACGCTGTGCGCAGAACGGCGTCAAAGGCAGCCGCGCATGGCGGCCCCCGTGGTCCGGACAGACCGGGCAAGGGGCACCGTCAGTCGCAGCGGATCGAAGCGGTCGGGAGATCCCGACCGCTCGTCGCCGAGGCGTGAGAGAACCGGGCTTCGCGGCCTTCCGGGGCAGGTAGCCTGATCGCGACCCTGTGGTGTATGTAACGAGTCGTGCCGGCATCCGTGCCGGCGGGCGGCGCTTTTGTGTTTCTGGCAAAGACGTTCCTGCACCGGGATCGACCCGCCGAACACATCCGCCGATCCAGGAACCCGCCACGCTCCCCCGCTCGCATCATGGCGCGTCGCCGCCGGGCGACCCCCTGCCGCTTTCACGCGCTTGCAACCGCCCCCCATCGGCTTACAACCGGCCGGGACGGAACGGAGCAGCCATGGCCGACCCCGCAGACCCCCTTGTGATCTTCACCCCCTCGGGCAAGCGCGGGCGGTTTTCGGCGGGCACGCCGGTCCTGACCGCGGCGCGGCAGTTGGGCGTGGATCTCGATAGCGTCTGCGGCGGGCGCGGCATCTGCTCGCGCTGTCAGGTCACGCCGGGTGTGGGCGAGTTTGCCAAGCACGGCGTCACGGTCGCGGCAGATGCGCTGTCGGGGTGGAACGCGGTCGAGGAACGCTACCGGGAAAAGCGCGGGCTGATCGCGGGGCGGCGGCTGGGCTGCCAGGCGCAGATCATGGGCGACGTTGTGATCGACGTGCCGCCCGAAAGCCAGGTCCACAAGCAGGTGATCCGCAAGGCCGCGACCGCGCGGGCGATCACCATGGACCCGGCGACGCGGCTCTACTACGTCGAGGTCGAAGAGCCCGACATGGACGAGCCGACCGGCGATCTGGAACGGCTGGCCCGCGCGCTGGCCGACCAGTGGGGGCTGGAGCCGCCCGAGGCCGGTCTAGCGGTGCTGCGCCGGCTGCAGCCGGCCCTGCGCAAGGGTGGCTGGAAGGTGACCGTCGCGGTGCATCGCGGTCCCCATGACGCCCGCCCCCGGCTGCTGGAGATCTGGCCGGGATTTCACGAGGGCGGCATCTACGGGCTGGCCATCGACCTCGGCTCCACCACAATCGCAGCGCATCTGTGCGACCTGACCGACGGGCGGGTACTGGCATCGGCGGGGGTGATGAACCCCCAGATCCGCTTTGGCGAGGATCTGATGAGCCGGGTCAGCTATGTGATGATGAACCCCGGCGGCGATGCCGAGATGACCGGCGTGGTGCGCGAGGCGCTGAACCGGCTGGCGGCCGAGATCGCGGCCGAGGGCGGGATCGACCCGGCCCTGATCGTCGAGGCGGTGCTGGTCTGCAACCCGGTTATGCACCATCTGGCACTGGGCATCGACCCGGTGGAACTGGGCCAGGCGCCCTTTGCGCTGGCGACATCGGGCGCGCTGACGCTGGATGCGGCGGATCTGGATCTGGGCGTGCTGAACGCCTCGGCCCGGGTCTATATCCTGCCCTGCATCGCCGGCCATGTCGGGGCCGATGCCGCCGCCGTGGCCCTGTCGGAAGCGCCGGACAAGTCCGACGATCTGGTGCTGGTGGTGGATGTGGGCACCAATGCCGAGATCCTGCTGGGCGACAAACGCCGCGTGCTGGCCTGTTCCAGCCCCACCGGGCCGGCGTTCGAGGGCGCGCAGATCAGTTCCGGCCAGCGCGCCGCCCCCGGCGCCATCGAGCGGCTGGAGATCGACCCCGCGACCAGGGAGCCGCGCTTCAAGGTGATCGGCTGCGAGCTGTGGTCCACCGAGCCGGGCTTTGCCGAGGCGACCGAGGCCACCGGCGTCACCGGCATCTGCGGGTCGGGCATCATCGAGGCGGTGGCCGAGATGCGGATGGCCGGCATCCTCGACGCCTCCGGCCTGATCGGATCGGCAGAGCAGGTGGGAACCTCGCGGATGATCGAGCAAGGGCGGACTCATGCCTATCTGGTCCACGACGGCAGCGCCGCAGGCGGGCCGGTGATCACTGTGACCCAGGGTGATATCCGCGCGATTCAGCTTGCGAAATCAGCACTATACGCGGGCGCTCGGCTGTTGATGGACGAGCTGGGCGTGGACCGGGTGGACCGGGTGGTGCTGGCCGGCGCTTTTGGGGCGCACATCAGTCCGAAACATGCCATCGTGCTCGGGATGATTCCCGATGTGCCCCTCGACAAGGTCCAATCCGCCGGCAATGCAGCCGGAACCGGCGCGCGCATCGCGCTCTGCGATGCCGGCGCACGGGTGGCGATCGAGGAAACGGTCGGCCGCATCCACAAGGTCGAAACCGCCATCGAACCCCGGTTTCAGGAGCATTTCGTCAACGCCAACGCAATCCCGCACGCGGTCGATCCCTTCCCCGAACTGGCGCGGATCGTCACCCTGCCGAACCCCAGCTTCAATACCTCTGGCGCCGAGGGCGGCGGACGGCGGCGGCGGCGGGGCTGAGACGCATGAACGAAACGCTCGATCCCGTCGCACAGATGCTGGCCCGCGTGGCCGGGCAGGACAGGGCGGCGTTCCGTGAACTTTATGCGGCGACCTCGGCGAAACTATTTGGAACGCTGCTTCGTATCCTAGGCAACAGGGCCGAGGCCGAGGATGCGTTGCAGGAGGTGTTCACGCGGGTCTGGCTGCGGGCGACGCGGTATGATGCCGCGAAAGGCCGCGGCATGACCTGGCTGATCACGCTGGCGCGCAACCACGCCATCGACCGGCTGCGTGCCCGCCCAGCGCCGACCGATGGCGAGGACGCGCTGGCCACGGTGGCCGATGCGGCGCCCCGGGCAGAAGCCCGGGCCGAGGCCAAGTCAGAGATGCGCCGGATCGACGCCTGTTTCGACGAGTTGGAGGACGGCCGCGCCGACGCGGTGCGCGGCGCCTATCTGGACGGGCTGTCCTATGACGATCTGGCCCGGCGGCACGACGTGCCGCTGAACACGATGCGAACATGGCTGCGCCGTAGCCTGCTGAAACTGAAGGAGTGTCTCGACCGATGAGCCTGCCGCCGGATCTGCCACCGCATGACGAGGACGAGGTGCTTGCCGCCGAATACGTCCTCGGCGTGCTGCCGCTCGACGAGCGGCTGGCGGCCGAGCGGCGGATTGCCGATGATGCCGGCTTTGCTGCCCGCGTCGCGGCATGGGAGCAGCGGTTCGCGGCCCTGAACGACGAGATCGACGAGGTGCCGGCCCCCGACCTGCTGGCCCGGATCGAGGCGCGGCTGTTCCCTAAGCCCGCTGACCGGCCGCGCCGCAGCTGGTGGCCGGTCTGGCTGGGCGGTCTGGCCACCGCCGCGGCGGCGGCGGTCGTCATGGTGCAGCTTGGGCTGTTCACGCCGCAGCCGATCCCGCCCGCCTTCCTTCCGACCCTGTCGGCGGAACTGGCAGCGGAAGATACCGATCTTGGCTTCAGCGCGCTTTACGATCCCGAAAGCGGGCGCCTGTCGGTCACGCGTGTATCCGGCACCGCGGCGGCCGAGGGGCAGGATTACGAGCTTTGGGCGATTGGCGCCGATGGCGTTCCGTCCTCTATCGGCCTGCTGACCGCCGAAGTGACCGAGGCCGAGGCCGAGGGTCTGTCGGCCGGCGTGGTGCTGGCGGTCAGCCTTGAACCATCGGGCGGCTCAACCACCGGCGCGCCCACCGGCCCGGTGCTGATGACCGGCGAGATCGGCGACCTCTGACGCTTTCGTGAGCGGGCCGATCTTTTCCATCCTTCCCTGAAACTTTCCCGAAACCGCTTCCGTAGCTTCGAGCATGGAGGGGCAGATCCCTTCCTGCAACCGATCTCGGAGGGGACGATGACCGTGCTGCCACCGCCCCTCTCGTGGACGCCCCGGCCCACCCGTTCACACACTTCGGGCCCGGGCAAGCCGGCGGGGCGCGTCAAACACCCCGCCGGCACCCGATCGGTATGTGTCATGGACCAGTTTGGGAGAGAGTCATGCCTGGATATCTGAAGGCCGCCGCTGCAATCCTTGCCCTGTCGGCCGCCCCGCTGTTTGCCGCCGAAAACCCGATGGTCGGCGGTGCGCCGATGCTGGTGGAGCGAAACATCGTCGAAAACGCGGTGAATTCCGCCGATCATACCACGCTGGTCGCCGCCGTTCAGGCTGCCGGGCTGGTCGAAACCCTGCAATCGCCCGGCCCCTTTACGGTCTTTGCCCCGGTGAATGCCGCATTCGACGCGTTGCCGGAGGGCACGGTCGAGACGCTGCTGCGCGAGGAGAACCGCGACACGCTGGTCAAGGTGCTGACCGCCCATGTCGTCGCCGGGAACCTGTCGGGGGCCGAGATCATGCGGCGCGCGCGTGCGGCGGGCGATGGGTTCTTTCACATGCAGACGGTCTCGGGCGACGCGCTCTCGGCTCAGGTGCGCGGCGGAAGCCTCTGGATTTACGACGAAATGGGCGGTGCTGCGCAGGTCAGCATTGCTGATGTGAACCAGTCGAACGGCGTCATTCACGTTGTCGACAAGGTGCTTCTGCCCCGGTAACCCGTTTGATTCTTCGCTAGTCGGGCAGAGGGGGGGTCGCGCTCGCAAGGGCGCGGCCCCAACTCGTTGGCCGCACAACTCAGATTTATTTCGTCAAAACATCTCACTACCCGCAACACCTGAATCACTGTGGCAAGTTCGCTTCAGCTTTGCGTGATCTGCGCGCGGCCTGATTGACGCATCGACCCCGGCCGGGGATGCTGTGCGCTTCGAGCAGCATCAGACCAGAGTCGAACAATGACCAGTCTATCAGCCTACCACAGCGCCCCCGGGGGCACCAATTTCCTTGGCCTGCGGCGCAACCGCAAGGGCACGATCGAGATCGTCTATGATGACGGTGTCGCGCGGCGCCTCATCTGGCGCGTCGCCTCGCCCGACATCTCGGAAACCCGGCTGGGCGATGCCCTGCGCGTGGCGGTGAACCAGCCCCGCGTCGTGCCCGCGCTTTATGCCGAGCTGAAACGCCGGTCGATCGCCATCGAAAGCATCGTGCGCTGAGCAGGTGCCGGTTGACGACCTGACCGAACGGCGGCTGACCCACTATGTCGCCGGAGCGTGGCGTGCACCCCTGTCGGACCGGCTGCTGCCGGTGACAGGCGGCCCGGTCGTGGCTGCGGGGGGCGCGGATGCCGCCCGCGCCTTTCGGCTGACCCTGCCCGGCCCGGCCCCGGCGCTGCCCGATCCAACCGCACTGATTCCCGCCCTCGCCGCCGCCGCAGAGGCAGAGGGCACCGCGTCGCCCTGCGCGCCCGATCCGGGCATTGCCACGGGCCAGGGCGGCCGGGTGCTGATCCTGCCCGCGCCCGAGACGGGGGCCGAGGCGATGGCTGCCGCCGTTCTGGCGGAACTTGCCGCAGGTGCGGGCGTGGTGCTGCTGCCGCCGCCGGGCCGCGCGCTGAGCGCCATGGCGCTGGCCATTGCCCTGCACGAGGCCGGGCTGCCCGCCGGGCGGTTCGCGCTGCTGCAGGGCGACGCGGAAACTGCCGCCCATCTGACCGCCCTGCCCTTCGACCGCCTCCGCCACTGAGCCGCCCGATCAGTTGTCAGGAGGCAACAGGCCCAGCCCGCGCAGGTAGATCCCGATCCCCGTCTCCAGCAATTCCTCGGGCGGAAAGGGCGATCGGGCACCGGGGGTGCCGCGCGCGAACAACTCCACCACCCCGTGACTCATCGCCCAGACATGGGCCGAGAACATCGCGGCGGGGGGGCGCTTGTCGGGCGGGATGTGGCGCGACAGCGCCTCGGCCGCGCGGTCCAGCACCCGCTGCGCACGGGTCGCGCCCAGCGCCATCTCGGGATGGGCGTTCAGCGACAGCCCGCTTTCGAACATCGCCATGTAATGCCCTGGATAGCGCCGGGCAAAGGCCAGATAGGCTCGGCCCACCGCCTCGAACCCCTTCAGCGCCGTGGGCTGACCCTCGTCAAAGGCATAGTCCATCAGGTCGGCAAAGATCGCGAACCCCTGCACGGCACATTCCGCGATCAGATCCTCTCGCCCATGGAAATGCCGATAGACAGCCGCCGGGGTGACGCCCGCGGCCTTTGCCGCCTCGGACAGGGTAAAGCCCGATGGCCCCCGTTCCGCGATCAGTTCCAGCGCCGCATCCACCAGCGCCTGTTTCAGGTTGCCGTGGTGATAACCGGCCTTAGCCATTCCGGATTCCCGGCCCGCCGCAGATCGCCGGGTCGGGCGGCGCGGCGACCTTTTCGTCCTTGCCCTTGTAGTCCAGCCCCGACAGCACCGCGCGGATCGCGGCCAGCCGCGCGCGGTGCTTGTCGTCGGCGCGGATCACCGTCCAGGGCGCGGTGATCGAATGGCTGCGCGCCAGCGTCTCGTCGATGGCGGCGGTGTAGTCGTCCCACTTGCCCAGCCCGTCCACGTCGATCCGGCTCAGCTTCCACTGTTTCAGCACATCGGCCTCGCGCGCCAGCATCCGGCGCAGCTGCTCGGCCTGGCTGATCGTCAGCCACAGCTTCACCAGATGGATGCCGTCATCGACCAGCGTCGCCTCGAACCCCGGAAGCTGGGCAAAGAAGCGTTCGCGCTGCGCATTGGTGCAAAAGCCGAAGACGTGTTCGACCACGCCGCGGTTGTACCAGCTTCGGTCGAACAGAACGACCTCGCCCGCCGCCGGTAACCTCTCGACATACCTCTGAAAATACCATTGGGTCGCCTGCCGGTCGTTGGGTTTCGGCAGCGCCTCCACCCGTGCCACGCGGGGGTTCAGGTTCATCGTGAACCGGGTGATCGCGCCGCCCTTTCCGGCGGTGTCGCGCCCCTCGAACACCACGACCACGCGGGCGCCCGTCTCCTGCACCCAGTGCTGGAACTTCACCAGTTGCAGTTGCAGCGCGGCCAGTTCGGCCTCGTAATCCTTCTTGTCCATCCAGCGGTCGTAGGGGTAGCCATCGGCCAGGATGTCGCGTTTCTTGGCCTCGGCGATGGCCTCGCGCACCGCCTTTGGCGCTTTCTTCTCGTAGAACCGGCTGATCGCCCCGTCGAAGGGAAGGGTCATGCGCGCACCTCCTGCCTGATCGGTGCAAGTATCCCCAACCCCCGGCGAAGTGCAATCGAGCAGCCGCTGGCCTTTGGCCCCGTGGCCGTCCTATACCGGGCCTATACCGGGGCGGTCAGGACAGGGGGTGCGGCGATGCGCGAGGTGCAGATCGGGCCGGTGGTGGCCGGGAACGACCGGCCGCTGATGGTGATCGCGGGGCCGTGCCAGTTGGAAAGCGCCGACCACGCGCAGATGATCGCGGGCCGGATGGCCGAGATTTGTGCAGGCTTTGGCGCGGGTTACGTGTTCAAGGCCAGCTATGACAAGGCCAACCGCTCCTCGCTGGCGGGCCGCCGCGGGGTCGGCATGGGCGCGGGGCTGGAGATTCTGGCGGGCGTGAAATCCGCCATCGGCTGCCCGGTGCTGACCGATGTGCACGAGGCAGGCCAGTGCCATGAGGCCGCCGCCGTCTGCGACGTGATCCAGATCCCCGCCTTCCTGTGCCGGCAGACCGACCTGCTGCTGGCGGCGGGGCGCAGCGGGGCGGCGGTGAATATCAAGAAGGGCCAGTTCCTTGCGCCCTGGGACATGGTGCATGTGGCCGACAAGGTGGCATCCACCGGGAACCAGCGCATCCTGCTGACCGAACGCGGAGTTTCCTTTGGTTACAATACCTTGGTGACCGACATGCGGGCACTTCCGACGATGGTGAAAACCGGCTGGCCGGTGATCATGGACGCCACCCATGCCGTGCAGCAGCCCGGCGGACTGGGGGGGGCGACCGGCGGGCAACGGGAATTCGCGCCGGTTCTGGCGCGTGCTGCGGTCAGCCTGGGTATCGCCGGGGTGTTCATCGAGACGCATGAGGATCCCGACAGCGCGCCGTCGGACGGGCCGAACATGATCCCGCTGGAGCAGATGGCGGATCTGGTGGAGACGCTGATGGCCTTCGACGAACTGGCCCGGGCGCGGCCGGTGCGGATATGACACCGCACACAAGAGTCACGCCCAACACGCTGGAATTCCTGCGTGATCCGATGATCGCGCCGAGCGGATTCCGGGAATACGACGCGCGCTGGAAATACCCCGAGGAGATCAACCTGCCCGGCATGACGGCGGTGGGGCTGGCCCTCGGCACCCAGATCCACCGGCGCGGGGTGCGGCCGGAAATCGTGGTGGCGAATGACTATCGCGACTATGCGCTGGCGGTGAAACAGGCGCTGATCCTGGGGTTGATCGAGGCGGGGATCACCGTCCACGACATTGGTACCGCCCTGTCGCCGATGGCATATTTCGCGCAATTTCAACTGGATGTGCCCGCCGTGGCGATGGTGACGGCCAGCCACAACCCGAACGGCTGGACCGGGGTGAAGATGGGGCTGGCGCCGCCGCTGACCCACGGGCCGGAGGAGATGGCGGAATTGCGCGAGATTGTGCTGACCGGCGCGGGCCTTGCGCGGCCGGGCGGCGGCTGGCGGCGGGCCGATGTGCGCGCGGCCTATCTGGCTGATCTGGTTGGGGATTTTCGGCTTTCGCGGCCGCTGCGGGTGGTCTGCGCGACGGGCAACGGCACCGCCGGGGCCTTTGCGCCCGCGGTGCTGGAGGCGATCGGGGCCGAGGTGATCGGGCTGCATACGGGGCTCGACTACAGCTTTCCGCACTACAATCCGAACCCCGAGGCGCTGGAGATGCTGCACGACATGGCGGCGAGCGTTCGGGCGCAAGCTGCTGATCTTGCTTTGGGATTCGACGGCGATGGCGACCGCTGCGGGGTCGTGGACGACGAGGGAGAGGAGATTTTCGCCGACAAGATGGGGGTGATCCTGGCGCGCGATCTGGCGGCCCGACACCCCGGCGCGGTGTTCGTGGCGGATGTGAAGTCCACGGGGCTGTTTGCCAGCGACCCGGTGCTACGGGATCTGGGGGCAACGACCGACTACTGGAAGACCGGGCACAGCCATATGAAGGCGCGGGTGAAGGAGCTTAAGGCCTTGGCGGGGTTCGAGAAATCTGGCCACTACTTCCTCGCGCCGCCGGTCGGGCGGGGCTATGACTGCGGGCTGCGGGCGGCGGTGGAGATCTGTCGGCTGCTGGACCGGCACCCCGGAAAACGGCTGTCGGATCTGGCGCGCGATCTGCCGGCGACATTCGCCTCTCCCACCATGTCGCCGTTCTGTCCGGATGACGAGAAATACGAGGTATCCCAAAGGATTACGGAGCGCCTTCAAACCCTGTATCAGGCCGGCGGCAGGCTGGGCGGGCGGGCGATCACCGGCATCGTGACGGTGAACGGCGCGCGGGTGATGCTGGACGGCGGAAGCTGGGGGTTGGTGCGACCGTCATCCAACACACCAAATCTTGTGGTCGTTTGCGAAAGCACCGAGAGTGCAGAGCATCTGCGGGCGATTTTTGCCGATCTGGACGCGGTGATCCGGCAGGAGCCGTCGGTGGGCGCCTACGATCAGCGGCTGTAGCCCGAAAACGGCCCGAAAATCGCGATTCTTGTATCCAAGCGTATACACGCGGATCCAAGCGTATACAAAAATAGTGTCGAGTCTTGTATCCAAGCGTATACGCTTGGATACAATCCGGGCTTTTCGGGTTAATTTCTGTCAGGCCAGATGCAGGCTGACGCGGCGGTTCTGGCGGCCCTTCTTTTCGATCTTGCCGAGCCGCAGGGGGCCGATTTCGGAGGTGCGGGCGACGTGCGTGCCGCCGCAGGGTTGCAGGTCCACCTGATCCGCGCCCGCACCGATGCGGATGAGGCGGACGCGGCCCTGACCCATGGGGGGCATGACCGACATGGTTTTCACCAGACCGGGGTTGGCGGCGAGGTCGGCATCGGTGATCCAGTCCTCGGTGACGGCCAGGTCGCGGGTGACGAGGGCGTTCAGCTCGGCCTCGATCTGCGTCAGATCCTCGGGCGGGTCGGGCATGTCGAAATCGAGCCGGCCCTTTTCCGCACCGATCTGGCCGCCGGTGACCGGCAGGGGGATGACGACCGACAGAAGATGCAGCGCGGTGTGGACGCGCATATGGGCGAAGCGGCGGTCCCAGTCGAGGCGCTGGATCACCTGCGTGCCGACCGGCGGCAGGGTGGCGGCGTCGCAGAGCAGGACGACCGCGCCGCCCTCTCCCTTCACCGCGTTGGTGACGGCCAACTCTCCGCCGTCCCATGCCAGATGCCCGGTGTCGCCGGGCTGGCCGCCGCCCTGGGGGTAGTAGAGGCTGCGGTCCAGCGTGACGGCGCCATCGGCCACGGCGGTCACGCGGGCCGTCGCCTCGCGCGCATAGGGGTCGGTGCGGTAGATCGGGTCGGTCATCGTCTGGCCCTTGCTGCTGGTCCGGCGCCCGGAGATCGGCGCGCCGGTTGGCCATCATGCCCGCGGGCGGCGCGGCGGCAAGGGGCGAGGGCGATTTTTCCGGCGCCGCGCAGGGCGGCCGCGGGCCATCATCGGTTTGCGCTGTGCCGCCGCCCGTGGCAGGAACGCGGCGCCCCCACGGACAGGAGCGTGCGATGACCGGGATGATGCAGGACGACCATGCCGATATCCGCGAGGGCGTGCGCGCGCTGTGCGCGCGATTCCCCGACGAATACCACCGGGGCGTGGATGCCGAGGCCGGATACCCGGAATCCTTTGTCGACGCGCTGACGCGCGAGGGCTGGATGGCGGCGCTGATCCCCGAGACCTATGGCGGATCGGGCCTCGGGCTGACCGAGGCGTCGGTGATCATGGAGGAGATCAACCGCGCGGGCGGCAATTCGGGGGCCTGCCACGGGCAGATGTACAACATGAACACGCTGGTCCGCCACGGATCCGAGGAGCAGCGCCAGAAGTATCTGCCGAAGATCGCGGCGGGCGAGTTGCGCCTGCAGTCGATGGGCGTGACGGAACCCACCACCGGCACCGACACGACCAAGATCAAGACCACTGCGGTCAGGAAAGGTGACCGCTATGTCATCAACGGCCAGAAGGTCTGGATCAGCCGCGTGCATCATTCCGACCTGATGATCCTGCTTGCCCGCACCACGCCGCTGGCCGAGGTCGCGCGCAAGTCCGAGGGGCTGTCGATCTTTGTCGTCGATATCCGCGAGGCGATGCGGGGCGGCATGACGGCGCGGCCGATCCCGAACATGGTCAACCACGAAACCAGCGAGCTGTT
>JBJHCH010000075.1:0-18622 GCA_050485905.1 Paracoccaceae bacterium | reverse complement strand
CTCCAGCAGCGGCGCAGGGTAAAGGCCGAACGCCGCCGGGATCGGCAGCCGCGCCTCGATCACCGGCGCCAGCGCCAGCACCAGCCCGGCCCCCAGCGCCAGCCCCAGCGTGACACCCAGCGCGGTCAGCGCGCCGATCTGCAGGAAATAGACCATGAAGATCACCCGCCCCTCGGCGCCCACGGTCTTCAGCGTGGCGATCACCCCGGTCTTGCCCTCCAGATAGGCCCGCACGGCGGCAGAGACGCCCACGCCCCCGACAGCCAGCCCCGCCAGCCCCACCAGCACCAGGAACGACCCCACCCGGTCCACGAAGCGGTCCACCCCCGGCGCGCCCCGCGTCCGGTCCTGCCAGCGCAGGCCGGTGTCGCGGAACAGCGCCACCGCCTCGGCCCGCAGCGCGCCCAGATCCGCGCCATCGGCCAGCAGCAGCCGATAGCGGCTGTCGAACAGCGTGCCGGGGCCGAGCAGTTCCGAATTCGCCAGCGCCGGTGTCGCCACCAGCGTGTTCGGCGCGAATCCGGCCACCCCGCCCACGCTGGCATCCGGCTCCGCCACCAGCGCCGCCATCAGCCGGAACTCCTGCACCCCCAGCCGGAAGGTGTCGCCCGGCGCCAGCCCCAGCCGGTCGATCAGCACCCGCTCCATCACCGCGCCGGGCAGGCCGCCTTCACCCGCCAGCGCCTCGGCAATCGGCATCGCCGGGTCCAGCCCCACCTCGCCCAGCAGCGGATAGGCGCTGTCCACGCCCTTCACCTGGGTCAGCGTGCGATCCACGCTCTCGCCTTCGCCGACCACGGCCATCGACCGGAAATCCACGATCTCGGACACGGCGGCCGCATTCGCCTCCATCCACGCCCGTTCCTCGTCGCTGGCGAACCGGTAGGTGAAGCTCATCGACGCATCGCCGCCCAGCAGCACCGCGCCCTGCTCGCGCAGCCCCGCCTCGATACTGGCGCGCACCGTGCCCACGGCGGCGATCGCCGCCACCCCCAGCGCGAGGCAGGCCAGGAACACCCGGAATCCCCGCAGCCCCCCGCGCAACTCTCGCCGCGCGATCCGTCCCGCCAGCGCCAGGCTCATTCGGCCGCCGCCTTCATCTCGTCGGCCTCGATCCGTCCGTCGTTCAGCCGCACCACCCGGTCGCAGCGCGCCGCCAGATCCAGCGCGTGCGTCACAAGGATCAGCGTCGCCCCGTGCCGGTCGCGCAGGCCGAACAGCATGTCCATGATCGCCTGCCCGTTCGCGCCGTCCAGATTGCCCGTCGGCTCATCCGCCAGCAGGATCGCCGGGCGGGGCGCGGCTGCGCGGGCCAGCGCCACGCGCTGCTGCTCGCCGCCCGACATCTGGCTGGGATAATGGTCGATCCGGTCGCCCAGCCCCACCGCGCGCAATTCCGCCTCGGCCCGGTCGAACGCATCGCCATGCCCGGCCAGTTCCAGCGGGGTTGCCACGTTTTCCAGCGCCGTCATCGTCGGGATCAGGTGGAAGGACTGGAACACCACCCCCATATTCCCCCTGCGGAAGCGGGCCAGCGCATCCTCGTCCATCGCCGTCAGGTCGTGGCCGAGCGCGCGCACCTCGCCCCGCGTGGCGCGTTCCAGACCGCCCATCAGCATGAGGAGAGACGACTTGCCAGACCCGCTCGGACCGACCAGCCCAAGGGTTTCGCCCTTGCCCACCGTCAGCGTGATGCCCTTCAGTATCTCCACCGGCCCGGCATTGCCCTGCAGGGTCAGGTCCACGTCCCGCAGGAACAGGGTCGGCTCGGTCATGGCGTCGGTCCTTCGTTCACTCGTCCCTTTGGGATATGGGGCACTCCGCGCGCTTCGCAACCGCAGCATGGCGCTGACGCTCCTGCTGTCAACGGCGCTGGGCGGCGCTTCCGTCGCCGCGGCCGAGCCGCTGACACTGGTGGCGCTGGGCGACAGTCTGACCCAGGGCTATGGCCTGCCGCAAGGGCAGGGGCTGGTGCCGCAACTGTCCGACTGGCTGGCGGCGCGGGGCCATGACGTCAATGTGATCAACGCGGGCGTCTCGGGCGACACCACGGCGGGCGGGCTGGCGCGGGTGGAGTGGTCTTTGCAGGACGGGGCCGATGCGCTGATGGTGGCGCTGGGCGGCAACGACCTGCTGCGCGGCATCGACCCGGCCAGCAGCCGCGCCAATCTGGATGGCATAATGCAGGCGGCGCAGGCGCAGGGTATCCCGGTCCTGCTGGTCGGCCTGCCCGCGCCCGGCAACTACGGCCCCGATTTCAAGCAGGCGTTCGAGGCGATGTATCCAGACCTCGCCTCGGAATACGGCGCCCTGCATTTCCCCGACCTGCTGCAACCGATGTCGGAAAAGGCCGACGCTGGGCTCAGCTTCGCCGAGCTGATGCAGGACGACCACATCCACCCCAACGCCGCCGGAGTGGCGGCCATCGTCGAGGCGCTTGGGCCGGTGGTGGAGGAACTGCTGGAGCGTGCGAACGCGGACTGACGGGAACAGGCACGACACCTCGCAGACGGGGGCGCGGCCGACCGAGGTGGGCGCGGAACGCGCCCGCCTGGGGGGCGGGCGGGCGCGTTCCCGTCGCTGGCGCGACGGGGAAAAAGAAGCCCTGATTTACCCTTCCGGGTTGCCCGCCCTCGACGCGCCCCCTCACCCCCTCTGGCATCCGCCCCGCACATCCGCCAAGACTGGGCCACGACACACCGGGGGCCAGACCATGAACCTGCTCGACACCTTGCGCGACATCCTTGGCCCGGCCCATGTGCTGACCGGCGCCGACGCCGCCGCGCGCGGCCATGAATGGACCGGGAAATACCGCTGGCAGCCGCTGGCCGTCGCCCGCCCCGCCAGCACCGATCAGGTCGCCGCCACCCTGCGCGCCGCCGCCGCCGCCGGGGTCGCCGTCGTCCCCGTCTCCGGCAACACCGGCCTTGCCGGCGGCACGATGGCAGAGGGCGCGGTGATGCTCTCGCTCGAACGGATGAACCGCATCCGCGAGATCCGCCCCGGCGCCCGGCTGGCGGTGGTAGAGGCTGGCGTCGTCCTCTCCGCCCTGCACGCCGCCTCTGCCGCCCACGACCTCGCCTTCCCCGTCACCTTCGGCGCCCGCGGCTCTGCAATGATCGGCGGCATCCTCGCCACCAATGCGGGCGGGTCCAACGTGCTGCGCTACGGCAATGCCCGCGCGCTCTGCCTGGGGCTGGAGGCGGTGCTGGCCGATGGCCGGGTGATCGACCTGATGTCGGCGCTGCACAAGGACAACTCCGGCTACGACCTGCGCGACCTGCTGATCGGGTCCGAGGGCACGCTGGCCGTCATCACCGCCGCCGTGCTGAAACTGGTGCCGCGCCCGCGCGCCTATGCCACCGCCATGGTCGCCGTGCCGGGCCTGTCCGACGCGCTCGACCTGCTGAACCGGCTGCAACTGGAAACCGGCGGCGCGGTGGAGGCATTCGAATACATGCCCGGCGCCTATATCGACCGGCTGCTGGCCGTGAAGCCGGAAACCCGCCCGCCCTTTGCCGACCGGCACGAGGTCAACATCATGGTAGAGGTCGCCGCCACCGCCCCGCGCGACACCGACCCGCTGCCCGACGGAACTATCCCGATTGTCGCGCATATGGAAACAATCTTGGCGGAACTGATGGACAATGGCCGCGTGCTCGACGCCGTCGTGGCAAGGTCCGAGGCGCAGCGGGCCGAGATCTGGGCGCGGCGAGAGGCATCGGCAGAGATCACCCTGAACCGCCAGCCGCTGGTCGACAGCGACGTGGCCGTGCCGCTGGACCGGGCCGAGGCGTTCCTGACCCGCATCCATGCGCGCCTAGAAACCCTCGACGCCCGCGCCGACACCCTGACGGTCGCGCATCTGGGCGACGGCAACCTGCATTTCACCGTCTTCCCCACCGCCGACGACGCCGCCCTGATGGACCGGATCCGAGAGGCGGTGGAGGATGTGGTGGCCGACCTCGGCGGCAGTTTTTCCGCCGAACACGGCATCGGCCTGACCAAGCGCCCGACCATGGCCCGGCGCAAGGATCCGGTCGCGCTGGACGCGATGCGCGCGATCAAGGCAGCGCTCGACCCGGCGGGCATCCTGAACCCCGGAAAACTGCTCCCCTGACCCCCGGCGCGGGGCCTGATTCCGCCCGCCTGCGGGCCGCGCGAACATCCGCGAAAACGCCGGATTGTATCCAAGCGTATACGCTTGGATACAAGACTCGACACTATTTTTGTATACGCTTGGATCCGCGTGTATACGCTTGGATACAATATTGCCCGGATTCAGCCCCGCTTTTCGACCCGCAAGGTCACCCCCGGTTCCGGCCGAATGGTCATCTGCATCACCGGCAGCGGCGCCTCTCCGCCCGGCAGAAAGCGGTAGCGCGACAGCAGCGTGGACAGGATGATCTGCGCCTGCATCATCGCGAAATTGGCGCCGACGCAGATCCGCGGCCCGGCGCCGAAGGGCACATGGGCGAACTTGTCGCGCCCCGCCGCGCGGTCGGGGGCGAAGTGATCGGGGTCGAAGGCATCGGGCGCTTCCCACAGCAACTCGTGCCGATGCATGGCGAAAATGTTCAGGAAAACCGTATCGTTAGGCTTTATCTCGCGGTCATAGAGCCGGTCCGGCTCCAGCACGTTCCGGGCCAGCAACCCGACCGGCGGGTAAAGCCGCATCGTCTCCTGCAGCACCTGCTCGACATACGGCATGGCCGCCAGATCCGCCGCCCCCGCCGCGCGATCCCCCAGCGCGGCCCGCGCCTCCTCCGCCGCGCGGTCCTGCGCGTCCTGGTCGTTGGCTAGCAAAAACAAGGCCCAGGACAGCGCCAGCGCCGTCGTCTCATGCCCCGCGACGATGAAGAACTGCATGTTGTGCAGCAGATCCGTGTCGCTCATCCGCCGCCCCGTTTCGGGGTCGCGGGCGGCGATCATGTGGTCCAAGAGATCATCCGCCGCCCCCGCCCCCTGCCGCTGCCGGTCACGGATCGCCGCCGCCACCATCCGGTGCATCGTCGTCACCGCGCCGCGTCCCAGCACCTCTCCCGGCCGCGGAACCCACGGAGGAACCTCAAGAAAATCCAGCAGCGAGGCGCGGCCGACGGTCAGGAAATAGCGCGTGATCGCGGCGCCGTAAGCCTCGGCATCGAAATGATCGCGCCCCGACAGCGCCACCTCGCAGATCACGTCGAACGTGGCCGACAGCATCTCTCGCACCAGTTCCACCGGCCCCGCCGCGCCCTCCAGCCGCTGGCTCGCACGGTCGGCTGTGCGGGTCATCATCGGTGCCAGTTCGCGGACGTTGCGGGCGGTGAAAACGGGTGCGATGGCCCGGCGCTGCCAGCGCCATTGCGCCCCTTCCGATGTGAACAGGCTGTCACCCACCGCCGGGCGCAGCATCCGGATCATCACGATGGATTTCGGGTAATTGTCTACATTGTCTAGGAAAATCCGCCGCATCCCCTCTGGCCCCTGAACCATGTGCCAGCGCGCCGGGCCGGTGGTGCCGGTCAGGATCGGCTGGCGAAAGGTGATCGCCGGCAGCACGCTCAGCACATTGCGCCGCACCGCCCGCCAACTGGACAGCATCCCCATCACCTTTTGCGGCGGCGCGACGGTCGGCGGGACAAAGACGGTCATTCGGCTCCTCTCTGACGGGCGGCTTCGGGGCAGACTATAGCATGCGCGCCGCCCGCCTCCACGATGACGCGGCGGGGGCGGTCATGGGCCGCAGGCGGAAAGTCGCGCCCCGCGGGCCGGTGCGCGGCGGCGGTTGGAACGGATGCGCGGCAACCTGCGTTGGGTTTGCAGGCGCCGGACTTGCGGCGCGATGAAAACTGGAGACCGACCGATGCAACATCTCAGAGAGAACCGACCGACCCCCCCGCGGGACGAGGACCGGCCGATCGACCCCACGGTCGAGGATAGCTCCGTCCATCCCACCATCGACGAGCGCCCGATCCCGCACCGGGTCGAAGAGCGCCCGATCCCCCCGGCGATCGAACCCCGCCCGGCGGAAAGCAACAACTCGCTTTACCTGATCGTGGGTGGCGTGGCCGTGCTGGCGCTGATCCTGGCGTTCTTCGTCTTCGGCGGCGACAGCCCCGCGCCGGTGGAAACCGCACCGCCGCCCGCCGCCACCGCCCCGGCCGATCCGGCCCCGGCGCCCGCCGACCCGGCCCCGCTGGATGCGGCCCCGGCGCCGACCGATACCGCGCCTGTCGCGCCCGAGGCGGGCGAAGCCCCGGCCCCCGCCCCGGCCGAGGATCCGGCAGCGCCCATTCAGGACTGACCGGACGCCTGACCAGGCAGGCAAAGGCCCGGCAGCGCCATTCGCGCTGTCGGGCCTGACCCGTTGAATTCTGGCTCAACACTCTGGAATGGTTGGCTGTTCTGCTGCTACCTCAGTCGCGCGGCCTGCGGGCCGCCGCGGGCATCAGCGCCAGTCAAAGAACCCTTCGGGCGCCTGTGTCAGCAGGCGGCGCGCCATCTCCCGGCCCAGCGTGTCACCCTGATCCAGCGGCGCGCGGGCTTCGTCAGACAGCGATTCCGACCCGTCAGGGCGCAGGATCTCTCCCCTCAGCCACAGTTCATCCCCCTCGATGATCGCCAGCCCGGCGATGGGCGTTTCGCAAGAGCCGTCCAGTTCCGCCAGAAACCCGCGTTCGGCTGCAAGGCGCAGGCCGGTGTCGTGGTGGTGGATCGCGGACAGGAGCGCGGCGGTGGCGTCGTCGTCAATCCGCCGTTCGATGCCGATGGTGCCCTGGGCGACGGCGGGCAGCATGTCCTCTGGCGCGATCGGGGTTTGCGACACATCCATGCCCAGCCGGTTCAGCCCCGCCATCGCAAGGAAGGTGGCGACCGCCACGCCGTCGGAGAGCTTGCGCATCCTCGTCTGCACATTGCCGCGAAACTCCACCACCTGCAGGTCGGGGCGGCGGTGCAGAAGCTGGGCGCGCCGGCGCAGGCTGGAAGTGCCGACCACCGCGCCGGGTTGCAGCGCCGCGATGCCGTCTGCGTGGGGCGAGACGAAGGCGTCGCGCGGGTCTTCGCGGGGCAGGTAGCAGTCGAGGATCAGGCCGCCGGGCTGTTCGGTCGGCATGTCCTTCATCGAATGCACCGCGATGTCGATGCTGCGGTCGAGCAGCGCCTCCTCGATCTCGCGCGTGAACAGGCCCTTGCCGCCGATCTCCTTCAGCGGCCGGTCCTGCACCGCGTCGCCGGTGACCTTGATCACCACGATCCGGAACGCATCCTCGGGCAGGGCATGGGCCGTCATCAGCCGGGCGCGCGTCTCATGCGCCTGGGCCAGCGCCAGGGGCGAGCCGCGGGTGCCGATCTTCAGGGGTGTGGCGGGGCTGGGCAGGGCTTGGGTCATGGGCCAAGGCGTAGCCGAGGGCCGGGGCACTGACAACTCCCCGCTGTCACGCGCGCTTGACAATGCCGCCCGGTCACGGGACCAACGGGGCAAACGGGGGGCGGGCATGAGCGACAAGACGATCCTGAAGGCGCTGCGCGGCGAGGTGCAGGCGCGGCCGCCGATCTGGATGATGCGGCAGGCGGGGCGCTACCTGCCGGAATACCGCGCGACGCGGGCAGAGGCGGGGGATTTCCTGTCGCTGTGCTACAATCCAGAGCTGGCGGCCGAGGTGACGTTGCAGCCCATTCGCCGCTACGGGTTCGACGCGGCGATCCTGTTTGCCGACATCCTGCTGCTTCCGCAGGCGCTGGGCGCGGATCTGTGGTTCGTGACCGGCGAGGGGCCGCGGCTTTCGACCATCACCGATGCGGCGGGCGTGGAGGCGCTGAAGCCGGTGGAGGATATCCACGAGGTGCTGGGGCCGGTCTATGAGACGGTGCGGATCCTGAGCCGGGAGTTGCCGAAGGAGACGACGCTGATCGGCTTTGCCGGCGCGCCCTGGACGGTGGCGACCTACATGATCGCCGGGCGCGGCACGCCGGATCAGGCCCCCGCGCACAAGATGCGGGTGGAGGAACCGGCGGCATTTGACGCGCTGATGGACCGGATCGAGCAGGGGACCATCGCCTATCTGAGCGCCCAGATCGACGCGGGGGCCGAGGTGGTGAAGCTGTTCGACAGCTGGGCCGGGTCGCTGAAGGGCGATGCCTTCACGCGCTATTCGCTGGAACCGGCCAGGCGGATCATCGCCGCGCTGAAGGCCCGCCACCCCGGCGTGCCCGTCATCGCCTTTCCGCGCGAGGCCGGCGACGGCTACATCGGATTCGCCAAGGCCACCGGGGCGGATTGCGTGGCGATCGACAATTCCGTCAGCGCCGCCTGGGCGGCGGCGCATGTGCAGGTCGATGGCTGCGTGCAGGGCAATCTGGCGCCGCATCACCTTGTCACCGGGGGCGAGGCGCTGGTGACCGAGACCCGCGCCATCGTCGAGGCATTCGCGCACGGGCCGCATATCTTCAACCTCGGCCATGGCATCACGCCCGATGCCGACCCCGACAACGTGACCCGGATGATCGAGGCGGTGCGCGGATGACCGCCGCGCGCAAGCGTGATTCACCCATTGATTGCAATTTTCTGATAGTCCTCTAAGTCTGCCACGACGCGATGGGGATATCACGGATGCCGGCACCGACTGCCACGTTCCGCTGCATGCTGGCCGGGCTTGCCACGGCGCTGCTGCTTTCGGCGGCCCCGGCGGTTGCGCAGGGCGCGCCGGGTGCGGAGTTTACCCTGCGTGGCGGCATCGCCGCACAGCCGCGCTATTTCGGGTCCGACGAGTTCCGCCTGGCGCCGGATCTGAACATCCGGCTGAACCATCTGCGCCTTGGCGGGCTGGTGATCGGGTCGCCCGATGCCCAGCCGCTGGACCCCGGCTTCCGGCTGCGCGGATCTTTCCGCTACATCCCTTCGCGCCGGGCCTCGCGCGATCCGGAGTTCACCGGGCTGGACGATATCGACGCCACGTTGGAACTGGGCTTGGGGGCGTCCTACACCACAGACAGCTGGCGGCTGTTCGGCGACCTGCGCTATGGCGCCTTCGGGCATGAGGGGCTGGTGGCCGATCTGGGCGGCGACGTGATCTGGCGGCCGAACGACCAGCTGACGCTGACGCTGGGGCCGCGGGCGCAGTATGGTGACGGGCGCTTCACCCGCACCTATTTCGGCGTGGCCACGCCCACCGCGACCTTCCCGACCGCCTATGCGCCATCCGGCGGGCTGGTCTCGACCGGGGCCGAGGCGGGCTTCGTCTACCAGATGAACGAGGACTGGGCGCTGGAGGGCGCGGCGCGCTATGACCGGCTGCGTGGCGATGCGGGCCGCAGCCCGATCACCCAGCAGGGCAGCCGCGATCAGGTCTCGGTCCGTCTGGGCGTCTCGCGCCAGATACGCTTCGGCTTCTGATCCGCCCCGGCGCTACAGCACCATCGCCAGCGACGCTACCAGCAGCGCCGCCATCGTCCAGTTGAACGCGCGCAGGCGGGCGGGACTGGTCAGTGCCCGGCGCATCTGCTGGCCCAGCACTGTCCAGCTGCTGACCGTGGGCAGGTTGACCGCGCCGAAGATCGCAGCCACCAGCAGCACCGCCCCGACCTCTCGCCCGGGCGCATAGACCGCGATGGCGGTCAGCGCCATGGCCCAGGCTTTCGGGTTGACCCACTGGAACGCCGCCGCCTGCAGAAAGGTCAGCGGCACGCCGCCCGCCTGCCCGTCGCGCGGCGGGGCGGCATTGGCGATCTTCCACGCCAGCCACAGCATATAGGCCACACTGACCCATTTCAGCACCTGATGCGCGGGTGGCCAGGCGGTGAACAGCCCCGCCACCCCCAGCCCGACCAGCACCACCATGAAGGTGAAGCCCAGCCCCACCCCCAGCATGTGCGGCACCGTGCGGCGAAAGCCGAAATTCGCGCCCGAGGCCATCAGCATCAGGTTGTTCGGCCCCGGCGTGACCGAAGAGACGAAGGCAAAGACCGCAAGGGCGAGGAACATGTCGGGCGTCATGGCGCAAGATTATGCGAAAATCGGCGCAACAGGATTGTGAAGATGCGCAATCGGCGGCTATATCTGCAATCCATGGCCGAACTTGACCGGATAAGCGAACACATATTGCGCGAGCTGGAGCGTGATGGCCGGATCAGTAACCTCGATCTGGCCGCCCGCGTCGGCCTCTCGCCCTCGGCCTGCCTGCGCCGGGTGCAGGAGCTGGAACGCCGCGGCCTGATCCGGGGCTACCGGGCGGTGCTGGACCGGGCGGCGCGGGGGCTGGGCTTCGTCGCCTATGTCACCGTCGGCCTGCGCGAACACACCAAGGCGGCGCAAGAGGCGTTCGAGCGCGCCGTCGCCCGCGCGCCGCAGGTGGTGGAATGCCACAACATCACCGGCGCGGTGGAATACCTGCTGCGGGTGGAGGTGGCGGATCTGACCGCCTACAAGGCGTTCCACACCGACGTTCTGGGCGTGCTGCCGCAGGTCAGCGCGCTGACCACCTATGTGGTGATGGGCAGCCCCAAGGATCTGCGCGCCTGAACCTCGACAGATGCGGCCCGCCCCGGCATCATCTTCCCATGCACCCGTTCCTCGACCATCCCCGCCCCATCGCCATCGCCCATCGCGGCGGCGCGCAGGAGGTGGAGGAGAACACGATGGCGGCTTTTGCCCATGCGGTGGGCCTCGGTTATTCCCATGTCGAAACCGACGTCCATGCCACGGCCGACGGGGTGGCGGTGATCCATCACGATGACACGCTGGAGCGGATGACGGGCGATCCCCGCCCCATCGCCGCGCTGGACTGGGCCGAACTGTCGCGCCTGCGCACGAAGGGCGGGCAGGCGATCCCGCGGCTGGACGACCTGCTGGCGGAACATCCCCGCCTGTTCCTGACGTTGGAGGCGAAGTCTGACGCCTGCGTGGACCCGATGGCCCGCGCGATCCGCGACGCGGGCGCGCTGGACCGGGTCTGCATTGGCGCGTTCGATCCCCGCCGCACCGCGCGGGCGCGCGATCTGCTCGGCCCCGACCTGTGCTGGTCGCCGGCGCACGCGGGTGTCGCGCGGCTCTGGGCCGCGGGCTGGGGCCTGCCGGTGGGGCGGCTGCCCTATCCTTGCGTGCAGGTTCCGCCCGCGTTTCGCGGCATCCCCGTTGTCACCCCGCGCCTGCTGGCGGCCGCCCATTCGCGCGGCGTGCAGGTCCATGTCTGGACGGTGAACGAGGGGGCAGAGATGGCGCGGTTCCTGGAAATGGGCGTGGACGGGCTGATGACCGACCGGCCGACCCTGCTGCGCGAGATCATGCAGCGCCGGGGCCAGTGGCCGGCCGCCTGACCGGATCGTGTAGTCAGCAGCGCCCGTCCCCTGCTACCCTGCCCGCAACCGGAGAGAGAGAGGAGACCGCCATGCCCCGCCCGTTCCGTCCCGTGACGCTGGCCGCGCTGCTGGCGCTGCCCGCCGCCCCCGCTCTGCCTGAGGGCGCGGACCTGGTCGAAAGCTACTGTGCCGCCTGCCACAACACGGCGCTGATCGACCGCTCCATGGGCTATGACCGCGGCGGCTGGGCGGAACTGGTCGCCACGATGATCGACCTGGGCGACTCGCCCGACCTCGACCCGCTGCTGGACCATCTGGCCGCCGCGCATCCGCCGAACGAGGATCGCGCGCCCACGCTGATCGACGGCGATGTGCGGATCACGTTTTCCGAATGGGTCTCTCCCACCCCCGGCCAGCGCACCCGCGACCCGGTAGAGGCGCCGGACGGCAGCTACTGGTGGGTGGGCCAATGGGCCGACATCGCTGGCCGGATCGACCCCGCGACCGGCGAGCAGACGGAACACGCCCTTCCGCCCGGCACCCGGCCCCACACCGTCACCGCCGATGCCGCCGGCAACCTGTGGTTCACCGGCAACGGCAACGGCACGATGGTTATGCTGGACCCGGTCAGCGAAGAACTCACCGTCCACGACATGCCGCCGGGCGGGCCGGGCGACCCGCATTCCGCGATCTTCGACGGCGATGGCATCCTGTGGTTCACCGCGCAGCGCGCCAACCAGATCGGCCGGCTGGACCCGTCCACGGGCCAGATCGACATCGTGGACGCGCCGACACCGGGCTCGCGCCCCTACGGCATCAAGATCTCGCCCGTCGATGGCGCGCCCTGGATCGCCGCCAACGGGTCGAACCGCCTCTACCGCGTCGATCCCGCCAGCATGGAGATCACGACCTTCGAGACCTCGGAACCCGGCACCACGATCCGCCGGCTGGATTTCAGCAGCGACGGCACGGTCTGGTTCGTCAACTCCGGCCTCGGCCGTATCGGCAGCGTGAACCCGGAAACCGGCGAGGTGCGGGAATGGGACAGCCCGTCGGGCGCGCGGTCGCATCCCTATGCCATCGCGGTGATCGACGATGTGGTCTGGTACAACGAATCCTTCCAGCGCCCCGACACGCTGGTCCGCTTCGACCCGGCGACGGAAGCGTTCCAGAGCTTCCCGATCCCCTCGGGCGGGATGCACGCGGGCATCATCCGGCACATGCGGCCCTCATCCGACGGCGGGCTGCTGATCCATCAAAGCAGCACCAACCGGGTGATGAAGGTGGAGATCGCCGCGCCGGGCGGCTGAGCGGGCTGACTGTCAGCGTCAGCCGGTCGCCGGACCGGTGTTGCGCGGCGCGGCCGCCCACTGCACGCGACGTATGCACGTTGTATGCACGGCGGATGCACGTGAATCATACGTCGGTGCATATCCGCGAACCGGCGGCAGCGTTGCGCCCTGACCCGACCCACCGCACGCAACGTATGCACGGCAGATGCACGCAGATCATACGTGGGTGATCACGTCCATTTGGCGATGGGCGGCAGGCTCATCAGCACCGCGTTCGCGTCGTGCCCCGTCTCCAGCCCGAACTTCGTGCCGCGGTCGTAGACGAGGTTGTATTCCGCATAAAGCCCGCGGTGGACAAGCTGCACCTCGCGGTCGTCCCCGGTCCATGGCATGTGGCGGCGACGTTCGGTAACGCCCTGAAATGCCGGCAGAAAGGCGCGGCCCACGTCCTGGGTAAAGGCGAAATCCGCCTCCCAGTCGCCGGTGTTGTGATCGTCGTAAAAAATGCCGCCCACGCCCCGCGCCCGGCCGCGATGGGGGATGAAGAAATATTCATCGGCCCATTTTTTGTATTTGGGATAATAGCTGGCGTCGTGCCGGTCACAGTGGTCGCGCAGCGTGTCGTGGAAAAACGCCGTATCCTCGGCATATTCGATGCAGGGGTTCAGATCCGATCCGCCCCCGAACCACCAGGCCTGCGGCGTCCAGAACATCCGCGTGTTCATATGCACCGCCGGGCAATGCGGGTTCTGCATATGCGCCACAAGACTGATGCCGCTGGCCCAGAACCGCGGATCGCTCTCCATCCCCGGCACGCCCCGCGCCGCCATCGCCTTCTGCGCCCGCTCGCCCAGACGGCCATAGACGGTAGAGACGTTGACGCCCACCTTCTCGAACAGACGGCCCCCGCGCATCACGCTCATCAGCCCACCGCCCGCATCGCTGCCGTCGTCGGAATGTCGTTTGGTTTCCGTGACTTCAAACCGGCCGGCCGGTTGCCCGCCGGCGCCGGGCTGGCTGTCCTCCATGCCCTCAAAGGCGGCGACGATCTGATCCCGCAGACTGCGGAACCACGCCGATGCCTGCGCCTTGCGCCCGTCGAAACCCTCGGTCATTCCGTTCTCCCCACTCATGTGGCGAGGACACCGCAAAGCCGCGCGTTCCGCAACCCGTGAATTGCGTGGAAATCGAAAACCCCTATGGTGCCGGCGAATCAACGGAGATCACGATGCGCCGGGCTGTCCTGTTCCTTTTGCCGCTGTCTGTCCTGTTGTCGGCCTGCGCCGACAAGCGCGGCGACTGTATCGACGAGGCGCTGAAGGACGTGCGCGTTCTGGAAAAGCTGATCGAGGAAACCGAAACCAACATCCGTCGCGGCTATGCGACCCAGGCCGAACCGACGGTCAAGACGGGCGTCAGCTTCTGCCTGTCGCCCAGCAACCCGCTGGGCATCTGCACCACGACCGAGACCGAGGTGAACGAGCGCCCCGTCGCCATCGACGCGCTGGCCGAACAGCGCAAGCTGCGGCAGTTGAAGCAGCGCGAGGCCGAGTTGCGCCAGAGGGCGCAGCTTGAAGTCATGGCCTGCGAGGCGCGCTTTCCCTGATCTAGTGCGCCGGGCAGGCGACGGGGTCGAGCAGGCTGCGCCCGCCGTCCACCGTCATCACATGCCCGGTGATGAACCCGGCCGCATCCGACGCCAGGTATTGCACAGCATCCGCCACTTCCGCAGGCGCGGCGATCCGGTGCAGTGGCGTGCCTGCGGCAATTGCGCTGCGGTAGTCGGCGTGATCCTTCAACGTGGTCTTCAGGCTGTGGCTCATCACGCTGGCAAAGGCCACCGCATTGACGCGAATCCGCTCTCGCGCCAGCGCCAGGGCAAGCGAGCGGGTCATCTGCTCCACCGCTGCAGAACTGATCGAATAGGCCATGAGTTCCGGCCGTGTCAGCCGCGCGGCGACCGACGACAGGTTTACGATGCTGCCCAGCGGGGCCGTGCTGTCGGATTGCTTACCCTGCAGGATCATGCGCTTGGCCACCGCCTGTGACAGCCGGAGCCCGGTCAGCAGGTTTTGCTGAAGCAGCAGTTCCACCCCGTCATCCTCGACGTTGAGCGGATCGGACAGCACCACCTGCCGGCTGGCATTGACCAGGATATCGACGCGGTCAAAGGCATCGATCGTGGCCGAGACGAGGTTGGCGATGGTCAGTTTCTGGCGCAGGTCACCGCCGAAGTATCGCACCGGCCCTTCACGCTCCGCCTCTTCGCCGACCTCTTCTTCCAGCCGGTCCTCGTCCATGTCGGCGAACATCACGTTGGCGCCCTGGTCGATGAAATGCCGCGCGATGGCGAGGCCGATGCCGTTGGCAGCGCCGGTGACGATGGCGGTCTTGCCGGTGATCGAGAATGTCATGTCGGGGGTCCTGGATGGAAGGGCTGCGCGTCAGGCGCGGCGGCGCTGGCGCAGGGGTTTTGTGCGGGCAGCGACGGGGCGTGTCGCACGAAGGATCTTGAAGCTTCCGTCGCCGGCATGCTCCGCGACCTCTTGAAAGGCAGAGCCAAGGCTGCGCTCATACGGCAGATGCCGGTTGGCGACCAGCCACAGAGTGCCGGATGGCGTAAGCATTCCCGCGGCCGCCTGGATGAAGGCCGCGCCCAGCGCCGGGTCGGCATCGCGGCCGATGTGAAACGGCGGGTTGGTGATCACCGCGTCAAGGCGGGCCTCGGGGACAAAGCGGGTGGCATCGGCCCAGTGGAACCGCGCCCGCGGGTCGGTGATGTTCTGCCGCGCGCAGCCCAGCGCGTCGTGGTCGGCCTCGATCAGATGCACCTCCGCCACGCCCTCACGCTGCAGGATCGCGGCGCACAGATAGCCCCAGCCCGCGCCCAGATCGGCAATGCGTGCGGGCAGGCGGGCCGGCAGCGCCCCGGCCAGCAGGCGCGATCCGGGGTCGATGCCGTCGGCTGAAAACACACCGGGCAGCGTCACGAAACCCTCTGCCAGCCGCTGCGGCCGCGCCTGCCAGTCGTCGAAGACCGCCGCCTCGGGGGCAGCAAAGGCGAAGACCTTGCCATGGGCCTTGGCCACCACCTCGCCCAGATCGGCGCGGGCGCGAATCTCGCGCGCCAGCGCGTCCACCCCGTCGGTCTTGGCGCCGTCCACGATCACCGGTGCGCCGGGCGGCACATGCGCCACCGCCAGCGCGATCCGCGCCCGTGCCGCATCCCGGGCCCGCGGCACGAAGACGACCGCCGCGGCATAGCTGCCCTCTGGCGCGACGGCGGTGGTATAGCCTTGCGCGACGAAATGGTCGTGATCCGGGCGGAACCCCTGCACGATCTGCACACGGTCGCCGGGCAGGGCGCTCAGGTCGTCGCCGGCTCGCGGGCCGATCACCAGGATCGGGCCGTCATCCGGCAGCACGGCCGCGCCGCTGTCCAGCGCGAAGGTCAGGCGCGAGGCTTTCATCGCGGTCGGGCGACTGCCCTATTCCTTTTCCATCGTGCACTGCAGGGGATGCTGGTGGCGGCGCGCGAAATCCATCACCTGCGCGACCTTGGTCTCGGCCACCTCGAACGAGAAGACACCCACCACGGCAAGGCCCTTCTTGTGCACCGTCAGCATGATCTCGAACGCATGGGCGTGGCTCAGGCCGAAGAACCGCTCCAGCACATGGACGACAAACTCCATAGGCGTATAGTCGTCGTTCAGCAGCAGCACCTTGTAGAGCGGCGGGCGCTGGGTCTTGGGCTTCGTCTTGGGAATGACAGAGGTTTCGCCATCGCGCTTGTCCTCACGATCGGACATCATGCGGGGCGAAAGGGTCACGTTGGCACTCCTGCAGACTCGGTGTTCTCCGGGCGATAATATAAGGTTTTGCCTCCGCGTGAAAAGGCCCGTGCAGGGATGGGGCGCAACGGCAACGGAGCGACGGCACTGATGGCAGACCGGCTGACCACCATCGGGTTCGATGCCGATGACACGCTCTGGCAGAACGAACGGTTCTTCCGGTTGACGCAGGAACGCTTTGCCGAACTGCTGGCCGACCATGCCGAGGGGCCGGATCTGGACGCGCGCCTGCTGGCGGCCGAACGGCGCAACATCGGCCACTACGGCTTTGGCGTGAAGGGGTTCGTGCTGTCGATGATCGAAACCGCCATCGAGGTCACGGACGGTCGGGTGCCGGCCTCGATCATCGCCGAGATCATGGCCGCGGGGCGCGAGATGCTGGCCTGCCCGATCGAACTGCTGCCCCATGTCCACGAGACGATCGCGGCGCTGGCCGGGCGCTATCGTCTGCTGGTCATCACCAAGGGCGACCTGCTGGATCAGGAGCGGAAACTCGCGCAATCGGGCCTGGGCGAGCTGTTCGACGGGGTAGAGATCGTCTCGGACAAGACGCCGGGCACCTATGCGACCATCTTCGCCCGCCACGGAACCGGGGCGGAACAGGCGCTGATGGTTGGCAACTCGCTGAAATCCGATGTGATTCCCCCGATTCTCGCGGGCGGCTGGGGCGTGCATGTGCCCCATGGCCTGACCTGGGAACTGGAGGCCGCGGACCCGCCGGCCGAGCATCCGCGCTTTCGCAGGCTGCCCGATCTGGCGCCGCTGCCAGATTTGATCGGCTGGATCGACGAAGGCTAGGGGCATATCTGGTGTGAGCGGACCGCCCTGACGCTAAATCTGCGAAACGCGCGATGCCTTAAGGTTATGTAAGGATTTCAAGGGCTTTTCGGACACATATCGCTGTGCTATCTTCGGCACAGAGCAATAAAGTTTCGGCAGAAACAAAGACCGAAACGTCAGAGGCAGAGGGCAGTGGGCGTGCATACACGTCGTATTCCGGGTCGTTTCGCGGCACTCATACTATGCGTGCTCCTTGTGGTTCCCGCAGCCGGGGCGCTGGCCGCGCCCTATGCGGCGATGGTGATGGACGCCCGGTCGGGCGAGGTGCTCCATTCCCGAAACGCCGATACCCGGCTGCATCCGGCCTCGCTGACAAAGATGATGACGCTCTACGTCGCCTTCGACGCGATCCAGCGCGGCGAGATATCGCTCGACACGATGGTCACCATCTCGCGCAAGGCTGCCGCAGAGCCGCCATCGAAGCTGGGCCTGCGCCCCGGTCAGAGGATCCAGTTGCGATTCCTGATCCGCGCCGCCGCCGTGCGCTCAGCCAACGACGCCGCCACCGCCATCGGTGAGGCGATATCCGGCTCCGAGGCTGCCTTTGCCGCCCGCATGAACGCCACCGCCAAGGCGCTGGGGATGAACGACACCACCTTCCACAATGCCCACGGGCTCACCCAGGCCGGCCACCTGTCAACGGCGCGCGACATGACGACCCTGGGCCGGCGGCTGTTCTACGACTGGCCGCAGTATTACAACATCTTCTCACGCCAGACGACCGATGCGGGCATGGCGACCGTGCACAACACCAATCGCCGCTTCCTGTCCGACTATCGTGGGGCTGACGGGATCAAGACCGGCTATACCCGCGCGGCAGGCTTCAACCTCGTCGCCTCGGCCGAACGCGGCAACAAGCGCATCATCGCAACGGTCTTTGGCGGAACCTCGACCGCGCAGCGCAATCGTCAGGTCGCGGAACTGCTCGACATGGGCTTCCAGCGCGCGCCGAACAACGTGCCGGTCAGCCGTCCGGCGACGCCGCAGATCGCCATCGCCCCGTCGGGTCAGGTCAGGCAGGTGGCCGCTGCGGCTGTAACGCGCAGCCTGCGCCCGGCTGCCCGTCCGACACCTGAAATGGCCGCCCCGCCTGAAGAGATGATCGCCGCGATCAGCGACAACATCGCGGATGTCCTGGCCGAAGTTGTCGATGCCGATGGCGTGACCGAGGTGATCGCCTTTGCGGAAACCGACGATCCCATGGCAGAGGGCACCAGCACCTCTGCCCTGGCACCGGTGATGACCATCGTGCCCGCGGCCCGCCCGGACGAGGCCGGTGCCACCATGGTCGTGGCGACGGTGCAGGACGAGACCCCCGCCGCACCGGACGAAGAGGCATCGCCGGTCATGGCCGCCGTC